>NZ_JACHCG010000004.1:0-313356 GCF_014200595.1 Pedobacter cryoconitis
AATGTTGTTGTTTGAACACTGACCATTCTTAACTTGTATTAATAATAGTCTTATTCTTATTTGTCTGTCAGAATAGACTTAAAAAACTCGCGCGGCTCATGTACTTTGAACTTGTACGTGTTTACCTCGCTACGTTTGTAAATGACATCTCTTTAATGAACTTCTCGGCAGTACCTCACGGTTGCCTTTTATATGTTGCAATGTTTCGCTTTCTAATTCCTTAAGTCTTAATGTTCTTAAAGTTTTTTCAGGCTAACCATTGTTTCAGTCTTGTTGTTATTGCCTTGTCAACATCCGTTGTAAAGCTTCCCGTTTTTGTTGGGACTGCAAAGGTAGAAATCTTTTTCGTTTTGTCAAGCTTTTTCTTTTTTATTTTTAGAAAGTTTTAATTCCTTTCTGAAGCTTAACAACACTTCTACTTTACATCCTTTCAATCCTCAGCACTCATCTTTTTCTCTGTTTCCCTTCCTCCGAAGCGGGATGCAAAAGTAGGAAAATAAACCCATCCTCCAAACAATATCACACTAATAATTGTATACATTCCCTAACTGCATGATTTCCAACACGAAATACTTCAAACTAAATTCCTTCGCAGCCAGAACAGGCCGGGATTACGGATTCAAAAACCTCAGAAACCTTTACAACCGATAACTACTGGCGCTTTAAACAATAAAAAACACTGCAAGCCCTGCTCGAACAGGGAAATCCCACCTTCAAAACAACACTATTATACCATATAGTATAGTTAAAAACCCAAAACATGGCCTTGACCTTAAGAACATATGTTGAAACCGTGTTGAATAGTGCCTTGGAATGACCTTGGAACGAGATTGGAATGACGTTGGAATGACCTTGCAATGACCACAGTCATTCTAACCTCATTCCAAGGTCGTCTCAATGTCGTTCTAATACACTACAGTGGCACTTCTCTACTATAATTGTACTGGATTCGCTTGACCCGTACCGTTATTTTACTGCTTTTACTTTACTTCAGCTCAAAAGCAGTCTGATTACGAGGAATTTAGAGAAGAATAGAGATAAAAATGACTGATTTGCGTCGTGAAGATGATAGATCCGGGATACTTTGGCTTCTCCCCTATATAATATACATCTGGCTTATCAAAGATAATTTCATATCAAAAGTATCAAGTCTAATATATAGTAAACTAAAAAAGGCAGAGAAATCTCTGCCTTCAGGTTAATGATACACTTATTATAAGTCATGTATATCTTAAATAATAAGTAGACCAGTCAGATCACATCATACCATATAAGAATGATAAAATTCCTGCCAATGAAAAAAGGAGTCCCAAATACCATAAACTCTTCCTTTTAGTCAGAATTGAAATTGCAGAAACAGCAATGGCTATTTGAAATAAAGTAACTGCTTTAGCTAACGACACGTGTTTATCCAAATGAGCCTCAGATAATTTTTCATGTGTTACAGCGCTCTTCTTTATTTCCTGCTGTTCTTTTTTATACTGCTCTATCTTGGCAGCATCACCCGCGCCATTGATCTGCAGACTCCTGATTTCTGCTTTAATACCCTTCGACTGGTAATAAGCCCACTGATCAGAAGCCTTTATTTGCTCAATTAATGCTTCATTCGAATGATGTCCAGCCATTAATCCTGCGATAGCAGCAAAAACAGCAACCAAAGCAGTAGATATCGCTAAATACATTATCCACTTATTTTCAGCTCCCTTTAACGCCTCCTCTGATTTCTCCTGGATAGTTTCATGAAGGTGTTCTGTAGGTATTTCAATTTCTTCCATAATTTGCCTTTAAATACGTTGACCAATAGATGATTTAAAATCTCAGTGTTATTCCTGTCTCCAAATTGAAAAAACTGGTTTTATTAGATGATCCCGAACTTATATTCCCTAACAAATATCTGTTGTTTCAACAAATTTAAATACCTACATTTAAAGTACAGCATACATACCAGGGAATAATTAAAATTATTTAACCCAATAGAAGCCGCCTTTCCATCCCATTTTTAGCCATTAATTAATCAGATAACCGCATCCAGAGAATTTATTTGTTAAAATATGTTAACAGCTTGACTTATAAAAAGGCTTTATATAGCTTAGCGGTCGATTATTTTTAATTGACGTTATCGTATTATTAACTTATCTTTGCACAATGTTTAAAATTAAACACGTTTTTATACTAAGTTTTACTGTTATTGCCCTGAGTATTGCAGGTTGCAAAAGCCGTTTTGAAAAAATCAGGCTCAGCAATGATGTAGCCAAAAAATACCAGGAGGCAATAAAACTATATAACAAGAAGGATTATTCAAAAGCCCTTATCTTATTTGAAGATCTTTCTCAGAAATATAGAGGAAGAACTGAAGCTGAAGACCTGAATTATTACTACGCTTATACGTTATACAGACTAAAAGATTACACGACCGCCCGTTATCAGTTCAAATACTTTGCAGATACCTATCCAACAAGTAAAAATGCTGAAGAATGCCGGTACATGGGTGCTTATTGTTACTATCTGGATTCTCCTGAATATACATTAGAGCAGGAAAATACTTACAAAGCAATCGATGCATTACAGTTGTTTATCAACTTATACCCTAAAAGTGAGCGCGTTGCACAGGCAAGTCAATACATTACTGACCTTCGTGCTAAACTGGAATTAAAAGCTTATACCAATGCAAGATTATACTATGATTTGGGTGGATATGATTTATCTTACTACAAATCATCTGTAATCGCTTTAAAAAATGCAGAAACAGACTTTCCGGATATTAAGTATATAGAGGAGATGGACTTGCTGATTGTTAAATCACAATATTCATATGCTAAAAATAGCTATGCATTCCGTCAGGAAGACAGATATAACGAAGCAATTGGTTATGCAAATGAATTTATTGAAGCTCATCCTGAAAGCAAATACCTTGCTGAAGTGAAAACGCTGAAAACCAATAGTGAAGATGGAATAGCAAATGCGAAACAATTAATGGCGCAGGATGCTAAACTAACCGCGAAATATAAAGCATTAATGGAAAAAGATGCAAAAAAAGATACTACTACGATTAAAACCCCCAACCCATAATGAATACGAATAAACCCGCAATACCAAACACTACGGTAACAAGAAATGTAAACGATTTAGATCAAAAGACCCACAACATTTATGAGTCTTTAGTGATTATTTCTAAAAGGGCTAATCAGATTTCAAATAACATGAAAGAGGAGTTACATGGCAAATTAGCTGAGTTTGCTTCTTCTAATGATAACCTGGAAGAGATCTTCGAAAACAGAGAACAAATTGAAATCAGCAAGCACTATGAGCGCATGCCGAAGCCAAGCCTTATTGCGATTGATGAATTTCTGAATGATAAAATTTACCACAGAAATCCAGCTAAAGATTCACAATAAAATCTGCATAGGTATTATATAGCATAACCATTTGCATTAATAAACCATGCTCAAAAATAAAAACATTATCCTTGGCGTTTGCGGCAGTATCGCAGCATATAAGTCCGCAGTATTAGTCAGGCTCCTGATTAAGGCTGGTGCAAACGTCAAGGTAATTCTCACAGCCGATGCGGCAAACTTCATTACACCGCTCACACTTGCTACCTTATCTAAAAATCCTGTTTATACTAAATACTTCGAAGAAGAAACCGGAGTATGGAGTAACCATGTTGAATTAGGCCTGTGGGCAGATTACATGATCATCGCCCCTGCCAGTGCAAATACAATTGGCAAAATGGCGAACGGACTTTGTGATAACCTGCTGAGCGCTGTTTATCTTTCCGCTAAATGTCCTGTCTTTTACGCCCCGGCAATGGATCTTGACATGTGGAAACATCAAAGCACAAAAGACAATATTCAGAAACTGCAAGGTTTTGGCAATACCATGATCTCCCCGACAAGCGGAGAACTCGCCAGTGGTTTACATGGCGAAGGAAGAATGGCGGAGCCGGAAGAGATTGTAGCTTACCTTTCAGCGACCATCAAAAAAGGCCTTCCTCTTATTGGCGTAAAAGTGATGGTCACAGCTGGCCCTACTTACGAACCGATAGATCCGGTACGCTTTATAGGGAACCATTCTTCAGGAAAAATGGGTTTTGCCCTTGCTGATGAAATGGCCCGCTTAGGAGCAGACGTAACTTTAATCAGCGGACCTACCGCAGAACAAAGTACACAGCAGGTAAACAGAATAGATGTAACTACAGCCAGCGAAATGTTAGAAGCCTGTAAGCGCAATTTCACGGATAGTTCCATTACTATTATGAGCGCAGCAGTCGCAGACTACACCCCTGTTCATGTAGCTTCACAGAAAATTAAAAAAGCAACAGAGGAGTTCAGCATAGACCTGAAAAAGACAACAGACATTCTTTTCACTTTAGGCCAGACTAAAACCAAAGAACAAATACTCGTAGGTTTTGCACTGGAGACTAACAATGAAGAAGAACATGCAAAAGCTAAACTGATCAAAAAGAACCTCGATTTAATTATTCTGAATTCTTTAAATGATGCTGGTGCTGGCTTTCAAAAAGATACAAACAAAATTACTATCTTTAATCAGTACTTAGAGAAAACGGTATATGCAGTGAAATCAAAAACTGAAGTTGCCAAAGATATCTGTACTGAAATACTAAAGCTGCGCCCTGCATGAAAAAATTCACTACGCTCGTTTTCGCTTCACTCTTCATTTGCTTAACTGGTTTTACTCAGGAACTGAATACCAGGGTAACCGTAACGGCACCAACTGTGCCCAACATGGATAAGAAGAATATTGAGCTGATCCAGAATACGGTACGTGAATATCTGAATAATAATAAGTGGACGAATGAAACTTATCAGCCACAGGAAAGGATAGAAAGTAATCTCGTGATTACAATCAGCTCGTGGGATGGAGCTTCTGGTTATAAAGCAGACGCACAAATACAGACCAGCCGCCCCATATTTGGTACTTCATACAATAGTACGTTGCTTAATCTGAGCGATAAAGATTTCGATTTCAACTACAATGAGGGAGAACCAGTCAATTTCTCAGACCAGAATTTCCTGAGTAACCTTGGATCATTGTTATCTTATTATGCCTATACCATCATCGGATTAGATAAAGACAGCTTTAGTAAACTGGGCGGAACCCCATATTACCTGAAAGCCCAGAACATTCTTAATGTGGCGCAGGTATCAGGTAACACCGGCTGGAAAGCCTATGACGGTTTACGTAACCGGTATTGGTTAAATCAGAACCTACTGGATAAGAGTTTTGAAGATCTCAGGATTTTCATCTATAACTATCATGCGAACACACTGGATCGCATACAAGACAATCCAACTAAAGGCTGTCAGATGTTATTAGGTTTCTTAGCAGACTTAAAACAGATGGACAAACAGAAACTAGGCTCAATTTTCCCTAATGTTTACCTGGCTACTAAAGCTGAAGAAATGGTAAATATCCTGGTTACAGGAAATACTCAGGATAAAATTCAGGCTTATAACTTGCTAAGTGAGATTGATCCCGCTAATATTAACAAGTACGAGATTCTGAAAAAAGGTCTTTAACTGCCTTCCACCCTCTTATTACTTCTCTATATCTTATTTTTATAAAATATATTTTGGATATACGAATATATTCGTACATTAGTACTACGAAACAATTCGTAAATAAAATATGTCCTCACAAAATACGATAAAACCAACAGAAAGCGAACTGGAGATACTTCAGATATTATGGGAGAAAGGAAATTGTACTGTGAGAGAAGTGCATGAGATCCTGACCCAGCATAAAGAAGCCGGTTATACAACCACCCTTAAAATTATGCAGCTCATGCATGAAAAAGGTTTGGTAAAGAGAGATACCAGTTCAAAGACACATATCTATAGCGCATTGGCCAGTCAGCAGAAAACTCAGGAACACCTGGTTTCCAAATTAATTGACAATGCATTTAGCGGATCCGCAGCACGATTAGTGATGCAAGCCCTGGGGAATCATACTTCAAGTAAGGATGAGATAGAAGCGATAAAGAAATATTTAAACGACTTAGATTATAAATAATACTATGGAAGCTTTATTAAACAATCTTATACAGGCAACAGGATGGAGTATCCTGCATTCCTTATGGCAGGCCGCACTCGTATATGCACTGCTCTTACCAAGCCAGATGCGTATATTCCGGCTAAAGGCCAGGCTTAAATATAATTTAGCTTTTGCTGCCAATACGCTTATATTTATTTGTTTTATAGCAACCTTCTTTTCCATATTCAAGTGGCCGGTTACTCAGCAGGATGCCCAGACGACTCAGGTCATTGCAAATGTTAACCCATTATCGAATTCCTTTTTATCAGCAATTCTAATCCCCTATGCGGAGAGAGTGTTTCCTTTCCTGGTTTTATTATATAGCATTGGCCTGCTGATTCAGTCGGTTATTGTCTTCAAAGGATACAATAAAATACAAGAGCTTAAAAGAGCAGCAAGAATCAGTGTTCCTGAAGAATGGTCTGTTCTTTTTGAAGCCTTAACTAAAAAACTGAAGATCAAAAAACACGTTTCCTTTCATTTGTCCAACCATGTGAATGTTCCTCTTGTGATTGGTTTTTTTAAACCTGTTGTACTTTTTCCGGTAGCCTTAGTGGCTCAAATGGAGATGAAACATATAGAGGCCATACTCATTCATGAGCTCTCCCATATCAGAAGGAATGATTATCTGTTCAACCTGATCAGGACGGTGATTGAAACCATTCTATTCTTTAATCCTTTTGTATGGCTGACAGGCAAATTTATAGATATCGAAAGGGAGCATGCTTGTGATGATCTGGTAGTCGACCTGACTAATACGCCATTAACCTATGCACATGCACTATTGCAATTAGAATTACTGGCAGATAAAACTTCGCCCGTATTTGCTTTAGCTGCAACAGGAAAAAACCAACACCTCTATCAGCGAATTAAAAGAATTACAGCTATGAAAACGAACTACATGAATTCAAAACAAAAGCTTTTTGCAATTGCACTGACACTAACGACTATCATTTCATTAGCGTGGATAAATCCCGCGAAGAGTGACCAACAGCTAAAGCGTTCAAAATTATCAAAAGATACTGCGATTTTATCTCCTTCGGTTCAGCTTCCTATTGATACAGGTAAAAAGAAAAATAAAAAAGTATATATCGTTAAAAGTTCTCAAACATCTGACACCATGGTTATACAAGGGCCGGATAGTTTACCCTTACGCCATGTATATATTAACCACAATATGCCTGAGCCTCCTGCGGTTATGATGCCACCTGCACCTCCTGTTCCATTAGGGATTGAAATTGATTCTGCATCAGGACATGAGCTGCCCGTCACTATGATCAATTTCTCTGCGGATGTTAAAGATATGGTTGCAGCAAGTCTTTCGGGTGATGAAAGCAAAATAAAATTACTGTCAGCCCGTATCGGGGAGAAAGGCAAAGCATTAGAGCAAAAATTTAATTCCCCTTCAGAAAAAGCGAAATGGGCAAAGTATAGTGCGGACATGATAGCCAAATACGATAATCCTAAAGAACGTGCTAAATGGGAGAAAATGGCCAGAGAAATGCAGGCTAAATTCAATTCGCCAGAATACAAAGTGAAAATGAAAAGACTTCAGCAACAAGCAACTATACAGGCATTGAACGCACAAAAAATGATCAGCTCTCCTGAATTCAAAGCAAGGATGAAAATGATGTCGGGAGATAATCTGACCAGGGTTGTCCTGTTGAATGAATCAGAAGAACAGCAAAAGCTTAAAAAAACAGCAGAATACCAGGAATTGAAAAAGAAATTTGATGCGGATGTAGAAAAGCTGAAAGCTAAAGAACAGAAAAAAGACGATAATTAAAGGCTATTTAAGTCTCTTATCAAAGTATAAAATATTTAAAACCTTAATACACAAATAGCCACAGCGGCCGAAGAAACATCTTCGGCCGTTTTTTGTTAAAAAAGAATAAACGTCAAATGACATAGTTTTCATAATTTAGCAATCAAATATGCTACAGAAACTTTCTATACGTAACTATGCACTGATCGATAGTGTCGATTTGGAACTTGATAAAGGTTTAAATATCATTACAGGGGAAACTGGTGCTGGAAAATCTATTATGCTGGGTGCGCTGTCTTTGATTTTAGGTCAGCGTGCGGAAACAAAGTATTTTTTTAATCAGGCGAAAAAATGTGTCATAGAGGGACAGTTCAAACTTTCGGGTTCAGGGCTACAACCTTATTTTGAAGAATTCGACCTGGATTATCAACAGGAAAGTATTCTGAGAAGAGAAATTTCTATTGATGGTAAATCCAGAGCTTTCATCAATGACACACCTGTAACGCTGTCAGTGATGAAACAGATCGGAGAAAAACTGATTGACATCCATTCTCAGCATGCAACTTCAGAAGTCAATGATCCGGGCTTTCAATTGTCAGTTGTCGATACTTTATCTGATCATCTGCCGCTGCTCACTCAGTACAGATTGAAATTCAGGGAATATAAAAAGAACCTTCAGCTGCTGATCAATATGCAAACTTCGGCTGATGAAGCCAGAAGCAAGCAGGATTACGAACAATTTCTTTTTAATGAGCTGGAGACTGCAAATTTACAGGCTGGTGAACAAGCAGCGCTGGAAATCGAGATGGAAGCTTTAAACCATGCAGAAAGTATTAAGAGAGGCTTATTAAATGGTCATGTTTTACTGGATGGCGAAGAAACGGCAGTACTTCCTATTTTAAAAGAAGTAATCAACCAGATCCAGGCTATAGAGAAGTTCAATCCTGCTTACAGTGCCATGAATGAACGTCTGCGTTCGGCGATGATAGAAATCAAAGATATTGCAGAAGAAACTATAGTACTGGAAGAAAACATAGTATACAGCCCGGCGAGAATTGATGAAATCAATGTCAGACTGGATACGATTTATACTTTACAGCAAAAACACCGCGTTACTTCAGTTGAAGAACTGCTGGCCATACAGCATGAACTTTCGGACAACCTGAACACGCTTTTAAACAGTGATGAAGAGATAGAACGCTTAATCATTGCGATCAATAAGCTGAAAGTTGAGTTAGAAAAGATAGCAGATACCTTATCAAAGAACCGCAGCAAAGCTATTAATGTTGCCCAGAAACAAGTTGGTGAAATATTAGTCCGCGTGGGCATGCCGAATGCGAAAATTAAAATTGAGCAGACTGTGGTGGAGAATCTAAATAAGGACGGAAAAGATATGATTTCCTTATTATTTTCTGCTAACGCAGGACAAGCCCCTGCCCCGGTAGGTAAAGTAGCTTCCGGTGGTGAGCTTTCCCGTTTAATGCTTGCTATTAAATCAATAATATCAAAACATACTTCACTCCCGACCTTAATCTTCGATGAGATTGATACAGGTATTTCGGGGGAAACAGCACTTCGGGTTGGTGATGTGATCGGTGAGCTGGAACAAAATATGCAAGTAATCTGTATTACCCATCTTCCGCAAATTGCGGCTAAAGGCGAGGCACATTATTTCGTTTATAAGAAAGAAGAATCAGAACGGACAACTACTGGCATCCGCAGGTTAAACCCTGAGGAGCGTATTTTCGCTATTGCTGAAATGCTAAGTGGTAAAAATCCGGGAGAGTCGGCTTTAAAAAATGCACAGGATTTGTTAAGCTTCAAAAACTAAAAGGGAAATATGCTTTAAGTTTGAAGCCTAATTACAGACAAACCGTGCTGATCATTAAATAATAAAAACAAAGAAATGTACAATTTATTAAAAGGTAAAAGAGGTATCATTACAGGTGCCTTAGATGAAAATTCTATTGCTTGGAAAGTTGCTGAGAAAGCACATGAAGAAGGAGCAACGTTTGTATTAACTAACGCTCCTATCGCTATGCGTATGGGTGAGATTAACAAGCTTGCAGAAAAAACAGGCTCACAAATTGTTCCGGCAGATGCAACCAGCGTGGAAGACCTGACTAATTTATATATCAAGTCTCAGGAAATACTTGGGGGCAAAATAGACTTTGTGCTTCATTCTATTGGGATGAGTGTCAACATCCGCAAAAAGATTCCTTATACTGAATTGAACTATGATTACTTTCAAAAAGGAATAGACGTATCAGCTTTATCATTTCATAAGATGCTGGCCGTAGCGAAAAAACTGGATGCAATTAGTGAAGGTGGTAGTGTAGTTGCATTAACTTATATGGCTGCACAAAGAACTTATCCATTTTATACCGACATGGCAGATATTAAAGCGATGCTGGAATCTATCGCCAGAAGCTTCGGTTATCATTATGGCGTAGAAAAGAAAGTCCGTATCAATACTGTATCTCAGTCCCCAACAAAAACAAGTGCTGGAACAGGGATAAAGGGGTTTGGTGATTTCTTTGATTACGCTGACAAAATTGCACCACTGGGAAATGCAGATGCGGCATCATGTGCTGATTACTGTATTACTTTATTCTCCGACCTGACCCGTATGGTTACGATGCAAAACCTTTTCCACGATGGAGGGTATTCTTCTACTGGCGTAAGTGACGGAGTATTACACGGATTAGGTGTAGATACAGAGGCTTAAAGAGCTATCCTCAGCTAAAAACATAACGTTCTGGATGTTATCCCATTAATTAACGTTTTTTAACAAATTCAAAGCCCTTAAAGGGCTTTTTTTATTACCAAATAACCAGCAGATCAGTTAAATTAGCTCCATGATTAAATATCTCTTTGGGACAGTCTTGCTTTTATTGTTCTGCCTGAACACGCATGCACAAAAATTGTATACAATTAGTGGACAAGTAAAGGACAAAAAGGGAGAAACTTTGCCCGGAGCCGGTATTTACCTCAGTGGGTATACCACTGCAACAGTAACGAATAATGATGGACAATTTACGCTGTCCAGGATAAAACCCGGATCTTACGAGGTAGTCGTACAAATGATGGGCTACCTGCCTTACAGTAAAAGTGTCATTATTTCAGATCAGCCGGTTAACATCACCATTACCCTGGCAGAGAACACCGTACAACTCAATGAAGTAGTAATCCGGGCAGATCCTGACAGGGAAAAGAACCTTAAAGTATTCGAAGATTTCTTTATCGGCCGCACGCCTAATTCTGCCAAATGCAAGATTCTGAATCCGCAGGTACTCTATATCAAATACGATGGTGATGCAAGGGTACTCAGCGTAACCACAAATGAGTTTCTGGTCGTTGAGAATAAAGCATTAGGCTACCGGCTGAAATATATGCTGAACCTTTTTGAATATAATTATAATACGAGGATTGTTTACTTCTCAGGTCTGCCAGTATTTGAAGATCTGAAAGGCTCAGGTAAAAAAAGAAGAAACTGGCTCAATAACCGGGAGATTGCCTATGCGGGCTCCCCCCAGCACTTTTTTCAGTCCCTTTACCAGAATAAAGTAGAAGAAAACGGTTTTATTATCTATAAAAGAATTAAAACCAAAAATCCTAACCGGCCATCAGACGCCTACATTGCCACGACAAAAGCGCGGTTGCAGAAAAGAATGCACGGAGCCAGCACTATAGGCTCAGTATTCAGCGATTCACTGCTGATGATGCAGCGCCTGTACGACCTGCCTAAAGAATTTACTACCCTTGATATGTCGGGTGTATCAACTGATACTTTAGTCAAAAGTATTTATCCCAACATGAAAACTATCAATTACAAGGATGAGCTTTACGTGATGTATACCAAAGAAGAAGAAAGCAACGCCTATTCCAACACCGGTCATTATGTAATGCGGCCATTAACTATTCCCAATTATCAGATTTCGGTAGTCAGTATGTTAAAAGGCCCTGTCAGTTTTTACCCGAATGGTGCAATCCATGATTCAAAAGCTATACTCTTCGAAGGCTTCTGGGCTTACGAAAAAATTGGTGACATGGTCCCTATGGATTATATCCCGTTAAATAAAAGATAATTCCTCCATCTGAATTACTAATATTTTTAGTAATTTTAGAAATGATTTCAGCGGAAAAGCCAGAAGAGCAATATTTAAAAGGGAGAGGCGCGCAATTTAACCCTCATAATCATTTCTTAGCCCATTCCTATGTCAAAGAACATAGCGAAGGAATAGATGATTGGGAAAATGAAAACCATAAGACCAGCTTCATCATAGGAAAATCGAAGACTATCGTCAATAAAGTGGCCAGCCCGGACGTTGGTATGGCCTGGTCGCTTAACCCATATCAAGGCTGCGAACACGGCTGCACCTACTGTTATGCCAGAAACGCACACGAATACTGGGGTTTTAGTGCTGGTCTGGACTTCGAAAGAAAGATTATCGTTAAAAAAGACGCACCACAACTTTTCAAGAAATTCCTCGAGCGCAAAGGCTGGAATGCAGAAACTATTTCCCTATCCGGAAATACCGACTGTTATCAACCCGCAGAACGTGAATATAAAATAACCCGTCAGCTCCTGGAAATCGCCCTTGCCTATAAACAACCTATAGGGATGATCACCAAAAATGCCTTAATACTGCGTGATCTTGATATCCTTCAGGAAATGGCTAAACTCAATCTCTGTCTCGTTTACGTCTCCATCAACAGCCTGGACGAAAAACTAAGACTAAAGATGGAACCCAGAACCACAACTGTCAGACAAAGGCTAAAAGTAGTAGAAGAGCTCAGCAAAGCCGGGATTCCGACCGGAGTTATGGTTGCACCACTTGTTCCCGGCCTTAGTGATCATGAAATTCCCAGCGTATTGAAAACCATAGCATCCTGCGGCGCAGAAAGTGCCGGTTACACCATTGTGAGGTTAAACGGAGCAGTAGGCTCGATCTTCGAAGACTGGTTGCATCAAAACTTCCCCGACCGCTTTGACAAAGTATGGCATATGATCCAATCCTGCCACGGGGGAACAGTAAATGACAGTCGGTTCGGAGAAAGAATGAGAGGCCAGGGTAACATTGCAAAGATGATTCATGACACCTTCAAATTACATTGCAGAATTAATCACCTGAACCTCAAACGAACACACCTTGACTCCAGCATATTCAGTATTCCGAAACCACAACTAAGCCTGTTTTAATTAAGTTTACCATCTCAATTATTTAATTTTCATTTTGAATTGGTCCAGTGTTTCCTTAATAGACTTAAGCTGTTCCTGCTGATTCCGGTAATTTGTCTCTAAGGATTTAATATTTGTTTTCAGCTCATTTACTTCAGTATCTTTCTCCAGCAAATAAAGAGTTAACTCTTCTACTTTTTTTGTTAAAAGCTTATTCATTTCACCTAGATCTAATCCCTTAGCCTCTACTATTGCAGCAGATGGCATTTCTGGCAGATGCTGATGCGTATCAATATATGCCCTAACTTCATTCAACGTAAGAAGATTATACTGGGGAAGAAAAACATAATCGGGCCATTGTTTCGAATCTACCAATACCTCATTTGCATGTATTTGCCCATTAACAGTCAGTTTTGCATCTGGCGTAGTAGTTCCAATACCAACATTCCCATTAGCAGTAATTCTCACCTTTTCAGTACGTCCCGTCAAAAAACTATCCGTAGTCAATAATGCCATTCCATAATTATTTGCCCCTGCATTTTCAACTACGTGATTTATAGAAACTCCCCAGGTTGGAAATTCATTACTTATACTTCCATAAATAACTGGAGTAGATGATCCTAATGCACTCTGAAGATTAATAGCACTTAAAGTTCCGGCAACCTGTAACTTTGAATTCGGCGTTGTAGTTCCAATACCAACATTACCATTCGCAGCAATCCTCACCTTTTCAGTACGTCCGGTTAGATAACTATCTGTAGTGAGCAACCCCATTCCATAATGATTAGCACCCACATCCTCTACCACATGGTTCATAGAAACACCCCAGGTAGGGTATGCTGCTCCAATATTTCCATAAATAACCGGTGTAGAAGCCCCCATTGTACTCGAAAGGCCAACAACACTTAAAGAACCATTAACTTCTGACTGTACTTTAACCGTCTGAGCATAAGAAACATTGGTTATAATTGCAGTAATTATTCCAAGAAAATAAAATAACTTCATTTATTTATATTTTAATTAACAAATAAACAAATTAAATCTAATTAATTTAATCATTGATTACAAAAAAGTATTTAATTTACTATATATCCCAACCCATAAGAGTAATACCGACAATTAACCATAAATATAAACCACTCCGCTAAACTCCGGCACGGTTACATAAACTTTAAAAAAAACAGGGTATGGTATTTCAAGACCTTGGCCGCCCCTTCAGGCGGGCGCCGGCTTGAAATACCATACCCTGTTTTTTTTAATATCAAAGGCCGCCCTTTAGAGGCAGCCTTTGATATTTCCGTGTTGGAGGTACTTACTCGATACTTCCTTCTTCTTTCTTCTTTTTCTTACCCGGGCTCTTATTTTCAACCACAATCAGGTCAGTTTCCTTATTGTAATCTATCTCAAGCGTATCCCCATCGTTAATCTCCCCTTTCAGGATTTCTTCCGCGATAGGATCTTCCAGATATTTCTGTATCGCACGTTTCAGCGGGCGGGCACCAAAGTTAATATCGAAACCTTTATCAGCAATAAACTCTTTTGCGACATCAGTCAATTTAACTTCATAACCCAAACTATGAACCCTGCCAAACAACGACTTCAACTCAATATCAATGATTTTAAAGATTTCATCCTTACCTAAAGTATTGAATACAACCACATCATCCACGCGATTCAGGAACTCAGGAGCGAAAGCACGTTTCAACGCGTTTTCAATTACCCCTCTTGAATGTGCATCAACCTGGTTAGTTTTTGCGTTCGTAGAGAAACCAATACCCTGACCGAAATCTTTAAGCTGACGTGCACCAATATTAGAAGTCATGATGATAATCGTGTTTCTAAAATCGACCTTACGACCTAAACTATCAGTCAGCTGACCTTCATCCAACACCTGTAACAGGATATTAAATACATCAGGGTGAGCTTTTTCAATCTCATCCAATAAGATAACAGCATAAGGTTTACGGCGTACTTTTTCAGTTAACTGACCACCTTCCTCATAACCAACATATCCCGGAGGCGCTCCCACTAAACGGGAAACAGCAAATTTCTCCATGTACTCACTCATGTCAATCTGAATCAGTGAATCATCACTATCAAACATGAACCTTGCTAATTCCTTAGCCAATTCAGTTTTACCAACACCAGTAGGCCCTAAGAAAATAAATGAACCAATAGGTTTTTTAGGATCTTTCAACCCGGCTCTTGTACGTTGAATAGCTTTACTTAATTTCTTGATCGCATCGTCCTGACCAATAATTTTAGTAGCTATAGTATCATACATATTCAGCAATTTCACGCTGTCAGTCTGACCTACACGTTGTAAAGGAATACCAGTCATCATGGAAACAACCTCTGCAACATTATCCTCAGTTACCGTGTAACGTTTAGTTTTAGTTTCAGCTTCCCACTCAGTTTTCGCACGATCAAGCTCTTCCAAAAGATTCTTTTCAGTATCTCTTAATTTTGCAGCTTCTTCATATTTCTGACTCTTTACAACTTTATTTTTCTCAACCTTGATATTTTCAATCTTATTTTCAATATCAATGATGTTTTCAGGAACATGAATATTAGTTAAATGCACCCTTGAACCAGCTTCATCCAGCGCATCAATAGCTTTATCCGGAAGGAACCTGTCAGTAATATATCTTGTAGTCAAAGCAACGCAGGCATTTATTGCCTCATTTGTGTAAGTAACACCGTGATGTTCCTCATACTTTTCTTTGATACGGTTTAAGATCTCAATAGTTTCATCAGGAGAAGCAGGCTCGATCATAACCTTTTGGAAACGACGGTCTAAAGCTCCATCTTTCTCAATATACTGACGGTACTCATCAAGCGTAGTCGCACCAATACATTGAATTTCGCCTCTCGCTAAAGCAGGTTTGAACATATTGGAAGCATCCAGGGAACCAGAAGCCCCACCAGCACCAACAATAGTATGGATCTCATCAATGAATAAAATTACATCAGTTGATTTTTCCAGTTCATTCATTACAGCTTTCATGCGTTCTTCAAACTGTCCGCGGTATTTAGTGCCTGCAACCAAAGAAGCAAGATCTAATGTAACCACACGTTTATTGAACAACACTCTTGAAACCTTACGCTGAACGATGCGCAAAGCAAGTCCTTCAGCAATTGCCGATTTACCTACACCTGGCTCACCAATCAAAATAGGATTATTCTTTTTACGACGGGAAAGGATTTGAGAAACGCGCTCAATCTCTTTTTCACGTCCTACAATAGGATCCAGACGGCCTTCTTCCGCAGCTTTGGTTAAGTCTCTTCCAAAATTATCCAGAACAGGGGTTTTGGATTTAATGTCAGATACTTTCTTAGGGCTGCTAAAGCTTTCCTCTTCACGGTAATCATCATCACCACCAGTAGAAGCACTACCTTGAGTTTCATCTCTGAAACCATTTTTATTAACTTCTACTTCCTGTTTGAAGATTTCGTAATTGATGCTGTACTGCAATAATATCTGAGAAGCGATATTATCGTCATCACGAAGGATGGACAACAGCAAATGCTCTGTTCCTATTAAATCGCTCTTGAAGATTTTGGCTTCCAGATAAGTGATTTTTAATACTTTTTCGGCCTGTTTGGTCAAGGGGATATTTCCCAGATTAACCGTCACACTGGATGTGCCTCTAACTGCCTCCTCAATTGAGCGGCGCAACTTAGACGTATCAACCCCCAGCGACTTCAATATTTTGATAGCCATTCCATCGCCTTCGCGAATCAGACCTAACAAAAGATGCTCAGCGCCTATATAATCATGACCTAATCTCAGGGCTTCTTCCCTGCTAAACGAAATCACGTCTTTTACTTGTGGTGAAAATTTAGCTTCCATATATACCTTTTCTTAAACGCAACGCCCCTAAACTATAAAAATGTTTTATAAATAAGCGTTACCTATATGATTTATTTTATCAACAATTACGCCATACAGCGGAAGAAAGATTTCGTTACTGATCTAATTCCACTAAACTTACTAAGTTTTGACACTAATAACAATATTATTTTATTAACCAGAGGAAAATAAATAGTTCTAAAGTAGCTTAAATAATCATAAGAGAGACCATTCCCAACCCTTTTGGGAGAATTGTCCCTAAAATGTAATGATTATTATGCCACAAACTACCTGTCATTTTGTTAGTTACACCAAACTAAAAGCAACAAAATGGCAGTCTTTAATTCGAATTCTCAATCCATTCCCCTATTTTGGTGGCGATAGGTTTCAGTATGTTGTACTCTGTTTTCCAGACTACCTTTTCATTATTGATTTCATGGCTGATAGAACCAATAAATTTGGCGTCTGAAAATACCCTATAGCTAGTATCTTCTTCTCCGGAGAGGATTAACAATTTTCTTTTTTGACCACGATATTCATCTTCATAGGTATATTGCTCCATAATTAGGCTTAGTATATATTAAACGCAGTAAAGCTCTAAAAATTTCACTAATATTTTCCCTATTCTTGGGGACGAAAATATTTCCCTGTTGATCCTTTAAATCGTATCATGATATATCACCTTATTTTAGAAAATATCTCCAGACATATTTCGCTCGATCAGGAAGAAATTAATTATTTTACCTCTTGCCTGAAGCAAAAGAAAGTCTCCAAAAAGGAGTTCATCCTGAAGGGGGAACAAAGTTGTAAGTATATCAATTTTGTTCATTCAGGTATAGTAAGAGCATATTACCTGGATAAAGAAGGCAAGCAATCCACTATTATGTTTGCCGTTACTGACTGGTGGATAACAGATATGTTTTGTTTCATCAATGATCAGCCAGCTATGCTGACTATTGAGGCCGTAGAAGAAAGTATTATTTTTCAGTTATCAAAAGATGATCTGGATAGTTTATATATCAAAACACCCAAATTTGAGCGGTTCTTCAGGATCATCTTTCAAAATGCCTATATCAGAGAACAACTCAGAACTATACAAAACTTATCGCTTACGGCAGAAGAGCGGTACAATATCTTTCTGAATAAATATCCCCAGGTGGTTAAACAAGTCACCCAAAAACAAATTGCCTCTTATCTGGGCATTACTCCGGAGTTTTTAAGTACGATCCGTAGTCATAAGCACAAAAAGTAATTTTTGGTCGGTGAACTTTCTTAATCTACCTTATTTTTTTCAGACGTTTTGTTCCCTTGTTTTGTATAAATAAAAAATTAAAGATATGTTGATACTTATAGCAGGCCCTTACCGCAGCGGCACAAATGACGATCCTGAATTAATCGCACAGAATTTAAGCAGATTAGAAGCGGTAGCACTTCCTTTGTTCCGTTTAGGACATATTCCTATGATTGGAGAGTGGGTTGCATTACCCCTGCTTCATCTTGCGGGTTCAAAAAAACCGGGTGACGAAGCTTACGAAGAGATTTTGTATCCAGTAGCACATCGGTTACTTTCAAAATGCGATGCTGTTTTGCGCCTTGAGGGTGCATCTAAAGGGGCTGATGAAGATGTAAGGATTGCGAAAGAAAGAGGTTTAAAGGTTTATTATAGTTTAGATGAAGTACCTCACGCCGATGAATAATATTCTTTGATCGGTAGGTTACCGTTGAATTGAGTGATAAAATATTGCACAAAAAATCCTCATATAGCTAGTTCATTGTAATCTGGGAGAGATAATCTCTTCCAGATTTAACTACATTCCATCGAATAACTTAGAAACAATCACTTTACTATCTAATATCTTTTCAAACAATAAACATCCACCAGAAGGTATTATATAATATATTTCAATTATCATTGTTTTATATAGCAAAGGTTAAAATTCTTTAAATTAAACAATTAATTGGCATTAACAATTTCCAAATACTATGCTTGAAATCAATGACAAAGAAGATATTATTATACCCTTCGGCAAAATCGGAGATAAAAACTGGAAAATCAAAACCGGCCAAATCATTGAGGCTTTTGCCGGCACGTGGGAAGAAGAACTAAAAACTCCAATTTCCGCAGCAGAAATTACAGCACTTGAAACAAGGCTTGGAACAACGCTTCCTGAAGGATTAAATCTTTTCTATCAAACATTTGGTCTTGCCAATATTGGTGAAGAACTACAGGATTTCGATCAAATGGAATGGATGAAGGATATCTGGGCAGACAATCCTGAAAACGGGCCAGAATTTACATCTAAAGACAATGAGGTCTTACCTTATCTGGTTACTTTCAGTAACTATATTGGAAACGGAAATATGTTCTGCTTTCATAGTGAGACCAAAGAAATCTATCTTTTCGACCATGATAGCGGCTCTTATATCAACAAGATGTTCAATATAGCAGATGATTATATAAAAGGTTGTTTAATTTTTGCACAAGCCGAACTCTACGGAGAAGATATTGATCAGGAAGATGCAGATGAATGGAGTGAAGAAGTCGTGGAGAAACTATTTGGTGCTGACACTATCAAAAAATGGAAATATTAAAGCGGTTGCACATAAAGATTAAACTAATCAAATCCTTTAGTATAAAAACTTAACACCTCTATTTCCAACAAATCATATTTGCCTCAACTATTTGCAATACCATGCTTGAAATTAATAACAAAGAAGATATCATTATACCCTTCGACAAAATCGGAGACAATGACTGGAAAATTAAAACCAGTCAGATTATTGAAGCATTAGCTACTAACTGGAATGATGAACTCAAAGATCCAATTTCTACAACTGAGATTTCAGCACTTGAAACAAGACTAGGAACAACCCTGCCTGAAGGCTTAAATATTTTTTATCAAACATTTGGTCTTGCCAACATAGGCGAGGAACTTCAGGATTTTAATACGATTGGCTGGCTGAAAGATACTGGTGCTGCTGACCCGGAATACGGATTAGATTTTACACCAGAAGAAAACGAATTATTACCCCATCTAGTCACATTCAGTGATTGCCTCGGAAACGGAAATATGTTTTGTTTCCACAGTGAAACTAAAGAGATCTATTTTTTCGACCATGATGAAACCCCTAATATTATAAAAATGTTCAGCACTGTTGACGAATATATTAAAGGTTGTTTAATTTTCGCACAGTCTGACCTTTTCGGAGAAAACACTACTCAGGATGATGTGGATAAATGGAATGAAGAAATTATTGAGAAGCTGATTGGAAAGAATAAGCTTAGGAAATGGCGGTATTTCAGCGGCTGGAAATAAGTTTAATAGCTACGGGTAAAATTAGCAATATAGATTAAT
Source organism: Pedobacter cryoconitis (assembly GCF_014200595.1). Lineage (NCBI taxonomy): Bacteria > Pseudomonadati > Bacteroidota > Sphingobacteriia > Sphingobacteriales > Sphingobacteriaceae > Pedobacter > Pedobacter cryoconitis. The sequence goes on from NZ_JACHCG010000004.1 coordinate 20,211, forward strand.
TTTACGTTAGATTCGAAAGCAAAAGATAAGTTTAACGCTGAGAAAACAGGAGCTGTTTTAGAATTTGACTTATCAAACCAACAAATTCTTCTCAAATGCGGTAAAACAAAATGACTTATTTAATCAAAAAAGGTCTTTGCTCATTGATACACTTTATGAGTTCGTAAAAAATCATATTGATAAATTTCCATAACAATAAAAGAGACCTATTTTTTCAAACTGAAAGGATAAACGTACTTATCTATTTCAAGCAATAAACTATCAGAATTTTTATAATCAACGATATAAACTTTTGACTCCCATTTCTGCATAAGTGATGCCAAACCTGTGGCTGCATCTCCTAAACGTTTGGAAACCAGTTCAATTTTGCGGTTTTTATGATCAAGGCCAGCATCCATTACCTTATCCACATAAATTGCCTGACTGTTATTGACCTCACCCAAAACTATTGATGATGTAGCTTTAGGATGACCAACAAGTAAGACAAAGCTTTTCTTAAAATCAATAGCAGCTATTTGTGCAGAAAAGTCCTGCTGGCTTGTTCTGAAACCTTTTTCTGCATGATCGCCAATTACATTTTCTAATTCTTCAGCGCTAACTACTGGTAGAAACGCAATGTCTTCATAAAATGGGACCTTTTCCTTTTCATCCGGTTGTAATACTAAAGCACTGTCTTTCCCCACTTTTTGAGCCTCCTCTATAAGAGCTCCGTTTAAACTTTTTGCAAAGTCTGATCCTTGGTTGTTACCCGGACGTAAACTAGTTTCAAAAGAAAAACCTTCTTTCAATTCTACCGGAGAGCTACAGGAAACAAATAGGCTAACAACTAATAAAAAAGAGAAAGCCATCTTTAACAGGATAAACAATTTACACTTCATGATTTAAATATAGGATAATTACTGCGCCCAGCTATTTTCGACTCATCAACTATCCTCCCGCCTTACCTCCTCATCTCTCAGAAAAATATTTTTAATATCTGACAAACCATTTCTTTACTACCATACCTTGTTTATCTTTGCACCTGTTATCTAATCAGGAGCCAGAATTTACGGGTGCGCCCCAATGTCTGGCTATTGATTCCTGCAATCAGTAAAAGCCTTTAAAGGCATAAAATATTAAAACCCAATTATGTCAGACGAAAAAATAATCTTTTCAATGGCGGGAGTAAATAAGATTTACCCCCCTCAAAAACAAGTATTAAAAAACATATACCTTTCATTTTTCTACGGAGCCAAAATTGGTGTTATTGGTCTTAACGGATCAGGTAAATCATCTGTACTAAAAATTATTGCAGGAATTGACAAAGCATTTCAGGGTGAAGTTGTATTCTCACCAGGTTATACCGTTGGTTACCTTGCACAGGAACCGGAACTTGACGAGAACAAAACTGTTCGTGAAGTTGTAGAAGAAGGCGTTGCAGAAATCACAGCTATTCTGAAAGAATACGAATCTATCAATGAGCAATTCGGTTTGCCAGAAGTTTATGAAGATGCAGATGCAATGGATAAACTAATGACCAAACAAGGTGAACTGCAAGATAAAATTGATGCAGTAAACGCATGGGAGCTTGATAATAAGCTGGAGCGCGCAATGGACGCTTTACGTTGTCCTGATCCTGACACTAAAATTGGTGTTTTATCAGGAGGTGAACGCCGTCGTGTAGCGATGTGCCGTTTGTTATTACAAGAACCAGATGTTCTGTTACTGGATGAGCCAACCAATCACCTTGATGCAGAAAGTATCGACTGGCTGGAGCAATTCCTGAAAGACTACAAAGGGACAGTTATCGCTGTAACCCACGATAGATACTTCCTTGATAATGTAGCCGGATGGATCCTTGAACTTGATCGTGGAGAAGGTATTCCATGGAAAGGTAACTACTCTTCATGGTTAGATCAGAAAGCAAAACGTTTATCACAAGAAGAGAAAACAGAGAGTAAACGTCAGAAAACATTGGAGCGTGAGCTGGAATGGGTTCGTATGGCGCCAAAAGCCAGACATGCAAAATCTAAAGCACGTTTATCTAACTATGATAAACTGGCCTCAGAAGACTCTAAAGAAAGAGAAGACAAACTGGAGCTATTTATTCCGGCAGGGCCAAGATTAGGTAATGTCGTGATTGAAGCTAATAATGTTACTAAATCATACGGAGACAAGATACTTTTTGAAAACCTGAGTTTCTCTTTACCCCCAGCAGGTATTGTAGGTATTGTTGGCCCTAACGGTGCAGGTAAAACGACACTTTTCCGTTTGATCACTGAGCAGGAAACCCCTGATGAAGGAACTTTCAGAGTAGGTGAAACTGTAGCCTTAGGTTATGTCGATCAAATGCACAATGACCTTGATGGCAATAAAACTGTGTACGAAAATATTACTGACGGACTTGATAACATTATGTTAGGCAACAAATCAGTTAGCGGACGTGCTTATGTCTCAAAATTCAACTTTAACGGTGGTGATCAGCAGAAAAAAGTAGGGATATTATCGGGTGGAGAACGTAACAGGGTACACCTGGCTATTACTTTGAAAAAAGGAGCCAATGTATTATTACTGGATGAGCCAACCAATGATATTGACGTAAATACACTGCGTGCACTGGAAGAAGCACTAGAAAACTTTGGTGGTTGCGCAGTAGTCATCAGTCACGATAGATGGTTCTTAGACCGTATTTGTACGCATATTCTTGCCTTTGAAGGTAATTCACAAGTTTACTTCTTTGAAGGTAACTACAGTGATTACGAAGAGAACCGTAAGAAGCGCTTAGGCGATGTAACTCCGCATAGAATCAGGTACAAGAAATTAAGCTAACAGGCAAAGTTACTTAGTTTTCTTATGACCGAAGTTCTGTAAACGGTAATTAAAACTAACGAGGAAATATCTGGTAATTTGATTATACTGACTATCAGTAATCGAATTATCAGATATACTTCTAACCAGGTTATTTCCCTGGTTCAATAAATCATAAGCCTGTAAAGAGATAGTTCCCTGCCTGTTCTTAAACAAGATCTTCTCCAAACTTAGATTAATCAGCATTGGGTTCGCTACAGCCAGCGAATAACCTGAATTTATCTTCTTGGAAACATCAGCACTCAAAGAAAAATTCTTATTCAGAAAAGCACGGCCACTCCAGTTAAATTGCCAGGTTTCGATATTTCTCAACTTCAACAATTCAATAGAATAGCGGTTACTACTGTAAGTATAGGTCGCAGAAGTGGTTAAAGTTAACCTGCGCTGATTCATTCTGAATTTCAAAGACTGTGAAAAATTGATGTTTCTATTTGTATTCAGATCATTATTAGCATATGAAATCATATTTATATAATCAAATGTGCCTCTCAATTCTGCATTAAACTTGTTTCTGGCGAAAGGCAAAGCATAAGAATACATACTCCCTACCAGGTATGCCCCGTTTGCATTCTCATAATGTGTTTCCTGCTTTAAACTATTTAAAGTGTCTTTGATTAAGACCACATTGCTGACCACCTGGTCTTCTACCACAGAGCCATTTAATGCCAGCTGCAAAGTAGAACCTGTCTGTTCATCAGTATGCTGATAGGTTAGATTTCCGGAATGTGTAAAACTGGATTTCAGGTTAGGATTTCCAATGATAACATTCTGAAGATTACTAATATTTGGCACTGGTTGCAACTGGTAAAAATCCGGAGCGGTACTGCTTCCGCTATAAACAAAAGCTAAATTGTCCCAATTTGATAAGTTATAGCTCAAATTAACTATGGGCGATAAGTTAAGTTCAAAATGACTGATTTTAATATCATTCCCCGCATACTGTCCGGTTAACTGACTCGGTTGCAAAGTAAAACCAAGGCTATAATTGAGGCGCTCGGCCTGATAACGATAATTCACAGCAAAGCGTTGGAAAAGGAAAGCCGAAGAGTAAATTGAACTCAGAGAATCTACGACGGTGCTATTGCCAATACTATTATCCACCTTTGTATATAAACTATTTCTTGTTTTACTCATGGAGAAGAAATAAGAGAAATCTATATTCCTTTTAACTAAAGAGTCATTGTCAGACCTTAAAGGCTCACTGTACCTGAAATCGGCTGTAATCAGATTTGTTCTGTTTTCCGCATCAATGAAGCGGTTCACAATAGAATCTTTAACTAAAAGACCTTGTTTATTATAATAGCTTAGTTTGTTTCGCAAATCATCCTGAACCTGGTTAATCCCACTACTTACAACGACTCCCGCAGACATGCTTCTTCCTGGTTTATCCATACTCCTTGCCCAAACAAAATTACCATTCAGATTCGGCGTTTTAGTATTCGACCCACTCTCGCTATGTAAATCCTGCCTGATCAACCCGGTTTGCTTAGAAAGAATGTCTCCGTCCCTATCTTTTACAGCCATAGAACCGCCCAAAGAGGCCTGAAAATAGCTCTTGTTCGCTATGGATTGTACATTGAAATTAATGTTATGTGTGTTATCAACCGAATTACTTGACGACTGTGACTTATTTAAAATTGTTCCGTCGGTTGTTACCGTTTCAGTCGAATTCAGTTGTTCTGAAATGTTCTTATTATAACCATAATTATAAGCTGCACTAGCAGTGACACCACTCGATAACTTATCTCTGTAATTCACGCCGGCTGTTGCAGCAGTATTCACACCTGCCTCGTTATTGGTATTATTGGAACTACTGCTAAATCCGATCTGTTTACTGCCTTCCCATAAGTTCGCATTCCCTTGCAGGCCATAACGCTTATTGGTACCCCCGCTAACCAGTGCATTACCAAAAGTCCCCCTGTTTTGTCCCGACTTGGTCACCAAATTCAGCATCTTCTGAGATTCTCCGGTTTTCAGCCCTGTAAAATTAGCTTCATCGCCGTAATCATTGATAATTTCAACCTTATCAACCACACTGGCAGGAAGCTGACTGATAAAGTCTTTCACATTGCTGGTAAAGAAGTCTTCCCCGTTTACTCTTAATTTCTGTAAAGGTTTCCCCATCGTCGTGGCATTTCCATGCTCATCAACCTCTATACCGGGTAATTGCCGTAATAAATCCTCTACCCTGTCATTTTCAGAAATCTGGTAAAAGGCCGCATTATATTCAATAGTATCACGTTTGATCTTGATCGGCCTGTCTCTCCCATTGATCACAACTTCATTGAGCAGGTTAGATTCCAGTTCAAGAATAATCATGTCCAGATCCATATTCAGCTGTCCGGCCTTAAATTGATATGATTTAGTATAAGGTTTGAAGCCTACGCTCATGACCAGCAGGGAAATCCGGTCCGCTTTAAAACCGGAGAAAACAAATCTTCCGTGGGTATTCGTAATCGAAGTTAAGGTGTCTTTATCTGCAATGATATAAACATCAGCTCCGGATACTACATCTTTCAGAGAGTCGATTACAGTTCCGGTAAGCCTGTGTTGTGTTTGTGCTTTAGCAGAAAAGCTACAGAAGAATATAAAAGCATTGAATAAAATTATACATTTTAAATGAATCAAATTTCCAGGAAATTTTAAAAATCTAATCATTCGTCATGCAATCCAATAAGCCATATTCAAAAATGCAATCCTTGTGAGAAGGCAGTATTAAGCCTTCTTTTCACAAGTATAGCTGTTTGTAAGAGTAAATTAACTTTATTTCAAAATATTACAGTGCAATTCCTGCTATTTCGCAATTAAAGCAATTTAATCAATAGTTGGCGGAGTTAATTTCTCAACTCTCGGGCCTCTTTTAAAAATTACTAATCCATTAAGGAAATTACGCAGGATCTGATCACCACAAGGTTTAAAGTTTGGATGATCTTCGCTTCTGAAGAACGATCCCAGTTCACTTTTTGTTACTTTGAAATTTACCAGTTCAAGGATTTTAATAATATCTTCATTATTCAGCTCCAGCGCTACGCGGAGTTTTTTTAAAATGTCGTTGTTGCTCATAATTACATCGCTACTTCTATCTTCACTTTCTTATTTTTTATTTTCTCATTGGCCAGAGCTGACAACACCTTATTGACCATACTGCGTTTTACAGCAACATATGAACTCTGGTCTTTAACTTCGATCAATCCGACATCGTCCTTTTCCAACCCGCCTTTTTTAAGCAGTAAGCCTACGATATCAATTTTGTTGACCTTATCTTTTTTACCCGCAGCAATGTATAAGGTTTGCCACTGACTATCTTTTGGTAATTGATAATTACCCTTTAACTTCTCAATTTCTATATCACCTTTCAGGAAAGGGTATTTATCTTCCTCAGTCATCATCAGGTAAGCAGTTCCTTTAGCATTCATACGTGCTGTACGGCCATTTCTATGCAGGAAAGCGTCTTCTGTATAAGGTAACTGATAATGGATAATATATTCCACTTCCGGAATATCCAGTCCGCGTGAAGCCAGATCTGTGGTAATTAATATCTTAATACTTCCATTTCTGAATTTCAGTAAAGCACGTTCTCTTTCATCCTGCTCCATCCCGCCATGAAAAATATCATGCGCAAGATCTTTATCAATCAGCAGGTCACTGATCCGGTCTACTGTCTCTCTGTGGTTACAAAAAAGCAAGGTAGTTTTATTTCCTATTTTACAGATCAGCTCAAATAAAGTGTCCAGTTTATCTTCTGCGGTAGTCATTACCTTTTTCAGTTTCAAATCTGGTGCAACCTTTACATCCTTCAGGAAATTGATTTCCACAGAAGACTTAAGGCCTGTAAAATCAGGAATAGCCTCCATTTGTGTTGCAGAAGTAAGCATACGTTGTTTTAAGGAACGCATGTTGCCAATAATATAGGCCATATCTTCCTGGAACCCAAATTCAAGGGCTTTATCAAACTCATCCAGTACCAAAGTGGTTATAGATGATTCATCAAAGTTTTCTTTTCTAAGGTGATAAGCGATCCTTCCTGGCGTACCAATTAATACCGCAGGAGGCTGCTCAAAGTTGTTTCTTTCTGTTTTCACAGGGTGGCCACCATAACAGCAGTTCACTTTAAAACCAGTACCCATTTGTTTAAATACCTGCTCGATTTGTAAAGCAAGCTCCCTTGAAGGAACCAATATCAACGCTTGTACCCCTTTTGTAGCTGCATCTAAATTTTTTAAAACTGGCAATAAGAAGCCAAGCGTTTTACCAGAACCTGTTGGTGCAAGTAAAACCACATCCTTTCCTTTAGCTGTAGCGGCAATTGCTGCCTGCTGCATTTCATTTAAAGAATCGATTTTTAAATTACCCAATACCTTTTCTACCATCATGCCGCAAAGATAAGGGAATTAAGCTAAGATTAGCGCAAAAGGCAATTGACTAAGAAACTGTTTAAGCTTTTCTAATATTTAAGGAACTTTTTCCTGATTTTGCTCATCCGCAGCTGCGCATTCTTTTCGAGTTTCATCAACATCGTACCTCTCTTGGTCATCCACGAGGTTACTTTATGATTCGCCTGTTGGATAGGGGAATAGATTTTTTCCTCCAGGATATCAAGATATTTAGCATTAGACCTGCTTTGTTGAAGTAAGAAGAATTCATTCATCAGTTCTGTTTTCATCTTTAATAGCTTTAAGTGAGGACTTCTGGTTAATTAATTGATTTAACGAACAGCGATAGTACTATAGTATCATCGTTGTTATCATAAATGTAATAAAAAAAATAAATAGGATACGTATCATTTATATATTAAAAACAAGGCAAAATGTCCCTTAATATTCTTTATGCCAACAAATAGCCTGATAGTTTGTTTCTATTAAATAATATAATAGTAAATACATCAGAAATCATATTTAATGGACAGACACACCTATCAAACAGGAATAATTGGAAACTGTGCCTTCTTAGCGCACATCAACAAAAACACTAATATTGATTGGTTATGCTGGCCAAGATTTGACAGTTCATTTGTTTTTGGCGGCCTGCTTGACAAAGAACAAGGCGGAGAATTCTCTATTTTACCTGAAGGAGAATATACCTCAGACCAACACTACGTTGAAAACACGAATATTTTAAGTACAACCATTACCAGTGAAGAAGGAACCTACCGGATTACAGATTTTGCCCCAAGATTTTATCAGCATGAGCGTTTTTACAAACCTTTAATGTTAATCCGTAAAATTGAACCGCTGGAAGGAAATCCAAGAATTAAAGTTGTTTGTAATCCGGTTTTCAATTATGGCGAAGGAAAACAACAAGGTGCAAGGGGGAGTAATCATATCCAGTTTACCGGATCGGAAAACGATATGCAGCTTAGTACTAACATTTCACTTTCTTATATCGAAGACGAAAAGTATTTTGCACTGAATGATACGAAATACCTGATCCTGACTTACGGACATGATTTAGACGCTCCGATTGAAAGTACAGCAGAAAGATTTTTGACCGAAACCAGAAAATACTGGCGCACCTGGATCAAACACTCTACGATAGCCGGCTTCCATCAGTCATTAGTTATCCGTTCTGCATTAGTGCTTAAAATTCATCAATACGAAGACACAGGAGCAATTATCGCAGCCAGCACAACCAGTTTACCGGAATCACCGGGAAGTACCCGTAACTGGGACTACAGGTACTGCTGGATGAGAGACACCTATTATGTGATCACCGCACTGAACCACATTGGGCATTTTGAAGAAATGGAGCGCTATTTCAACTATATCACAGACATTTCCTTCAGAGATGACAAGCGCTATCAGCCACTTTTTGGTATTGCCGGTGAACGTGTGCTCACAGAACGTATACTGACTAATCTGAAAGGGTATATGGGCAATCAGCCAGTGCGTGTAGGAAATCAAGCCTATGAACATATTCAAAATGATATTTACGGACAAGTATTGATTTCAATGCTGCCTTTATATACAGATAACAGGTTTGTTTTTAATGAGCGTAAAGATTCGGCTATCTGGCTTGATTATTTGCTGACCAAGATTGAAAGTACCATTGATGAAAAGGACGCTGGAATCTGGGAATTCAGAAACCTTGCTAATATGCACTGCTACACGAACTTATTCCAATGGGCGGGTGCAAGCGCAGCTTTAAAAATGGCGAAAACAATTGGCAACAAAGAATTTGAAGAACGCGCAAGGTTATTGATTGACCGCGCATCGGCACATATAGAGGCGTGTTATGATCCGGAAAGAAAAGTATATAACCATGCTGTAGGCAGTGCACATCTGGATGCCAGTACTTTACAACTGATCCTGATGAACTATCTTGATCCTGATTCCCAACGCGCAAAAGATCACCTGATTGCTTTGGAGCAGGAGCTTAAAGGTGCAAATGGTCTGTTTTACCGGTACCGTCATACGGACGATTTTGGTAAGCCTAAAACTACTTTCCTGATCTGTGCTTTCTGGTATGTGGAAGCACTCGCTATAGTTGGCAGATTAGACGATGCAGTCAGAGAATTTGAATTACTGATCGGTTATGGTAATCATCTTGATCTTTTCGCGGAAGATGTGGATGAAAATGACGGCAGTCAATGGGGTAATTTCCCGCAGGCTTACAGCCATGTAGGTTTGATGAATGCTGCACACCGGATTGCTATTAAACTAGATAAGCCCGCTTTCTTATAGAAAACGGGCTTGCTTAAATATATTTTGAGGGAGTTCGTTAGTTTGCTGCCAATGTTCTCAGAAACTCGCGGACTTCCACAAAATCTCTTAGATAATACCTTGCTGCGGAAATGTTACTTCCTACTTTAATCGTATAATCCTCTGGCTTCAGCGCTTTGAAAATATCTTCATCTGTATGGTCATCACCTAAGGCAATAATAAAATCAGGATGACTATCATATAACCAGGCTAAAGTAGCTTTCCCTTTATTGACTTCTATATTTTTAAACTCGATCACTTTATTACCCGGCATCATTTGCAAACCTTTATCGGCAACTGTTGCACCCAGGTGGTTAATGATCTCGTTTGCCCTGAGCTCTCCTAAGCCCTCTTCTACTTTACGGTAGTGCCAAACCAGTGAATAACTCTTCTCTTCGATGAAAGAACCAGGAGTACGGTCTGTATAAGTATCCAGTACGGTACTTATTTCCTGTTTCCAGCGGTCCGTCAGCAGAGGTAAGGACTTCCAATCTTGTTGATAGTGTTTTTGCCATGCGCCATGTTCAGCGATTAAACCCAATTTCAAGTGCCCAAACCATTGTTCCAGTGTTTCATGTCTGCGTCCGCTGACGATGACTACCTGGTTTGCCGGATCACCGGACAATTGTTCCAGTATATCATATAATTCTTTATCGGGCGAAGCCTTATCAATATCTCCGTTAAAGCCAACAAGAGTTCCGTCATAATCCAGGAATATATACCGGTCTGTAGCTTTCGCATAAGCCACCCCTATCTGTTCTCTTATTGCTTTTACCGCATGTTTAGTTAACAATGACTCTTGCATCTGTTTAACTTCATCTAACTTATCCATAAAATTCTTTACCCAAAGATGTATATCAAATTTCTTTACAATGCCCCTCATCACAGACATCCTTGTCCGCTGTTCCTCCACAGGCATATTAATCGCTTCAACAATAGCCCGCATTACATCCCCTATATTATTAGGGTTTACAATCAGGGCATCATTTAATTCTTTAGAAGCTCCGGCCATCTCACTTAATATAAGCACCCCGGTATTTTCTACCCTGCTGGCTACATATTCTTTACTAACCAGGTTCATTCCGTCCCGCATTGGGGTCACTAAACAAATATCCGCAGTGTAATATAATGCAGATAAAAATTCTACAGGGAAAGAACGGTAAAAATAATGTACAGGTACCCAGTTTAAAGTTCTGAAATGCGCATTGATATTTCCTACGAGCTGATCAATCTGATCTTTTAATTCTTTGTATTGTGCAACTGTATCTCTGGAAGGGACAACAACCATATACAATGATAACTGCTCTATATATTCAGGATGAGTTTCCAGCAGCAGTTCATAAGCCTGTAAACGCTGTAATATTCCTTTGCTATAATCCAGCCTGTCGATGGTTAAGATGATTTTACAATCCTGCATCGTCTCTTTGAGAGAAACGACATGTTCAGCTACAAGCGGATCATGGGTCAGGTTCTCAAATTTATTTGCATCAATTCCCATCGGAAAAGCCTCTACTACGATCTGCCTGTCTTTAAAGGTGATTACATTATTTGATACTTTTGCTGAGGATAAACGTGAAGCTGCACTTAGAAAATGTCTCACGTCATCAAAAGTATGGAAACCAAGCAAATCGGCCCCAAACATTCCGCCAATCAATTCTTCGCGCCATGGAATCAGGCGAAACATCTCATACGAAGGAAAAGGAATATGCTGAAAGAAACCAATAATCACATGAGGTTGTGCGTCTCTTATCAATTGAGGAAGCAATAAAAGCTGGTAATCATGTATCCAGACTGTATCCCCTTCATTCAGATGTGCAGTAACTACTGCTTTAAACTTATCATTTACACTTTGATAAAAATCCCAATAGGTTTGTTCAAAATGGGCATAGGTAACCATATAGTGAAATACGGGCCATAAAACTTCGTTGGAAAATCCTTCGTAATAAAGGTTGATTTCATCGGGAGTTAAAAATACAGGGATCAGATTGAGTTCAGCAAGCTTTTCAGTTACTTCCTGCTGCCGGTCTTCCGGAACTTCAATTCCAGGCCATCCTACCCAGACATTATCACCTTTTTTATAAACCGATCCTAAACCGGTAGCTAAACCTCCTTCACTTGGACTCAGGAGATACTCCCCATTTTCTTCTACTATTTTAACGGGTAATCGATTCGAAACTATAATTGTTTTATTCACCATGTTATAGCCTGATTAACATGATTTCTTACATATTGTTTTAATTTTTATGTATTAAAGAAATTACACAAATTAACATTTCAGCACAACACCTGTTGACAACTCTCTGATTGTTAGCAAATAAACAACAAATAATTAATGTATCTTTAACATAATCACCTTAATTTTAGGAAACCTGAATACGGGTTGTTCTTTAACACCAATAACGTATGACCTGGAAAAAATTCAACGGCGAAGTGATCCACTTGCCAATTTTAGAAGAAGTAGAAAAAGCAATCATCAGAGAAACCGAAAAAGGCTATCATCTTAAAGTATGCGTCGGTACAGATTCGCAGGTTAAAGGTGCTTACACTGATTTTGCTACTGTGATTGTTCTGCTAAGAGAACAACATGGGGGGTTCATGTACATCCATCAGGAAAAAACCACACAACAAATGAGTATTAAAGAAAGAATGCTCATTGAAGTGCAAAAATCCATAGAAACTGCTTATGCAGTCTGTGATCTTCTGGACTTATATGACGTCGATCTTGAAGTACATGCAGATATTAATACTAATCCTATGTTCAAATCCAACAAAGCATTGAACGAGGCTATGGGATATATCTTAAGCATGGGGTTTATTTTCAAAGCTAAGCCAGAGGCTTTTGCCAGCTCAACCTGTGCAGATAAGATGGTTCATTAACCAAAAGAACCTACCAGCTTTTGGTAGAAATCAAACTGCCGGTTTTATGAAGCGGTTTGGCCTGTTGCGATGCAGACAGATATGCTTTGAACTCGGCGGCAAGGGCGGCCGATTGTCTGCCCGCCTCACTCACATAAGCAGACCACTCTCCCGCATTTAACTTACCCGGGGTTTTCTCCAGTGGGATTCCTTTTACTGTTGCGGGAACAAAATTACCGTAGCGATCCCTTTGATAAGGAATAAATAAGAAGTCTGTGAGCCAGAACCTATACCGCTCCCCTTTAATTTCAAATCTGAAATTATATAATATCTCTCCACTAGGATGCGATAATACATAGGCAGTTTTATTAATTACAAATTTACCACGCTGTTCCAACGCTGTACTATCAACCGCAAAAGGATCCATCTTCTTCAGTTTAAAAAATGCTTTTGCCCTGAAAGCCAGGGAATCGGCAGTTACAGGAAGCTGAGGCACGACTTCATAATGAATATACTTCCCGATTTCATCTTTTTGTAGTTCTTTGATTTCTTTTATATCCTGAGCAAATGCACCTGAGATGATCAGCAGCAAGAATAGAAATAGAAAGGCACCAGGCCATAGGGCCTGGTACATCTCATGGTTATAGTTGAATTTAAAATGCATATACCGCAGCTAATGAAAATTGTGAAGCATTTTTTGTAGGATCAAGATTATTCTTGATAAACCTCGCTGTAGAACCATTATCAAACCTGACCTCAGGTATAAATGTTAATCCACCCGCTTTTAAGTTCGCAGTTAACGTAATCGATTTAACATTTGACCCTTCCAGATCAGGAACATCTTTCGTTTTGAAATACTCTCCTCTCAGACCTAAAGAAAAATTAGTTGTAAAAGCATTTTGCAAATAAAGCGCAGCCCCACTATATCCCCCATTATTATTTGTTACTGAATAATCAGCAGCATTTAAACCAATTTTCACCTTTTCCGTTACCTGATAAGAAGTCGTCAGATCATAAATTGATCCTGTTCCAGTAGCCCCGGATGCTCTCCCGGTTAGTAAATTCAGGTAAGCTGTCCATCCTTCAACGGGAACAACTGTCAATTGAGCTCCGAAATGTGTAACCCCATTTACATCTTTATACGCATTCCAGTCATTGAATAACCCGACCATTAAAGCAATTTTCGGAGAGAAAGTATAATTTGCTCTGATTCCTGCATTCTGAAAAGGGCCGCTCGTAAAAAGATACGAGGTAGAATAATTGAAATTACCCGTAGGGACGATCACTTCATAACCAATAAATGTGCTCATATAACCGGCAGTAAGCGCAAGTTTATTGGTTACCGCATAAGACATATACAAATTCTGTATATGAAAAGAATTGTCAGCATTCCCGACTTCACCTTCTCCGTTAGGGATTGAGCCATATTGTCCACGCGGGCCAAATGACAACTCGCCTACAAAAGAAGCTTTCCCTGTAGTTTTCTTTAAAGCCAGGTCAAGCATTCCGATAGACACTGAATTCTGATCATTTGCAAAGCTCGTCCCAATATTCGGCTTTTTAGAGAAATCATACTTGTAATAAACATCTGCCGATCCCGAGATCTGCAACGGCGATGATGTGGGCGTTTCCTGAGCGTAAGTGGCAGCGCTCATAGTAAGGGCAGAAAGCGTGAAAAAAGATTTAATCTTCATAGTTGGTTAGGTTGGTTTAGGTTGCATGGGTTGGTTATAAAGGTCAGGCCAACGGAGAGTTCTCCATTTCAAGCCCGGTTGAAGAGACAATCAGCGTACCCTGAGAATATTTCTCATTGTGCTGACTGGCATCAAGACCTTCTTCTTCTTCTTCGGAGGTTACCCGGATCGGCTGAATTACATTTATTAATTTGAAAATCAGGAAGGACACCACAAAGCTGAAGGTGGCTACAATCAGTACCCCTTTCAATTGCGTTAAAAAGAAAGCTGCATTTCCATAAAACAAACCATCTGCGCCCGCAGCATTAACAGTTTTAGTTGCGAATACCCCTGTCAGCAACATCCCTACAATACCACCTACACCATGACAAGGAAATACATCCAATGTATCATCAAGACTGGTTTTAGATTTCCACATCACTGCCAGGTTAGAAATAATAGCCGCAGCAACACCTATAAAAATACTATGTGGAATAGCCACAAATCCCGCGCCTGGAGTAATGGCAACAAGACCTACTACTGCACCAATACAAAAACCAAGTACTGATGGTTTTTTACCCATTAATACATCGAAAAACATCCAGGAAAGACCTGCTGCCCCTGCTGCAATATTTGTAGTTGCAAAAGCAGATACAGCCAGACTATTTGCACCTAATGCTGATCCCGCATTGAATCCAAACCACCCAAACCATAACAGTCCTGTACCGATTAATACATAAGGGATATTTGCAGGCGGGATTTCCTGGTGATCCTGGTGAACTTTTCTTCTTTTCAATACAAGCGCACCTGCAAGCGCAGCCATTCCGGCAGAAATATGTACAACTGTACCACCGGCAAAATCAAGCACACCCATCTTAAACAGGATACCATCAGGATGCCATGTCCAGTGCGCCAGCGGAGAATAAACAAAGATGGCGAACAGCACAATGAATAAGATATAAGAAGTAAAACGTATACGTTCAGCAACTGCTCCTACCACAAGTCCGGGAGTAATAATAGCGAACATCAGCTGAAACAAAGCAAATAAGGTTAACGGAATTGTTGGTGCAAGGCTCCATGACGGACCGGAATTCACTCCCTGAAAAAACAGAAAAGTTAATGGGTTTCCAATCAGGCCATGAATACTTTCTCCAAATGCAAGACTAAAACCTACTGTTACCCAGAGTACACTAATTATACCAGCCGAAACTATACTTTTGATCATAGTAGAAAGCACATTCTTTCTGTGTACCATTCCACCATAAAAGAAAGCGAGGCCTGGAGTCATTAGAAAAACTAACGCTGTGGCAACTAAAATCCATGCAATATCGGCTGCATTATATTTACCAGCATCAAAATCGGCATGTAACGGAACAAAAAGCGCTGCAATTGCGACAATCGCAAGAATAACGAACGGAATTACCTGTTTAAATAGAACTTTATTCATATATATTATATTTTTATTGGTTTATTAGTTGATTTATTACATTATTAACATAAAAATACTAATAAACTTCAACAATTAACAACAATAAATATAAAAGATAATAAAAACAGAACCATTTTAAGTCTAAAAATCACAAAAACAACAAAAATAAGGTCAATAAAAATGAATTATTAGAATTTACAGCTAAAATAAAGCTCAGTATTTAAGATAAATTCAAAAAATAACCTGAAAATATATGATAATTGTTTTTATTTCATTTTTTGATAAAAAACACAAACAAGGCGGCAGTTTAAATTGTTAATTTCTGTATTGCTACCTTCGCAATACAAATTATGAAAGCATTCCACCTCAAATTCTCTCAATTCTTACCAATTAGCTTACCTGAAGCATGGGATTTCTTTTCTTCCCCGATGAATCTGGCCAAAATAACGCCAAAAGAGATGGCTTTTACAGTCACTTCCCCAATTCAGGCAGATGAAAAGATGTATCCAGGAATGATTATCACTTATAAGGTGTCCCCAGTAGCGGGAATTAAGTTAAACTGGATGACAGAAATCACCCAGGTATCAGATCAAAAATACTTTATTGACGAACAGCGTTTTGGCCCCTATAAATTCTGGCACCATCAGCATCATTTCAGAGCAGTGCCCGGCGGCGTAGAAATGACGGATATATTAACCTATGGATTGCCCATGGGAATTTTCGGGAATATAGCCAATAGCGTATTTGTAGCCCGCAAATTACAGCACATCTTTAATTTCAGAAAGCAGAAAACAATTGAATTATTCGGGGATTATACCACAGCAACCGCTGGTACGTAGGCAGACCCTTGTACTATTCCCCTTTTTTCGATTTCCCTGTCAATATAAGTCTGAATAGACGATTTATTTAAGCCCCAGTTAGGTGCGATCAATAAATCCCAGTCAGAAATGCCGAACAAACGCTGAATCACAACGTCCGGTCTTAATAAAGGAATCAATTTACACAAGAGATCCGTGTATTCTTCAAGCGTAAACAATTTGAAAGGCTCTTTCT
Organism: Pedobacter cryoconitis; assembly: GCF_014200595.1. NCBI lineage: Bacteria > Pseudomonadati > Bacteroidota > Sphingobacteriia > Sphingobacteriales > Sphingobacteriaceae > Pedobacter > Pedobacter cryoconitis. The sequence continues at coordinate 36,767 of NZ_JACHCG010000004.1, forward strand.
TGTATTTGGCACCCATAATAGACCCCTCTACGATATGAAGATGGTGGAACTTCACAAACTTTATTTTAGGGAACCTATTAATCTCATGAATATATTCCAGCATCATCTCTTCAGTTTCCCATGGAAAACCAAAAATCGTATGCACACAAAGATCAAGCTTACTATTATCCAGTAACTTCACAGCCTCCACAAACTCCGCATGGCTGCATCCCCTGTTGATTTGATTTAGCGTGTCATCATAAATAGACTCCATGCCCATTTCAAGATCCACATCAAAACGATCAGCATAACTTTCAAGCAAGGCTACTTTTTCCGCATCAATACAATCCGGGCGTGTTCCTACAGAAAATCCGACAACATCTTCACTATTAATAGACAAAGCCTCGTCATACATCATTTTCAGATAATGTACCGGTGCATAAGTATTCGTATTCGGCTGAAAATAAACAATGAATTTATCCGCTTTATAAAAGCCCTTACCACGTTCCATTCCCTGCTCCAGCTGCTCCCTGATTGTAGGTAACTTTCTGGAAAGCTCGGGCGTAAAAGAATCTACATTACAATAAGTACAACCACCATATCCCTTACTACCATCACGGTTAGGGCAGGTAAACCCACCATCAACAATCACTTTGAACACACGTTGTCCTTTATACTTTTCCTTAAGGTGAGTACCGTAATTATTATAACCTTTTATGCCTGAATCTAATGGAGTTCCCAAATTGCTTTTGTATTATTTTTTTTGCAAAAATACACCTTTTAATTTAAAGTTCAAGCCATAGGAAAGCAACATCTGGCGATCAGCCCCCTACAGGCATTAAACAACAAAAGCAATTACTTAATCAGTGCCGGCAAATTATCATTGCTGCCGTCCTTAGTAAATTCATTATAACTTTTCTTAATATAGATGATCATTTCATAATCAGACATCTCCATTGCTACAGCACGTGAAGGCCTGTATTTATCAATAAAACGCTGAAGAGGCTCCCCCTTTAAAGCAGTAAGCCGTGTTATCTTTGATTTAGAAAAGACCTTATCCACATAATTATTGTCCTCACCCACCAACAACCTCTTTTGCAATTTGGACATTGGAGCTTTATTCTTTCCGAATAAATTAATAACCTGCAACACATCAACACCAGCTATTGCAGCAGTGCTCATGGTATTTCTATTATGTTCAGTAAACTGTGGTGACCTTACAAATGCAGATTTTGAAATAAAGATATCCTTCACTCCCGGGCTCTTATAAGCAAAAACCGATAAAAACTCCTGTCTGTATCTCAGTGAATCAAACTCATACTTATTCTTCGCTTCAATCTGCACTTCCTGTAAAATAAAAGGGACAGCCTCCAATAAAACTACCACAGCCCCCTTACTGGCTCTCAGCGTAAAATAAGAAGTCACATAATTGGCACGGCTCACCTTCACCACTTCGCCCTCATTTATATCAGACAGCCCAAACTCACCCTTCTGATTACTAAAAACAATCCCGTAGCTCGTTGTTATGGTTGCATTCTCAATCGGTGCCCGTGTATCCTTATCGAATACAGTACCCAGTATCCGCTGTGCAAAAAGCTGACAGGAAAAAGAAAAAACTAAAGCCAAAGTAAATATATATTTCATGCCCGCTGATTTAGGAATCCGTGAATAATTTGATGTTATAAATTTAAACAACTTCTCATTATTATTCCATACAAAACAGCACTTAACACCAAAAAACTTAATACAAGATGACATTAAAACCGCATACAGAACAATCATACACCAGTAATCCGATATAGCCGCCCAATTGAGTTATCCAGCCGGCTATCCAAGAACAATCCTAACAAGTAATCAAACACAATCCAACCAGGCAATCCAGTTTAACTATCCAACCAGCAATCCTAATAAATAATCAAACACAATCCAACCAGGCAATCCAGTTTAGCTATCCAACCAGCAATCCTAATAAATAATCAAACACAATCCAACCAGGCAATCCAGTTTAACTATCCAACCAGCAATCCTAATAAGTAATCAAACACAATCTAACCAGCAATCCTAATAAGTAATCAAACGCAATCCAGTTTAGCCATCCAACCAGCAATCCTATAAAAATCTGTGAGCCCGTAACCATTTTATCTCTTTTCGCTTCCAAGAGTCTCCTATAACATGGTGAAAAATAAAAAAAACCGGCTATATCATGTGCGGACATTGCATTCAGGCCCTCTTCGGGCCGCCAAATGCTGACGAACATGATATAGCCGGTTTTTATTATTTCCCTTTACGATTCCTTCGGCTTCGAGAAGAAATAAACTGGTATACCTGCGAGCATGATCAACACCCCCCAGCCACACGTACTAAACTTAGTAATCAACAGCGCCACGCAAATTGCCACAGCCACCACCATATACAAAGCCGGCAATACCGGATACCCGAACGCCCTATACGGACGCACCAAATCAGGCCGTTTCCTTCTTAAAATAAATATTCCATAAATAGTCAGGATATAAAAAATCATCACAATGATCACTACATAATCCAGCAAATCCCCATACTTACCCGTTAAACAAAGAAAAGAAGCCCAAATACACTGGAACCACAAAGCCCAGCCCGGCACACTCGACTTATTCAGCAAAGCCGCCTTCTTAAAAAACAACCCATCCTTCGCCATCGTATAATAAACCCTTGCACCCGCCATGATCAGCCCATTATTACAAGCAAAAGTCGAAATCATGATCATTACAGCAATAGTAATCGTGCCCACATCCCCAAAAATATATTGTGCCGCCGCTACCGCTACACGATCAGACTTTGCAAAAGCAATCTCATTCAAAGGCATCACAGAAATGTACATCAGATTCGCTGAAATATAAATCACGCTGACAATGAAAGTCCCGAAAAACAAACTCAGACCAACATTACGCTCAGGCTTTTTAATCTCACCAGCAATAAAAGTAACCCCGACCCACGCATCACTCGAAAAAAGAGAACCCACCATCGCCGCTGCAATACCAGAAAGCAAAGCAGTACCACCAATAGACACCCACGAACCATTTTGCGCATCAAAGGCCCTTGTATTCCACGCATCAGCCCAATTTGCATTCCACACCTGCGTATTTGCTGCAATTAAAAAACCACCAGCAATCAGACCCAAAAGTGAAAAAATCTTAATAATGGTCAGAAAAGTCTGTAGAATCTTACTATCCTTCACCCCCCTGCTATTGATATAAGTCAGTAAGATAATAGTAACAATAGAAACCAATTGTGCAGCATTCAAATGAAAAGACCCGATACTATATAAAACATTAGTATCACTCAAAGGCTCATACAAATAAGCAGCAAACTTCGAAAAAGCCACCCCTACCGCAGCAATTGTTCCCGTTTGGATTACTGCAAAAAAGCTCCACCCATACAAAAACGCGATCAGCTTATTATACGCCTCCTTCAAGTAAACATACTGGCCGCCCGCTTTTGGGAACATCGCACTCAGCTCCCCATAACTCACCGCTGCGACTACCGTTACCAATCCCGTTAATACCCAGATCAGAATGAGCCAGCCCGCCGACCCCACTTGCCTCGCAATATCAGCACTTACAATAAATATCCCCGATCCGATCATGGAGCCTACAACAAGCATAGTCCCATCTAAAAGACCAAGCTCTCTCTTAAAAGAGCCATCCTCAATTTCTTTATTCATTAGTTGGTTTGGTTGGTTGATTGATTTTAAATCCCTAAGGATGCGCTAATATATTTAAATTCTTAAAATAAAAACATCAGGTCACAACTATAGCTGTAAATCTTTCAACCACAGCCAATTAATTTGGGAATGTCAGAAACTCTCTTTAATTTGTATAACGGCCAAACATGCCATCTGCCCTATGAAACCAAATTTAAACAACATATGATTTTTCTACAACAGAACTTAATTTACTTCATCCCCCTTTTTGGCCTCGTTGGGATACTAGTTATGGCCTTCCAAAGTGCCTGGGTGACCCGGCAGGAAGCAGGAGACAAAAACATGTCTGAACTCGCAGGTTATATAGCAGACGGTGCTATGGCCTTTTTGAAAGCAGAATGGAAAGTACTCAGTTATTTTGTGATCATCGCCGGTATTTTACTCGCCTGGTCAGGGACACTTACCGGCACTGCTGCCAGCCCAATTCACTCCAGTCCCATTATAGCTGTAGCCTTTCTCATTGGCGCAGTATTTTCGGCCTTCGCAGGCTATTTAGGAATGCGCATCGCAACAAAGGCCAATGTCAGAACCACACAGGCAGCCAGAACAAGCTTGGCGCAAGCACTAAAAGTTTCCTTCAGAGGAGGGACAGTTATGGGATTTGGTGTTGCAGGCCTGGCCATTCTCGGCCTCGGCACCCTGTTCATCATTCTTTACCACACCTTTGTACATCCCGGATCTCCGGAATCTTCAGCAGAATTAAAAAAGACTATTGAAGTACTTGCAGGTTTCTCCCTGGGTGCAGAAAGTATTGCCCTTTTTGCCAGAGTTGGCGGAGGGATTTATACCAAAGCAGCAGACGTTGGAGCCGATCTGGTAGGAAAAGTAGAAGCAGGAATCCCCGAAGATGACGTACGTAACCCCGCAACCATTGCAGATAACGTAGGAGATAACGTGGGTGACGTAGCCGGTATGGGCGCAGATTTATTCGGCTCTTACGTAGCTACAATCTTAGCTACCATGGTATTAGGACAGGAAATCGTTTCTGAAGACCTGTTCGGAGGTATGGCCCCAGTACTTTTACCTATGCTGATTGCAGGACTAGGATTAATCTTTTCAATCGTAGCCTCCCTGTTTGTTAAAATCAAGAAAGAAACAGATAGCGTACAAAGCGCGTTAAACATCGGGAACTGGCTATCTATCATATTAACCGCAATCGCCTCTTACTTTGCCGTTCGCTGGTTGTTGCCTCCGGTGATGTCAATCCGCGGATTTGAATTCACTCAGATGTCCGTTTATTACGCGATACTAATCGGCTTAGCGGTTGGTACACTCATGAGCCTGATTACAGAATACTATACTGCAATGGGTAACCGTCCCGTAAACTCAATTATTCAGCAATCCTCTACAGGTCATGCGACCAATATCATTGGCGGACTTTCTGTAGGTATGGAATCCACAGTATTACCTATCCTGGTACTCGCTGCCGGAATATATACCTCTTATTCCTTTGCAGGCTTCTATGGCGTCGCTATTGCCGCAGCCGGGATGATGGCCACTACAGCTATGCAGCTCGCTATTGATGCTTTTGGGCCAATTGCTGATAACGCAGGAGGAATAGCAGAAATGAGCGGATTACCAAAAGAAGTCAGAGAACGTACAGACATGCTTGACGCCGTAGGGAATACCACCGCAGCTACCGGAAAAGGATTTGCAATTGCCTCAGCAGCATTAACTTCTCTTGCATTGTTTGCTGCCTTCGCAGGAATTTCAGGCATCACTTCTATTGACATCTATAAAGCAAATGTATTAGCAGGCCTGTTCGTAGGCGGCATGATTCCTTTCATCTTCTCGTCACTTTGTATTGCCGCAGTAGGCCGGGCAGCGATGGCCATGGTACAAGAAGTGAGAAGACAGTTTAAAGAAATTCCGGGGATTATGGAATATAAAGCTAAACCGGAATATGAAAAATGCGTTGCCATTTCTACCGAAGCCTCTATTCGTGAAATGATGCTTCCCGGAGCCATTGCCTTAATCGTACCCGTTATTGTTGGTTTTACTTTTGGCCCCGAAGTACTCGGAGGCCTGCTTGCCGGTGTAACCGTTTCGGGCGTTTTGATGGGGATTTTCCAATCCAATGCCGGCGGTGCATGGGATAACGCGAAGAAATCCTTTGAAAAAGGAGTGATGATCGAAGGCAAAATGGAATATAAAGGATCAGATCCGCATAAAGCATCTGTAACCGGCGATACCGTAGGAGATCCATTCAAAGATACTTCAGGTCCATCCATGAATATCCTGATCAAACTCATGTCTATCGTTTCACTGATCATAGCCCCGCATATTGCCGTAGGGATCAGTAACCCCGGTACAACAGAGATCAGAAAAGAAATACAAATCAGTAAATCGACTGACTCCAAAGGAAAAATCAAGATCGATACCGTTAAAAATGTGACAGATACCCTGATTCATCCCTAGTCCATCCATATATTGTTCTGAATAAAAGGGATTTTCAAAATAAATCCCTTTTATTTTTAAATATATTTTAATTAGGTTTGGTCTTGAACTAACCCATAAAAAAACAAACAACCAAACTTACTATGTTATTTAAAAAATCTATCCCACAACTATTGGCTGAAGCGAATGAGAGTGGCGAGGGCACTTTAAAGCGTACCCTAACCAGTTTCAACCTGGTAGCCTTAGGTGTCGGTGCTATTATTGGTGCAGGATTATTCTCCCTTACAGGTATCGCATCGGCAGATAATGCCGGACCTGCGGTAATCCTATCCTTCATCATTGCCGCAATTGGTTGTGGATTTGCAGGTCTTTGTTATGCAGAATTTGCTTCGATGATCCCAGTTGCAGGTAGTGCCTATACGTACTCTTATGCCACTATGGGAGAATTTATGGCCTGGATTATCGGATGGGATTTAGTTCTTGAATATGCATTAGGTTCAGCTACAGTCGCCTCCAGCTGGTCGCAATACTTCTCTCAATTCCTGCTGGAATTTGGCATTCATTTCCCCACGAGCCTGTTACACGGACCATGGGAAGGTGGAATTGTCAACCTGCCAGCAATTATAATTGTTTGTTTATTATCCTTACTGCTGATGAGGGGTACCAAAGATTCTTCCTCTGTCAATAATGTATTGGTTATTGTAAAAGTTTCTGTAGTCCTGATCTTTATTGTTTTAGGATGGAGCTTTATCAACCCAGCCAATCACCACCCGTTTATCCCGGTTAACCCAGGTGAAGAAGCTGTTAAAGCAGGCACTAAAGGTTTCTTTGAATTCTTTGCCAGTGATGACTTCGGGCACTTCGGTATAAGTGGAATTTTGCGTGGTGCAGGTGTTGTGTTCTTTGCTTTTATCGGTTTTGATGCCGTAAGTACAGCAGCCCAGGAAGCTAAAAACCCACAAAAAGGAATGCCAATTGGTATTATCGGTTCATTGATTGTATGTACCTTATTATATGTACTGTTCTCTTATGTGATGACAGGACTGGAAAACTACACCAAATTTGCAGGTGATGCCAAACCAGTTGCTACGGCCTTCGCGCAAACAGGTTACACCTTCTTAAACCGCTTTTTAATGATTGCGATTCTTGCTGGTTACACCTCGGTAATCCTGGTACTGCTCTTAGGACAAAGCCGTGTGTTCTACAGTATGAGTAAAGATGGGTTATTGCCTAAAGTATTCTCAGACCTTCACCCTAAAAATCAGACTCCGTGGAAAACCAACCTGGCATTCATGATCTTCGTTAGTATTTTTGCAGGCTTTGTGCCGGTTTCAGACTTAGGTCACATGGTGAGTATCGGTACTTTATTTGCTTTCTCATTAGTTTGTATCGGCGTATTGATCTTAAGAAAAACAGATCCTGAACTGGACAGACCTTTCCGTACTCCATGGGTTCCATTTGTTCCTGTTATGGGTATTATTGTTTGTGTACTCATGATGGCTTCGCTACCAATTGTAAGCTGGGAACGTTTAGCAATCTGGATGGCCTTAGGTGTAATCATTTACATGGCCTATAGTAAAAAACACAGTAAAATCAGAAATGCGTACAAAGGATAAATATTTTATGTAGGTGACAGACACAAGGTTAATCCTTGATTGCTCCATATATTATATTGAATAAAAGGGATTTTCAACGAGAATCCCTTTTATTTTTAAATATATTTTAATTAGGTTTGAAATTGAATTAACCCTATCCTAAAAACAAAAAAACTTAAAACTATCCTTTAACTTATGTTATTTAAAAAATCTATCCCACAACTATTAGCTGAGGCAAATGAAAGTGGTGAGGGTACGCTAAAACGTTCTTTAACCAGTTTCAACTTAGTTGCCTTAGGCGTTGGTGCTATTATTGGTGCAGGATTATTCTCCCTTACAGGTATCGCAGCAGCAGATAATGCTGGCCCTGCGGTAATACTATCCTTCATCATCGCCGCAGTTGGTTGTGGATTTGCAGGTCTTTGCTATGCAGAATTTGCTTCGATGATTCCTGTTGCCGGCAGTGCTTATACTTATTCCTATGCCACTATGGGAGAATTTATGGCCTGGATCATAGGATGGGATTTAGTCCTTGAATATGCATTAAGCGCGGCTACCGTTGCTTCCAGCTGGTCACAGTATTTCTCTCAGTTCCTGTTAGAATTCGGTATCCATTTCCCTCAAAACCTGTTACATGGCCCATGGGAAGGTGGAATTGTCAATGTACCGGCAATTGTTATTGTTTGCTTGTTATCTCTGTTATTGATGAGAGGTACCAAAGACTCTTCCTCTGTCAATAACGTTTTGGTTATTGTAAAAGTAGCCGTAGTATTAATCTTTATTATTTTAGGATGGAGCTTTATCAATCCAGCCAATCACCATCCGTTTATCCCGGTTAACCCAGGTGAAGACGCTGTAAAAGCAGGTACAAGAGGATTCATGGAATTCTTTTCGAGTGATGACTTCGGACACTTTGGTATTAGCGGTGTATTGCGTGGTGCAGGCGTTGTGTTTTTTGCCTTTATCGGTTTTGATGCCGTAAGTACAGCAGCACAGGAGGCTAAAAATCCACAAAAAGGAATGCCAATTGGTATTATCGGTTCATTGATCGTTTGTACTTTATTATATGTATTGTTCTCTTACGTGATGACAGGACTGGAAAACTACACCAAATTTGCAGGTGATGCCAAACCAGTTGCTACGGCTTTCGCGCAAACAGGATATACCTTCTTAAACCGCTTTTTAATGATTGCCATTCTTGCTGGTTATACCTCAGTAATCCTGGTGATGTTATTAGGCCAGAGCCGTGTATTCTATAGTATGAGTAAAGATGGGTTATTGCCTAAAATATTCTCAGACCTTCACCCTAAAAACCAGACTCCATGGAAAACTAACCTTGTGTTTATGGTTTTCGTAAGTATCTTCACAGGCTTTGTGCCGGTCTCAGACTTAGGTCACATGGTGAGTATCGGTACTTTATTTGCCTTCTCACTGGTTTGTATTGGCGTATTGATTTTAAGAAAAACCAATCCTGAACTGGAAAGACCATTCCGTACCCCATGGGTTCCTTTGATCCCTATCTTGGGTATCGTGGTTTGTGTACTGATGATGGCTTCTCTGCCTATCGTAAGCTGGGAACGTTTAGCGATCTGGATGGCTCTAGGTGTAGTTATTTATTACGCTTACAGTAAGAAACATAGTAAGATCAGAAATGAATATAATGAGAGCTTGCCAAAATAAGCACTCTGTAAAATGAATAAAATAAAAAAGCCACTTATAAGTGGCTTTTTTATTTTATTCATTTTACATTTACACAAAAAACACCATGAAATTCAATCTAAGTCAAATACTCTCAACCTCAATGGTTTTGTTTGCGATCATTGATATCTTAGGTGCTATTCCCGTGGTGATTCAGCTTCGCAGGAAGGCAGGTCATATTGAGTCAGAAAAAGCGACAATTGTGGCCACTTCACTGATGATTATTTTCCTTTTTGCAGGAGAAACTATGTTAAAAATCATCGGGCTGGATGTACAATCTTTTGCTATTGCCGGTTCCCTGGTAATCTTTTGTATCGCTATGGAAATGGTGTTAGGGCTTACCTTGTTTCACGAAGATGCTCCCGAGACAGTTTCCATCGTTCCTTTAGCCTTTCCGCTGATTGCAGGCGCAGGAACAATGACTACCCTGCTTTCGCTTAAAACCCAATATGATACTCAAAATATAATTATAGGTATCCTGATCAATATGACATTCGTCTATTTTGTATTAAAGAATACCGAACGTCTGGAAAAACTATTTGGGAAATCAGGCTTAAACGTATTAAGAAAGGCATTTGGCGTGATCTTGCTCGCTATTGCAATTAAGCTATTCAGAAGTAATACAGGATTATAATCTCCCTCTAATAAGAAAAAAGGGTTTGTCTGAAAATCTCAGACAGACCCTTTTTTATCATATAAACTGAAAGCTCTTAATCTTTTTTAATCAGCCTTGCGATAAACATCGTATCGGCCTTATCATTGTAACCTGTAATGCTCTGCATACTTTCCAGTGTCAATGGTAAATTAGCAAGCAGGTAATCAATCACCTCTTCATTCTCCTTCTTAAATACCGAACAGGTGATGTAAAGTAATGGTTTACCCGTTTTAAGATATTTTACAACCCGTTCTGCAATGCTCTTCTGAAGCTTCGAGAAGTAATCTATTTTATGTGCATCAAAATGAACAAGCATTTCCGGCGTGCGTCCCCAGGTTCCTGATCCCGTACAAGGTGCATCCAGGATGATCCCATCAAACACATAATCATGCAAGTCCTGATCATTATTCTGCAACAGATCCAGTACTTTTTTATGATACTTCTTAATCCCGGCAGCTTCAAAGCGTTCATCCAGGTTATGCAGACTGTTCTCCCTGACATCACTCACCAACAACTCTATTTTAGGCTGCATATCGTGCAGCAGGAGAGACTTTCCACCAGAAGCGGCACAACAATCCCACCAATAGTCATAAGGCTGCGGAGCGAAGAATTCACCCGTTTTCTGAGAGGATAAATCCTGAACCTGGTAATACTGATCTTCAGGTAACAGTTTCTCCAGCTTCGTTCCGTTGGGTAAAGCCAGTGTTTTTTCACTGATTTCCTTCACAGCTACTTCTGCCGCAACCAGTAAATCGAAGATTTTTTTATGATGTACCGCCTTAATCCTCAGAAACAAATCTGGCTGAATGAAAAATGACTGTAAGAAATCTGTAGTATCAATTCCTTCAGACAATTCAGCCGTAAAAGAAAACACCTCCGTTAACTTAAATTTCGGAAAAGTATCTTCAACAAGTTTTAACTTCGCCTGTATCGGTAATAACAATTGCTCTTTAAACTGAGGCAGGTAATGATTGATCATCAGACTCTCCGTTTGATTACACAGGAAATCTGCGATGGCAAGGCGTAATAACTGCTTTTCTTTTTTCAGTGCCTGTCCCAAACGGAAATAGCTATACAGATAGCGGGTTACCCAGCGTCTGTCTGACGAGCCCATTTGCTTGTGCTGTTTAAAATAAGTAAACAGGAACCTGTGCAAAGGTAAAACCCCATCATATTGCTTGAAGACATCCTCAAAGGAACGGATCTGATATTCTAATTTCATTCGGTATTTATTGTTTCAGCAGTAGATTAAACCTTATTCTATCGGGTTTAATGCAAAGTTTTTATATTCCAATAAGAACAAACTGGTATTGATATAACCCAGTTTATCATCTTTGATAAAGCGGAAAGAGTTTTCTAATCCGTCATAATGCTCCTGCGTCAGATGCTTCAGATAACCAGCACCATGCTCAGCGAACAATTTCCCGAAGAAAAACCCAACATCAAATCCTTTAAAAGAGTATTCCGCAGGCTCAAACTTGTTAAGCTGACGGTATTTTCTTACAAAATTAATGACATCCCGGCTCTTATAATCTACAAAATAAGAAGTGGTAATTTTGGTACGCAGCAACTGTAATTTCTCTATATTATAATTTTGCTTGCCCCAGTTCGGATGGCCAAACAATTCAATATTGCTGCCCGCAGTTTTCATCTTTGCCAGCTTATCTATGCTGCCTACTACAAAGGCCCTGTCAGCCGAAGAAATCAGCACCGCATATTGTTTACCGGGAACCATTTTCGTTTCCATGGCAAATACAGAAGCATACTCCTGAAAAATATAACGTGAACCTCTGCCCTTCTGGAAATAATCACGCAATGGATTGCCTAATACTTCATCTGCGGATTTCTTTGGATTGATCAGCACAACTATTGCTTTTCCCGGATCATACTCTCTTCTGATATAATCACCAATTTTATCTGCATGCAGATCAATATTATTGACAATAGAGATCAGGTTTGGATTATTGAATTCATCAGGATGTGTAGCCGCCAGAGGCGAAACCACAGGAATATTATTGGCAATAGAATAATTGGTAATAAACTTAACCCCATCAGGAAATACAGGGCCGATAATTAAGTTTGTACCTGCCAGCTGACCCGACTTCAGTAAAGAAGTAATCTGAACATTATTATCACGCGTGTCCAGCACCTTTACCTTAAAGTTCATACCGGCAGCGGCAGCAGAGTCGATCCCCATTTTAAAGCCCTGATAAAAATCAATGGCCATCGCAGACTTTTCCATTTCAGCTTTATTACCAGCTTTAATTCTGGCACTGTTCAGGTTAAGCGGGATCAGCAAAGAAATATTGGCCTCAGTGAATTTCTTCTCTGAGGCTGCATCCTTTTTGTCTTCTTTATTTCCGATTTCTTTTTTAGGTGACTTATTTGTCCTGGTCTTTGGCGAACAGGCCGCCAGGCAGAAACAAATAAATAGCAGACACCAGAATCTATTCCCACTCAATCGTTGCAGGTGGTTTTGAACTAATATCATATACGACCCTATTAATACCTTTGACTTTATTGATGATTTCATTAGAAATTTTCGCAAGAACCGGGTAAGGCAAATGACACCAGTCGGCAGTCATCCCATCCACAGATTCCACAGCACGAAGACAGATTACGTTTTCGTAAGTACGTTCATCGCCCATTACACCTACCGATTGAACCGGAAGGAATATAGCTCCTGCCTGCCAAACCTGGTCGTATAAACCTGCCTCTTTAAGATTATTAATATAGATAGCGTCAGCTTCCTGAAGGATAGCTACTTTTTCTTCGGTCACATCACCCAGAATACGAATCGCTAAACCTGGTCCCGGGAAAGGGTGACGGCCTAAGATAAATGCTTCTAAACCTAATGACTTACCTACTCTTCTTACTTCATCTTTAAATAAAGTATTCAAAGGTTCCACGACTTTAAGTTTCATGAAATCTGGTAAACCACCAACGTTATGGTGAGATTTAATAGTTGCTGAAGGGCCTTTTACAGAAATTGACTCAATGACATCAGGATAGATTGTACCCTGTGCAAGCCATTTTACATCCTGTACTTCATGCGCTGCATCATCAAATACTTCGATGAATACACGGCCTATAGCTTTACGTTTCAGCTCAGGATCTTTAATACCAGCAAGCTGACTTAAAAAACGGTCCTTTGCATCAACACCTTTAATATTTAAACCTAAATGTTTGTATTGTTCCAGAACCGCAGCATACTCATCTTTACGTAATAAGCCGTTGTCTACAAAAATACAGTGGAGGTTAGTTCCGATAGCTTTGTGTAAAAGAATTGCTGCAACACTTGAATCCACACCACCAGAAAGACCTAAAACAACTTTATCGTCGCCTAATTTCTCTTTCAAAGCAGCAATGGTAGTTTCAACAAAAGCATCCGCAGTCCAGTTCTGGCTGCAACCACAAATATCTACCAGGAAGTTTTCCAGTAATTGTTTTCCATCCGTGCTGTGTGTTACTTCAGGGTGGAACTGAATGGCATAAGTATCCGAGTTTTTTACATGGAAACCGGCAACTTTTACACTGTCAGTACTTGCTATGATCTCAAAATTTTCAGGAACCACAGTAATGGTATCACCATGTGACATCCAGACCTGAGAATTTAAATCTATATTTTTTAATAATTTACTGGTTGACTGAACGAAATTCAGATTTGCTCTTCCATATTCACGTGTTGAAGAAGGCTGAACTTCACCGCCTGAATGCTGTGCAAGATATTGTGCACCGTAACAAACAGCCAGCACCGGAAATTTCTGATGAAAGCGTGTTAAATCAATTTGAGGTGCATCTTCCTGACGCACAGAGTATGGGCTACCTGAAAAGATAATACCTTTAACATCTGATAAGGTTTCCGGAATATTATTAAATGGATGTATTTCGCAATAAACATTTAGCTCACGCACCCTGCGGGCTATCAATTGTGTGAATTGAGATCCAAAATCGATAATGATGATTTTTTCTAGCATGGCCAAAGTTAGTATTTATTCACTTCAACACCGAATCTTTTTAAGAAATCCACACCCTCATCGCTCGGCAGCCCTTTGTAAGCTGCATAAGAGTCTTTAAAATAAACAACTTTTATCCCTGACGAAAGGATTAATCGTGCACACGCAATACAAGGAGAAAGCGTCGTATATAATGTTGATCCTTCAATCTTTGACCCATTTCTGGAGGCATATAAAATCGCGTTTTCTTCTGCATGCAAGGCTAGCGAACAACTCCCTCTGGAATCTTTTTCACAGCCTGTATCCGGCCATTCCTCATCACAATTATGTGTACCCGATGGCGGCCCGTTATACCCGATAGAAATGATCCGGGTATCTTTTGTCAATACAGCACCTACCTGTGCCCTTACACAATGAGATCTGGCGGCAAGATCTACCGCCAGATTCATATAAATATCATTAAAACCAGGTTTAACTGTCATAAAATTAGTGACCCCCTTCTGCTTCGATATGTTCAACATCAATTCCTTGTCTCTTCAATACCGAACTCACTTTCCATGCAAAGAATATCAGGTAAACAAACCCAAACAACGGGATAATATAAGAATGGTGGATACCATGTGTATCTGCTAATTGTCCCTGTACCGGTGGTAAAATAGCACCACCTAAGATCATCATAATCAGGAATGATGAACCCTGGCTTGTATATTTACCTAATCCTGTAATTGATAAGGCAAAGATAGAAGGCCACATAATTGAACAGCATAAACCACCACTGATAAACGCAAATGTCGCAACCTCACCTGTAGTCATTAAACCAACAAGCATACAAATTACGCCTAACGTGGCGAAAATAGCCAGTGTTTTAGCTGGTTTCTCCTGACCAAGGAAAAATCCTACGATCAATACCGCTACACAAACACCATAGATATATAAGTTACCTACATCTGTACCTGTAAAATGGTTCACTAAAAGAATCACGCCAAAGGCTACAAAAGGGACAACAACAGTTAATATGTTCTTTGTAATTTTTGATAAATTAAAGGCACTCACCGCCCCCGTCCAACGACCAATCATCATACTTCCCCAATATAAAGCTATATAAGGTTTAATCGCAGACTCAGGGAAGCCACCAAACTCTTTGAGGTGAAGTAAAGCACCTAAATTACTTTGGATCGTTACCTCAACCCCTACATAAGTAAAGATTGCGATCATTCCCATAATCAGCTGAGGATATTGCATTGCACCCCATTGATTTCCATTCTCTTTCTTTTTAAGCAGTACAAAGATCAATGCACCGATAATAATAGCCAGTGAAGAGTATACAAAGTTTGCTTCAGGCAAGTTCGTTAAACCAGCTAGCGGTTTAGCTGCAAGTACCATTAAAAATCCAAGGATAATTACTAAAAGCGGCCCGTTTGATTTTGGACTGGCTTCCATCGTTTCTTTACTGGTTACTTCAGGTAATTTAGTGATGGCATAGAAACCAGCAACTAATAAGAATAATCCTGAAAGGGCATAGTATAAGGTAGTAATTGAAGAAATCTCTACTGTTTTTGCTACTGCATCACTTGCAGAACCAAATAGTACCAGACTCACAATAACCGGGCCCATCAAACCACCAAAGTTATTTACTCCACCTGCAAGATTAAGGCGGTGTGTTCCGCTTTCTGGCGCACCCAGGGCCACCACAAATGGTTGCGCCGCTGTTTGCTGTAAAGAGAAACCTATTGCAATGACGAAAAAGGCGATTAAAATGAAAAAGAATGATCCTGAATGAACAGCAGGAACCATTAACAGGGCACCACCGGCAGAAACAATCAAACCAAGGATAATCCCTTTTTTGTAACCTATTTTGTTTAGGATATCTACTTTACTTGCCTGAGAGGCAAAGTATAAAATCAATGAACCAATAAAGTATCCGCCATAGAACGTAAAGTCAATCAGTTGAGATTCAAATTGTGTGAGGTTGAAATGTGACTTACAGAAAGGTATAAAGATACCATTCGATGCGGCCACGAAGCCCCAGAAAAAGAACACGGTGATGATCGAATACAACGCCGTTCCATAGTTTTGTTGTTTTTGGTTTTCCATTGATTATGCAAGTTTTTTTTTGGTTGTTTGAAACTATCTTGTGCTTAGGATTGTTCCATATAATTATAGTCAGGATATTATCAATACTTAGTGTCGATAATACAAGGCATAAACATAATTAAAATATTGTGTATAGTGTATACAATAAATGAAGCAAAAAAAATAGGCGGTATTATACTTTAAAATCAGATATTAGCGCCAAATATATGTGAGTTGAATGATTGAAGCAATATTACAGGGGATTGGTGCGGGTATTTTGTTTTCGTTTTTAACGGGCCCGGTGTTCTTTTCCATGATCAAAACCAGCATTGAAAAAGGCTTTAAAGCTGGTTTTTCTTTGGCCATCGGAGTGATTTTAAGTGACATTATATTTATTAGTCTAACGATCTTCAGTTCGCAGTTTGTGGATTATAATGCAGATTATAATCAATACATCGGCATAATCGGAGGTCTTTTCCTTTTGGGAGTCGGTCTGTATTACCTGATCAACAAGGTCACGGTCAATTATGAGACTTCCGAAATTGTAAAGGTGCGCAAACGCGGATATATCATTAAAGGATTTCTGATGTGCCTGTTATCCCCTACTACTTTAATGTTCTGGATCATGGTGGGTGGTATAGTATCTGGTCAGCTGCATTATGCGATGGCCGAAAAAGTCGTATTCTTCGTAGTAGCTATGTGTACCCAGCTTTTCGTAGACTTTATTAAAACGTATTATGCTGCTAAATTAAGATACCGGATTAAGGAAAAAAATATCAAGATCCTGAACAGGATTGCGGGTGCTGTCATCATTATTTTCGCAATCAGATTGTTTATCGAAGTAGCGATCAAATACTACAGTTAGTACAAAGGGTGATTTCACCCTACTCCTGCAGGCTCTCCAGTAGGCACAAATACTTAAATGGGATCCGACAATAAAAATCAGCTAATTTCACAGAGAAAAATATGATTTCATAAAAAACCCCGGTACTGGTGATAGTACCGGGGTTTTAATTTAATCTTGCTTAGTAAGCTCTCTGGTTACTTCCTTCTTTCCAGTTCACAAAAGCTTTGTTAACGACTTTGTTTCCACCTGGGGTTGGATAGTTACCTGAAAAATACCAGTCACCTGTATGATTAGGGCAAGCAATATGTAAGTTATCCAGTGTCTGGTAAATTACTTCTACTTGTGCAACTGTATCAGCAGGGGTAATAATTTTTGTAATCTGTGCAGAGATCTCTTCCTGTTTGAAAGGTCTGTAGATGTCTTTTACATGGTTTACAATTTCTTCTTTCGGTAATAATAAAGAAGCTTTACATTTTTGATATACTTCTTCAATGATATGTTCTAATCCGCGTTCTTTTAACAGCTGTATGGCTGCTTCAAAGGCTACGAACTGACCTAATTTCGACATGTCAATTCCGTAACAGTCAGGGTAACGGATTTGTGGTGCTGAAGAAACAATAATAATTTTCTTAGGGTGTAGCCTGTCGATAATCTTGATAATACTTTGTTTCAGTGTTGTTCCTCTTACAATAGAGTCATCAACTGCAACTAATGTATCTACATCGTTTTTGATTACACCGTAAGTGGTATCATAAACGTGCGCCACCATTTCTTTACGGTCAGCGTCAGCAGTAATGAAAGTACGCAGTTTAACGTCTTTGATAGCCAGCTTTTCTACGCGTGGAGCCATAGACAGCAATTCATCAAGTTCAGCGTCTGTCAGGGTTTCTTTACGTTCAATAAGTGTCTCCTTCTGGATCTTCTTAATGTGCTTGTGTACGCCTTCTACTAAACCGTAAAATGAGATTTCAGCAGTATTTGGAATAAAAGAGAAAACTGTATTTTTCAGATCTGAGTTTACTGCATTCAGGATCTGGTCAATCAGTAGTCTTCCTAATTGTTTTCTTTCTTTATAGATATCTGCGTCACTTCCGCGGGAGAAATAAATACGTTCGAATGAACATGCTCTTTTTTCCTGTGGTTCTCTGAAGATTTCCTGTGTTACTGTACCGTCTTTTTTAACAATCAGCGCATGTCCTGGTTTAATTTCCTGAACACTGTTAATGCCTACGTTAAATGCGGTTTGAATTGCCGGACGCTCTGAGGCTGCCACAACAATTTCATCATCCTGGTAAAAGTATGCGGGACGGATTCCTGATGGGTCACGCAGAATAAATGCGTCTCCGTTTCCTACGATTCCTGATATGGCATATCCACCATCCCAGTTTTTAGCTGAACGGGTAAGGATATTCGCGATGTTCAGGTTTTGAGAGATTTTAGCGGTAATCTCTACGTTTGATAGTCCTTCTTTTTTGTAAGTATCAAAAAGTTCCTGATTCTCGTCGTCAAGGAAGTGACCGATTTTTTCTAATACGGTAACGGTATCAGCTTGTTCTTTCGGGTGTTGTCCGAGTTCGTATAATTGCTCTAGTAATTCATCAACGTTAGTCATGTTGAAGTTACCTGCAATAACAAGGTTACGTGTCATCCAGTTGTTCTGACGAAGGAAGGGGTGACAGTTCTCTATACTGTTCTGACCATGTGTTCCGTAGCGAAGGTGTCCTAACAATACCTCTCCTATGAAGCTCACATTTTGTTTCAGCCATTCTGCATCCTGCATGAGTTCAGGTGTCTCATTTTGAATGTCTGCAAATTTACCCTGTACATATCCGAAGATATCTGCAACGGCATTCTGTGCCATCGACCTGTAACGGCTGATGTACCGGTGACCTGGTTTTACATCTAATTTGATTGTTGCAATTCCTGCGCCGTCCTGCCCTCTGTTGTGTTGTTTCTCCATCAAAAGGTATAGTTTGTTCAGTCCGTAAAGGGCTGTACCATACTTTTCCTGGTAGAATGAGAGAGGTTTTAAAAGACGGATAAAAGCAATTCCGCACTCGTGTTTTATCTGGTCACTCATTTGTTTGTGGTTTGAGCCGCAAATTTACCTTTAATAAAAATCAGAACCTAGCTAAAAATACATTCTTTCATCAGCGAAATGTATGTTTTTGGGGGTGATGTAAAGGATATGGGGGAAATAAAGACAGGCTATGTTCGAGCTGGAAATTCCTTAGGCCCGAAGAGGGCAAAGAAAATTTAGGCTCTTCACATTAGCATGACTTTATTTCCCCCATATTCCACATAGGTAAAATGTAAAAAACATACATGTGGTGAGAAAGGATTGTAGTTTTAGAGACGGCCTTTACTTTATTCTGCGGACATCTGTTTGTTGGCGTGTTAATAGGCGGAAAATTAAGAAGAAGCATAGCTGAGAAACATTAAGAAGAAACTAAATGGAGAAATATACTGGAAACATACCGGAGAAACGTGATAAAGAAATCAGGAAGAAACTTTGCGGAGAAGCGTGCCAGAGAAATATACTGGAAAAGCATAGCGGACAACTGTGATGATGAAATCAGGAAGAAACTTTGCGGAGAAGTGTGCCAGAGAAATATACTAGAGAAGTATAGCGGACAACCGTAATGATGAAATTAAGAAGAAACTTTGCGGAGAAGCTTAGTATAGAAAAGTTTAATAATGTTAAAAAAACATACTAAAGTCATGTATTAAAAAATTGTTTTTCATCAGAATGTGGGGATAAACTTTATGTTTTATTTGATGCTTATGGATCAGATATGGCAGGCTCAACTGATCTTGAATGGAATAAAGAGTGTTATGCAGAAACCAGTCAGTCATCATATTATAGTTTTTGTTTTGAACCAACCGGTTGGAATACATAAAACATCCGCCGGCAAACAGGGTATTATCTATAAAGGTTTCATCGGATAAGTAAAGTTCTACCTGCTCGTTGATTGATTCACCTTCGTAACAATCAATCATATATTTAACCCCCTGACTCATTTTCAGGTTTATGTAATCAAGTTCATCTTTAATAGAATTTCTTTTAGTATGGGCAAATAAAAACAGGTCATAATCTTCGTTTACAAATTCCATCATATGCTCAACAAAGCCATCTAATATGGTAAAGGTGGAATCTACCCATATGTAATAATCAAAATCAGGTGCATCCTGCCACCCCATCATCTTTGGAATCTTACCTTTCAATCTGGGGTGCAGGCTATTTACCCTGGACTGTGTATTACTATCATTATAGCATGCTTTAAAAAAGGAATAATCGTTATTTGAGAGGGAATGCTCTATTACAAGCTCTTTAGTATTTCCACCAAAAGCCGCAGTAATTAATAGTATGTTCTTCATATCTTAAATATTATTATTCAATATAATTAATGCCCGGCAATACTTTAGGTTTTGAAGAATTTAGGGACAATCGTCCCCGAAAAAGAATACTATATCGGTATAGCTTACTACTGATATAGCCCAATGGACTTGATCAAATACTGACTAATTTCACGTTTCTGGTATCAATTTTGCCAAATGGTAGTTTATTGAAATTTTAAAAACATTGATTAAACTATAATTAACTAAAGTTAAACAACTTATCATTTAATATGAATCAGACGCAAGAATTAGGTGCCTTAAATAGCAAACATAATCCGGGAAAGGGCTTTACTTATTTCGCAATTTTTATACTTATTTTATTTACTGCGATCTCAGGTTTTATATATTTTGGAGCAATCGCAGCAGTCAAGGAAGGAAAGATGAATTTCTCAGGAGATATCAGCATACTTTACTGGGTAATTGCATTTATTATGGGGCTTGGGCTGGCGATACTATTACTGGCACTCAAACAGAGTCAGGGCAAGACTTTTTATTTATATGAGAAAGGAATCGTAACTGAAGGAAACGGACAAAGTAAAACTCAGCTTTTTGAGGATTTAGAGGATCTCTATTTATTTAGCTCAGGACGTACTTTCTTAACGAATAACATTGCTTTCCGAAATAGAAAAGATGGAAATTGGGAAACTATAACTGCCCGCTATCCTAAGGTGTTTAAGGCTATTGATTTTATAACCACTCAGCATGAGGCTTTATATGTTCTCTGGGCATTAAGAGAATTGGAAGCGGACAGGAGTATTACTTTTCATTATATCAACTATGATACGGCTCTAGGTAAAAAGCTGTTTGCTACGGGTACACAATCTTTCCTGAATGTACAGCCGAAAGAAATTATTGTGACCAGAGATCACCTGATCATCGATTCTGAAAAAATCATGATATCAGAGCTGAATCACTTTGCTGTAAATAATTGGATTAGCCAGATCAGCTTGCATAATAAAGAAAATAAGGTGATTTTCAGTACGGCCACAAACGGAATTTTCAGTGGTAAAAGCTTCGTGTCTTTAATGGACAGATTGATAAATCACTCCAAATAATAAATCGCAAAAAAAAGTCATTTAAGACAATTCTATATTATGATTATCTACAAAGGCTGGGGCCCTTTAGCTCTTCTAATTCCAGTTGCTACTATTCTGATTGGTATATTCTTCTTTGGCAAGAATGGAAATGCAGGACTTGAACTTTTCCTTTACTGCCTTTTAGCCTCAGCGCCCCTGGTTTTTATAACCGGATTAAGATTAAACAGAAAATCTGTCCATGATCTTTATTTTATTCCTCTGCAATATTGGGGCATCATCTGGGGCCTAATCGCAGCCGTAATTTTAATTTACAAAAATATACAAGGTTATTAAATGTTAAACCCATCGATTTTAATTTAATCAGGAGCTTATTACATGATACCATTATTGACACCCCTGTTGATACAATTATTGATAAACTCCTGATTAAACATAAGATTTATGTCCCTGGAAAGCTTAGTGGTTTCCTGATTCCGGGCGTAACCACAATCCCACCCATATAGGCCTCATTCGCCTCACATTCCACACCATTGATATAACAAATATTCGAAGGATACCCCTCTCCATTATCCCTGTATTGTCCGGCGCATCCATGTCCGAACATATCTGAGTTATAAAACACAACTGCTCTTCCCTGTTTATCAGTTGCTGATGAAACACACGTAATACACACATAATCCGGATAACGTAAGGAGACCAGCTCTACCTTCTGTTTACACACTGGACAAAATTGTCTATCCATCGTTTCTTTATTTCGAGTTGTCATCTGTCGTATTTATTATTACATGTATCTATTATCAAACTATACATGTTATTAATATTAAGCGTAAAGAGAAGGAAATTATTATAAAGTCCCCTACCAAAATATCTATTTAGAATTTCACCCCCTTTTAGTTAGAATTTCATCCTGCCTGTTCATAACAAACCAACGATTTTGCGGTACCAAATTAACATTTAAAAACGATGAAAAAATTAAACTACTTAGCAGTAATCGGATTAATGCTCTGCGCAACCAGCTGTAAAAAAGAGGCAGCTCAGCAAAATGGAGCCGCCGGAAAAAACACAAACACACAAGCTACCGGAGACTCGGCCGTCTTCTCGAAAAACCTTGTATTCAGCACCAACGGGCTCAGTAAAATCGCAGCAGACCTAGCCGGATCAAACCAGGCACAAATCCAGAAACTAATTACTAACCCCGCCTATGCTGCTCTGACAAAAACCACCAGCACAACGGCCGTCGGCACTCAGGGAACAGAGCTGAAATGCCTCGCTCTGCAATGGGCAATCTCACCCGGAAGAGATACCGCAACCAAATACCTCGACAAAGCAAAAAGCAATTTACTCGCATGGGCAGCCGTCAATACCCCGAATAGCAGCACCCCATCAGAAGCCGCTTTTATAGAGATTTTCGAAGCCTACTCCATCATCAGGTCAGCTATCCCGTCAGCAAATAAAACAACCATCGATGCCTGGCTGAAAAAGACCGGAACATACTACATCACCAACGCAGCAAACTACACTAACAGAAAAAACAACTGGGAAACAATCAGGCTCAATCTTCTTTACGACATCGGCTATATCCTAAACGACGCAACCATTCTCAACCACGTTAAAAGTGCCTATAACGTTCAGCTCAATGCTAACCTTTTTGCCGGTGGAAAAACAGAAGACTACGTCAACAGAGATGCATTCGCCTACCATGCCTATAACCTCTATTTCTATGCAAGAATCCTCAGAGCAGTTTCCCTGTACGACGGTCAAACAGCCGGGAATGATTTACTCAATAAAAAGAACAACATCAACATTAGCCTACCCAATACAATGACCTTCTGGGAACCCTATATGATTGATCCGGCAAACAATGTTCACCTTGAATTTGTCAATACCGGCTATGTCCCGGACAAGACGCGCTCTGATTATAACAAACCCTATAACCCATCAAGCACCGTTTACGTCTTAGACCAGTTAGCCTACAGTTTTCCACAAGTAATCGATTATGAAAAAATCATAGTTGGCGCCAGTACAACCAGATTCAAAAACTTAGAATACTACCTGAATACACTCGAATACAACCTGTAAAACATTCACTTTGCAGCCAGAATACTAACCAAATATTTGCCTGTACTGTCTAGCCAACCAGACAAGGCACAAAGCTATTCAACTAATTAATCAACCAGACTATCCACCTTTCCAACCCTACCCAACCCTGGAGGATAAAAACAAAAAAGAGACAACCATATTCCAGACATTGTTCATTCTTCATGAACGCCGTCTGGAATATGGTTGTCTCTTTTTTGTTTTTCCCGAGAGTCCCCCCTTTACACCTTACTCGAAACCACCTCTCTTGAAAAGAATATCGAAGCACTCTGATCAAACACCTGACTATCCCCCGTGGTATAAAAACTCATATCCCCCTCCTTCGTCAACACACTCTCTATCTCAGGATGCCTGTTTAAGTAATCAACCAGGCTCTCAGCCACAATATCCCCCTGAACAACCAATCGAACACCATCCGGCAAATAAGCCCTGATCTTAGGCACTAACAACGGATAATGCGTACAAGCCAGTAATATTGCGTCAATGTCTCCCGACTTCGCTAACAACTCATCAATATACTTCTTCACAAAATAATCCGCCCCCTCGTTCCCATGCTCATTATTCTCAATCAGCGGAACCCACATCGGGCAACTCTGCTGCACCACATTTAACGAAGGAAACTGATGATGGATCTCTATCGGATAAGAATCCGAATTAACCGTTCCCCTTGTCCCCATTACCCCGATCGTGTTTGACTCCGTATACCTGCCAATTACCTCTGCCGTAGGCCGGATAACACCCAGCACGCGGAACCCCGGATACTTTACCGGTAACACCTTTTGCTGAATCGTACGCAACGCCTTTGCCGAAGCCGTATTACAAGCCAGAATCACCAGCGGGCAACCCTGCGCAAATAACCACTCCACGCACTCCAGCGTATACTGATAAATCGTCTCAAAAGAATGATCCCCATAAGGAGCCCTTGCATTATCACCGAAATAGATATAATTATAATCAGGCAATGATTTCGCGATGGACTCAAACACAGTCAAGCCACCATAACCCGAATCAAAAACACCAATAGATTTCTTATTTATCATGACAAAAAAAACGGCACCGGGGAAATACCCGGTGCCGCAATTTAAATATTTTTTAAATACTATTTTTTAGGAGCTGGAGCTGCTGAAGCAGAGATACCCAATTTAGCTTTAACTAAAGCAGTAACATCGTCACCACCTTCCCAGGCTAATAAATTGTTTGCACCATTCTGTGCAGAACTATCAAATACATAAGCTAAACCTTTTTCTCTGGCTACAGCTTTAACAGCTGTTTGGAATTTAGCATTTAAAGGAGCTAATAACTCACCTTGTTTAGTCGCAATATCTTGTTGAGCTTTTTGGCTTGCTTCACCGATACGTTTTTCCATATCCTGCAATTCAACACCCATAGCTTGTAATTCTTTACCAACTGTTTCTTTGTTAGCCTCACTCAAAGTTTTGTTTTTAGCAACTGCTGCTTCATACTTTACAGTGTACTCACTTCTCATTTTTTCGATCTCAGCTTGTTTTTGTTTTTGAAGAGTCTCTAAAGTTGCTGATGCAGTTTTTGCTTCAGGCATAACAGCAAAAATAGCTTCAGAATCCAGATGTGCAATTTTTTGTTGAGCACTAGCAACATTAGCAGTAAACATAAGGCCAGCTGCCACAAAAAATACGTTAATTAACTTTCTCATTTCTATTGTTCTTAATAATTGTTTTTAAAATTTATTTAGGTGTGTTTTTACTTTACGGTGTTTGGTTTATAACCCAATCTGATAATAACGTCATTACTCAGATCATAATTGCTGCTCGCGTAAATCATCATTGTCGCTTCACTACTCTTATCAAAGATAAAATCAAGGAACTTTGTTTTTGCTAAATCAGCAATCACACCAGTTACTTTATCCTGAATAGGCTTAAGCAACTTTGCCCTGGTCTGGAAAAGCTCTCCCTCAGGGCCGAACTTCTGACGCTGAAACTCCTTAGCAGCCTTTTCCTTCTCGATAATATCATTCTCTCTGCGCTTACGCATATCATCAGTCAATAACACCTGGTCTGCCTGATAAGCTTTGTACATTTTGTCAATCGCCGTAAAGTTGGCATCAACCTCTTTTTGCCACTGCTGAGACAATACATTCAGCTGATTCTGTGAAGACTTATACTCAGGTAGATTCTTAAGGATGTACTCCGTATCAACATAAGCGAACTTCTGTGCAAAAGCACCAAAACCTGCGAAAACTAAAACCCCGATTAAAATAATTTTTCTCATTTCTCTATTAATTAAATCCACCCAATTGCTGAGCAATACTAAAAGTGAAGTTCTGTTTACCACCATTAGCCTGACCAGGAATGTTATCAAACGGAAACCCGTAATCAATACCCAGCATACCAAATATCGGTAAAAATATTCTAGCTCCAATACCCGCAGACCTTCTCACGTTAAAAGGATTGAACTCTGAGAAACTGTTCCAGGTATTACCACCCTCAGCAAAGCCCACAAGATACGCAGTTGCCTGCTGACTTGCAATAACAGGATATCTTAATTCCATAACATATTTAGTATATATCGGACTTCCTGAATTTGTTGCAGTCTGAATCTGTCCGGCAGTTGTTGCAGTAGCAGGAGTAACCGCACTGTTCGCATAACCACGCATAGTGATGATCTCAGACCCCTGAAGGAAGTCAAAACCCTGCATACCATCACCACCCAGTTTAAATCTTTCGAATGGAGACTGACCTACCGCATTATTGTAAGAACCTAAGAAACCAAACTGAGCCTGGCCCTTAAGAACCACTTTACCCATTACCCTCTGGAACCACTGACCCTCAAATTTCCACTTGTGGTATTCAGTAAATTTATAACGTAACTTATCTGATGCAGTTGCATAGTTGGTATGATTTAATAACGAATAAGGAGGAGTTGCCTGTATCGTGAATTTAAAATACGAACCCTCAGTAGGGAAGATTGGCGAGTTTCTTGAATCTCTGCTAATCTCCTGTGTTAAGTTGAAGTTATAAGACGTTCCCGTGCTGAACAAATATCCAGGATAGTTATTCAGGATATACTGCTGCATGTTGATGGCATGTGAAATCTGGAAATAGTTATCAGGCCATTTTAATCTTCTTCCTAAACTTACAGTCACACCGTTTAAGCGGATACGCTGTGCAGTCTGCCCAACATCAACACCATTCGAAGAAAGTGACGTAAATGCACTTAAACCGAAACTCACTGGTTTCTTTCCACCTAACCATGGCTCAGAGAAAGAGAAACTGTAAGACTGGTAGTATTTACCATTCGTCTGACCACGAAGACTCAGCTTCTGACCATCACCTTTTGGAAGTGGCTTGTAAGCCTTTGGATTTAATATATTTCTTAAAGAGAAGTTATTGAAAGTTAAACCAATAGTACCAATGATACGGCCACCACCGAAACCACCTGATAACTCTACCTGATCAGAAGGTTTCTCTTCCACAGCATATTCAATATCAACCGTACCATCCGAAGGATTTGGTTTTGGAGTTGGTACCGTTTTAGACTCATCAAAGTTACCCAGCTGACCAAGGTCACGTACTGTACGTACCAGTAAATCTTTAGAGAACTTATCACCCGGTCTTGTACGTACCTCACGTAAAACTACCCTGTCATTTGTAATCGTATTTCCTTTTACAGTAATTCTGTTGTTGGTATACTGAGGACCTTCATAAATCCTTACTTCTAAATCTACAGTATCATTGTATATTTTTGTCTGAACAGGCTCCACATTAAAAGTCAGGTAACCATCATTCAGGTAAATGCTTGATACGTCATCACTCTCTGCACCATTACCGTGAAGTTTAGTATTTAACTTCTCCTCACTGAAAACTTCACCTTTCTCAATACCCAATACTTTGCTCAGATCTTTCGTTGCATATTTTGCATTTCCAGACCAGGTAATATTTCCAACATAATATTTCGGGCCTTCGTATAAATCGATCTTAACACCAACAGATTTTCTGTTGTACAGGTAAGTAGTATCTTTGATGATCACCGCATCACGGTAACCTTTTTCCTGCATTTTAGCAATCAGCTTTTCCTTATCCTCTTTGTATTTATCCTTGCTGAATTTACCAGAACCAAATACTTTGTAGAAAGCCTGCTGCTTAGTTTTCTTCAAATACTTACGTAGAGTAGAAGCCTTGAAGTCCTTGTTACCAGTAAAATTGATCTCATGAACTTTAACTTTATTTCCCTTATCTACAAAAACCTGCAAAACCACCCCATTCTCCATGTTCGGATCCGGCTTGGTTTTATAGGTTACTTTCGTAAAGAAATAACCCTTTTCAGCCAGGTATTTATTGATGATTCCCGTTGTACTGTTGTAAGTATTTTCGTTGATAATCGTCTTTCCTGATTTAGAATTCAATTTCTCGGTAATATCCGTTTTCTGAGATTTGCTCAGTCCGTTCAGCTCAAACGAACTTAAACGCGGCCTCTCAACCACTTTAATATCAAAATAAACGGTATCCAGAACCATTTTAGTAATATCAAGTTCGATATCATCAAACAATCCCTGGGCCCATAGTGTTTTAATAGCATTGGAAGTTGCCTCCCCTGGAAGTAATATTTTTTCACCTTTAATTAATTTGGAAAGTGTAATAATAACTTCCTTATCAATAAACTTGGCGCCACTTAAAGTAGTTCCCCCTATCGTATATTCTTTAGGCTGAAAATAATCCATGTCCGTACCGCTGACTTTTAAGCTGGGGGCATTAGGATTGGACTTTGGACGGGTAATTTGTGCCATTGCCGGTGAGCCGATCAACAGCAATAATATGAGTTGGTATATTCTTTTCATTTACATTCTAAAAAACGTTGCTAAGTTAATTTAAACACATGTTAAAAAGTGTTAAAAGTAAAATTAGTTCAACTGTTCACTAATTTTACCGAAGCGACGTTCGCGCTTTTGGTAGTCTACAATAGCTTCAAAAAGGTCTTCTCTTCTGAAGTCCGGCCACAACGTCTCCGTAAAATACAGCTCGCTGTAAGCCATCTGCCACAGCAGAAAATTACTTACCCGATGCTCACCACTCGTACGGATCATCAACTCAGGATCTGGCATATTTACAGTAGTTAATTGAGAAGAAAACTGCGCCTCATCAATCTCATCCACTTTAATTTTGCCATCCTGCACTAACAATGCAAGCTTTTTTGCAGCCTCCAGAATCTCCCATTTAGCACTGTAACTCAAAGCAAGAGTCAAAGTACAAGTGGTATTTCCCGCAGTCTTTTCCATTGCGCTTTTTAAATCATCAATACATTGCTGAGGTAAAGAGGCAATATCGCCAATGGCATTCAGCCTGATATTATTTTTGTTCAATGTATCTGTTTCATTGTTGATTGTAGCAATCAGCAATTCCATCAAAGCATTGACTTCATCTATAGGTCTGTTCCAGTTTTCCGTAGAAAAAGCATAGATCGTCAGGTATTTTACACCAATATCCGCACACCCCTCTACAATATCTTTTACAGATATTACTCCGCTTTCATGACCGAAAGACCTGAATTTACCTTGATTTTTAGCCCATCTTCCATTCCCATCCATAATAATAGCGATGTGTTCCGGTAAGCGGCTAGTATCGATTTGTTCTTTAAATCCCATTTATTTGTGCAAATATGGCTAAAATGTCTAACATACTGAAGAATGGCAGGTTAGAAAGCTTCAAAGTTATAAGATATTTTGTTTATTTCTACCATAAACTTAGCAGGATAAGTTGATTTTAAGATAGGAGAGGTGAATAAAAGAGTCTAAAAACTATAACACTTATCAGAAGTAAACGTATAAGAAAGTCCTATATGTACAAAAAAGTAAGTATCATTTTTAACAAAATTACCACGCTGACCACCCGGAAGGAAATTTGGACGGTCAGGATCTCCAGGATAACGGGGTACAGAAGGGTCGGAAAGATTAACGCCCCCCGGATTCTTACTGCTTGCAGGACTGATCACAGACGATGCCGGATATCTGTCACCCACATCATCCAGATAATCTGTTTTCGCAGTCCGGTAGCCCAGCTGTGTAAACAGACCTAGACGCTCCCCGATTCTGTACTTCATCCCTATTCCGTAAGGAATACTCATTGCATAGTTTTTATACTTTTTACCTTCAGTTTCATAGTATCTTAATTCGAAGGTTTCGCCGTTATATTTAGCTTTCGGATTAAACAAGACCCCACCAACCCCTGCGAATATATAAGGCGTGAAATTTGTCCTTCCGCCACCGGAAAAATAATCCAGGAAGTTAAAATCCACCTGTAAACTCAGCTCATTCAGAGAAGTAGAAAAATTAAGATTACGGGTTTTCAGGCTCAGGTCGTCAGAATTTACATCGTTCCCACCTATTTTTCCATAATTATAATGGATACCAACAGCCCAGTAAGGATTAAAATTACGTTTGATATAAGCACCAAAAGCAACACCGCTTGGCTTAAAAAGATTAGTCGGATTAATATCGCCTATATATCCCGCAGCACCTGCATTCACGCCTAATTCCGTTGTCTGCGCCAGCGCAGCACCAGAGAAAACACAGCTCAGCGCAACAGAAAATATGGTCTTTTTTAAACTCTTCATTCTAATAATTACGGGTATCAATTCCCCAAAGTAATTTGTTCCTCAAGGTAGTAAGATAACTTTCATTATTCAAACGAATAAGATTCACATGAAATGCA
The DNA here is from genome assembly GCF_014200595.1 of Pedobacter cryoconitis. Taxonomy (NCBI): domain Bacteria; kingdom Pseudomonadati; phylum Bacteroidota; class Sphingobacteriia; order Sphingobacteriales; family Sphingobacteriaceae; genus Pedobacter; species Pedobacter cryoconitis. Next base: position 66,922 of record NZ_JACHCG010000004.1, read on the forward strand.
GCCTTATTTACTGTTATTTTCACAGAACGATCTACAGTAGCAGTCCTGGAATCGCAGGATACCAGGAATTTGGTACTGCGGGCTTCAACCTCAAACCTTAAAGTAACATCATCCGGAATAATTACAGGTCTTACATTCAGGTTATGCGGTGCAATCGGTGTAATGACAAAATTCTGTGCACTTGGAAATATAATCGGGCCTCCGCAGCTTAAAGAATAGGCGGTAGAACCAGTAGGCGTGGCAATAATTAATCCGTCTGCCCAGTATGAATTGATAAACTCATCATTCATATAAGCATGGATAATCATCATTGCTGTATTATCACGTCTGTGAATAGTGATATCATTGAGTGCGAAGTTTTCATCGCCAAAAAGATGATGCTTGGACTCTACGTTGAGCAACGTCCGTTTATCCAAAGAATATTGTTTATTGACTAACGCTTCAATGGCATTTCTGATTTCATTTTTATTGATACTTGCTAAAAACCCAAGCCTTCCAAAGTTGATCCCGATCACCGGGATTCCAGAATCTCTGATCAAAGCAAGCGTATCAAGCAGCGTCCCATCCCCACCCAGACTAATCAGGATTTCGGCATGATCACGCAGTTCCAGATAATTGGAAAAGGTTTCAATATTGGCAGGGAGCTTTACTTTATCTTCAATAAACTCATTATACTCTTTGTGAACAATCGTCTCAATCCCATAATGTTCCAGGGCATTAAAAACTTCTTGCACGAAAGGCAAAACGCTGTTATTGAACTCTCTGCCGTAAATTGCAATCTTCATTTAGATAAATATTGTATGTTGAATGGTTACAGGAATGAATTAAACATTTAAATAACTCATTAACAAATTATATCTGTCTTCCGTTCCGTTATCCTGAGTGGTACTGTTAAAAACCGCTTTAACCTGGTAATCATATCTTTCAAAAGAAGATATGATTCCGGATAATTCAGTTTTATTAATTTTCAGTGTAACCTCTAAGCGGGTAGAATCTGGAAAATTCTGCACGTAAGAGGATAAGATTTGTGCATTATCACCCTCAACAATCTGCGCCATATGCGACAAAGAGTTATTGCGGTTGTTAATTTCCAGAACGATGATTCCCCCTGGTTCTTTAACTGCAAAAATATCTGAAGTATACTTTAATAAGTCATGTATAGAAATGACACCCAGATAATTCTTTTTATAATCCAGTACCGGCACTAAAGAAAGTTTCAGCTGATCAAATATCCTGATCACATCATAAACATGAACATCCTGATAAACGAACGGGTTAAGAATAGTTAAAGAAAGGCCACCTATAGGCTCTTCCACATTTCTTATTTCCAGCAGGTGATCTTCAGCTACAATGCCCAGAAACTGGCCATTGTTCAATACCGGTAAATGGTTTAATTTGAACTCAGCCATCCTGTCCAAAGCAGTATGCACCGTTTCAGAAGTCTGTAACGGCAGGATCGAATTGGATATGAGTTCAGATGCAAACATGGTTATTTCAGTAAAATTCTATCTAAGAAAGTACTCAGATATTTATTAAAAATTTCAGGATGCTCCATCATCGGAACATGCCCGCATTTATCAACCCAGTTTAACTCTGAATTAGGCAGCAGCTGATGAAATTCTTCAGCCACATCCGGCGGAGTTACCTGGTCATTTTTTCCCCAGATCAAAGAAACAGGGATCGTAATTTTATTCAGTTCCTTAGACATATTGTGGCGGATAGCAGATTTTGCCAAAGCCAGAATACGGATAACTCTTGAACGTTCATTAACCGTTTTAAATATCTCATCTACCATTTCTTTCGTCGCGATAGAAGGATCATAAAAAGTAAATTCTACCTTTTCACGAATATAATCATAGCTCTCTCTTCTTGGGAAAGAACCACCAAAAGCATTCTCATATAAACCAGAACTACCAGTTAATACCAATGCTTTTACGCTTTCCTGATGTGCTGCCGTAACAACAAGTCCAAGATGTCCGCCTAATGAATTTCCGATCAGTACAACTTGTCCGAGTTTTTTAAACTTTATAAATTTATGAATGTACTTTGCTAAACTTTTAACTCCTAAAGTAAGGATTGGCAATTCATATATAGGTAAAATTGGCACTAGTATATGGTAATTCTCCTTGAAATGATCAATAACCGGTTCCCAATTGCTCAACTCTCCCATCAAACCATGAAGTAATACCAGGGTTTCGCCTTTTCCGGCCTCTATATACTTAAACCCATCCTCTTCTATTACTTCGTATTTCATGTATGTATATATTTCTGTAAATGTTTCCCGGAATGGTTACTGACACAATGGTGTCCGGTTCATCATTGTTTCTAAAGATACGCTACTAAGTTAGTCGCCTGATTTTATTTTAAACAAAAAAAACTATTATTTTTAAAAAATAATTCTTTACAGATACCATCTAACACAATTTATGCCAATTGGGTTTTAACAATTTCAGCTATCAATTTGCCATCAGCCTTACCAGCCAGTTCTTTATTTGCCAGCCCCATAATACGGCCCATATCTTTTACTGTAACTGCACCAGCAGCTGCTATCAGCTTAGCAATCAGAACTTCTACTTCTTCTTTGCTTAATTGCTGTGGCATAAACTGACTGATTACTGCGATTTCTTCATCCTCAATTACAGCCAGGTCTTCTCTGCCTTGTTGTTTGTAAATATCAGAAGACTCTTTTCTTTGTTTAATTAAACGCTGAAGAATTTTCATTTCCGCATCTTCAGTAATTTCTTCTGCTGATCCTTTTTCCGTTCTTGCTACTAATAATGCAGCTTTAATTGCGCGTAAACCTCTTAATGCAGCCTGATCTTTAGCTAACATTGCTTTTTTTATTTCCTGATCTATAATTGCAGATACCATATTTCTTAAACTTTTATTCTAATTTCTATTTACTACTGTTGCTGATGCCTGTGCAGTTGGCATAATCAGCATATCATTTATATTCACGTGTGCAGGGCGGCTAACTGCAAACCAGATGGCATCGGCAATATCCTGTGCCAATAAAGGTTCTAACCCTTCATATACCTTTTTCGCCTTGTCTTCATCTCCTTTAAAACGGACTACAGAAAATTCTGTTTCTACCATACCAGGATTAATTGCGGTCACTTTGATACCATGTGGAAGCAAGTCCAGACGCATTCCTTTATTTAGGGCATCCACTGCATGTTTTGTTGCACAATAAACATTTCCGTTTGGATAAACTTCTTTACCTGCAATAGAACCAATATTGATGATGTGCCCTTTTTTAGCAGCGATCATCCAGTTGGAAACTATTTTAGTTACATAAAGCAAACCCTTTACATTGGTATCTATCATGGTGTCCCAGTCGTTGGTATCTCCATTTTGAACCGGATCCAGTCCCTGGCTTAAGCCTGCATTGTTAATCAATACATCAACCTTTTTCCAGTCTTCAGGTAAGCTTTCAAAAACTTCTTTCAGCACTGAATTATCTCTTACATCTGCAATAAGTGTTTTAATCTCTACCGCATATTTATCTGCTAAATGTTTAGCAACTTCTTTTAGTTTTTCTTCTCTTCTGGCCACCAATACCAATTGATATCCTTGCTGTGCAAATAAGTGTGCACATGATTTTCCTATACCTGAAGTCGCGCCTGTTATTAATGCAGTTTTCATAAAAATCTATTTTTATATACCCTTTCAAACAAAGCTATTAAAATTCAATCAGGCTGCATCATTCGAAGAATAAACTGAATGTCACATGACGCAACATCAATTTATCTATCGGATTGTTATATGGATTAATCTCTGTTCTGTCCAAAACATCATTCAGTGAATAAGACAGTTTGATTTCGGGAGACATTTTAAAATACTCGAAATACAGATCCAGTCCAAAAGCTGCTTCTAAAGACCAGTAGCTCTTTTTATTTTTCAGAAATTTGAACTCTTCATCTAATTGTGAATCGTCCGATTTTTTCTTGGAAGCGATATCCATTGAATACTTTGCCCCATATAACATATAAGCCCTGAAGTTATTTCTTCTATCTGACTTGATCTTAATACCCAGCGGAAATTCAACCATCGTGGCAGTCACTTTCTTTTCAATCGTATTGGTTAAGGCCGGGTTATTTAACTGATTGCCCCCACTGTTCACATAAGGTACATATTCATACTCCATCAGCCGGTCTGTAAAAACCAATGTTGGCGTTAACCTGACGTCAATATGATTATTGACCCTGCCATTGACCACAAAACCAATTCCAAATCCCGGAGAGGATTTACCGTACATAGCATTCAGTGAATCCGTGATCAACCCCCTTGACGGATCAAGACGTGACTGGTACGGATCTCTCCAATTCTCCTTTTTCTTAATCTTATAAGAAGATCCTGTATATTGAAAAGTAAACCCAAAGTGTACATTCTCATCATCGACACCACCACCCCAGTTTTGAGCTCTGGCAGCGGCGACTGAAAAAAGAAGAACAACTAACAGGCTTATTTTTAATTTCATCTGAATGGATTAACCTTTTATTCCGGTATATATTGTACTGATCCCAAAGGTCAGTGGTCTGTGTTTAGTCGTTTTGTACCCCACTTTATCCATCACCGCAATAAAAGACTTTCCATCCGGGAATGCAACTGCCGATTCATTCAGATAAGTATACGCTCTGGCATCCTTCGAGAATATTTTCCCGAAAACCGGCAATATAGATTTGAAATAAAAATTATACAGTTGTTTCACCGGGAATGCTACAGGTTTTGAAAACTCCAGAATTACAACTTTTCCGCCCGGCTTTAATACCCGCAACATGTCTGATAATCCCTTTTCAAGATCCTGATAATTTCTGACACCAAAGGCAACCGTAATCGCATCAAAATGATTGTCTTCAAACTTAAGGCCTTCCGAATCTCCGATTTCTACACTGAAAATATCCTGTAAATTACGGTCTGTGATTTTTTTACGGGCTACTTCAAGCATTCCGGCAGAAATATCTACGCCTGTAATTTTTTTAGGATGAAGTATTTTGATCGCTTCAAAAGCCAGGTCACCCGTTCCTGTGGCTACATCTAAAATATGTTGCGGCTTCAGTGCTGACAATTCACGAATGGCCTTTTTACGCCATAGAATGTCTATTCCTACAGAAAGGAAATGATTCAGGAAGTCATAAGTACCAGCAATATTATCAAACATTGTGCTCACTTGCTCCTTTTTCGTGATCGTATCAGATTGGTATGGAGTTATTTTTTCGTTCATGGTGTGTCGCAAAGATAAGTATTGTTGAAAACTAATTTTCTACCTTTGTCAAATGATTATAAAATCAGCAACATTTATTTGCAGTAATACCAAGATTTCGGCACTGCCAGTAGCCAACATGCCCGAATATGCTTTTATTGGCCGCTCAAACGTAGGAAAGTCGTCCCTGATCAATATGCTTGTTAACCAGCATGGATTGGCAAAAACGTCTCAAAAACCAGGAAAAACACAGTTAATTAACCACTTTTTGGTCAACGAGAAGTGGTATATCGTCGATTTACCAGGTTATGGATATGCGAAAGTTTCTAAAAACAGCCGTGAAAGCTGGGAAAAATTCATCCGTAATTACATCACCAAAAGAGAAAGTTTACAATGTGTATTCGTTTTAATTGACAGCCGTATTCCGCCACAAAAAATTGACATCGAGTTTTGCTGCTGGATGGGAGAAATCCAAATCCCGTTTGTTCTGGCCTTTACCAAGACCGATAAGCAGTCTACTTCTAAAACACATCAGAATATAGCGCTTTTCAAAAAAGAACTTTCAGGATGGTTTGAAGAAATCCCACCAATATTTACGACCTCAGCAGAGAAGTTAATTGGAAGAGATGAGATCCTGAACTTTGTTGATCAGACCAATCTTGATTTTGCAATGCCTATCCTGACGCCAGAAGAAGATTAATAACAGCACCTTTAAATGAAGAAGTATTTTTCACTCGTGCTTTTTGCACATTCAGTCTTCGCACTACCCTTTGCGATGATTGGTTTCTTTTTAGGAGTTACCACTACAGATCACCCTTTCAACTGGGTGATTTTGTTGTTAGTACTCCTTTGTATGGTATTCGCCAGAAATTCTGCCATGGCGTTTAACAGGTATCTGGACAGAGACATTGATGCGAAGAACCCGCGGACGAACATGCGCGATATTCCCGCAGGAAAAGTTTCTGCGAATGAAGCGCTGATCTTTGTGATTGTGAACTGTGTGCTTTTCATCGTGACCACAGCATTCATTAATCCATTATGTCTGTACCTCTCTCCTGTAGCCCTTTTTGTTGTCCTGTTTTATAGCTATACCAAAAGATTTACCGCTTTATGCCATATGGTACTCGGACTGGGCTTATCCCTCGCTCCTATTGGTGCCTATATTGCTGTAACCGGACATTTCGCATTGGTGCCTGTGCTTTATTCGCTTGCCGTATTATTCTGGGTAAGCGGATTTGACATTATTTATGCTTTGCAGGATGAGGAATTTGATAAAGGAGAGAAATTACACTCGATCCCTTCAGCGCTGGGCAGAAAAAAAGCACTCAGATTATCTGAATTCTTACATGTCCTTTCCGCGATCTGTGTGATCTTACCGATCGTATTTTCTACTTTCAGCTGGGCGTACTACCTTGGCGTAACCTTCTTTTGTTCGATGTTAATTTATCAGCATCTGCTGGTTAAACCTAATGACATCAGTAAAGTGAACAAAGCATTTGCGACCACCAATGGATTCGCCTCTGTGATTTTTGCAGCCTGCTTTTTGCTCGATGCTTTTTTAAGAACAATTTTCAAATTCTAGACCGATGAGCAATCTTATTATTACGAAAAAAATCAGGACTTATATTCCGCAGACGCTTGAGATTAAATGGGAAAACCTTTCTCCTGTGCTGGATGAATTATTAGACAGAAGAATTGCCAATGTTGGCGAGCTTGAAAAATGGCTTAAAGACAAAAGTGAATTTGAAGCTGCACTGGAAGAAGACTTTGCCTGGAGATATATTAAAATGAGTTGTGATACTGCCAATGAAGAATTGGTGAGCAGCTTTCAATATTTCGCTACGGAGATTGAACCTAAGATCTCCCCTGTTGCAAATTTATTAAATCAAAAACTGGTAGACAGCCCATTTATTGATGAGCTGGACCAGACTAAATACTTTGTTTATTTACGGGCGATTAAAAAAGCACTGGAGATCTACAGAGAAGAAAACGTAGAACTGTTTACGAAACTGCAAATCACCCAGCAAAAATACCAGGCCACTACTGGTGCAATGAGTGTGGTGATCAATGACAAGGAGTATACTTTGGAGCAGGCCGCTGTTTTAACGAAAGATATAGACAGAGCGGTTCGTCAGCAGGCATGGGAAACTATCCAGCAACGCCGTCTGGTAGATAAAGATGCTTTAAACATTGTGTTTGATGAGTTGGTAGCGATGCGTCATGAGGTTTCTCTGAACGCAGGATTTGAAAACTACAGAGACTATATGTTCCAGGCTTTAGGCAGATTCGATTATAGCGCGAAGGATTGTTATGCATTCCATGAGGCGATAGAAAAAGAAATCGTACCTATTTTAAAAGAGCAAGCAGAGAAAAGAGCTGAATTATTAGGTCTGGAAGAATTGAAGCCATGGGATATGGAAGTCAGCACTTCTGGTAAAGCTGCCTTGAAGCCATTCAAAAATGGTGAAGAGCTGATCGATAAAACTATTGCTGCTTTTACTGCAATCGATCCTAAATTAGGTCAAATGCTTTCGATCATGAAAGCGAATAACCTGTTTGATGTAGAAAGCAGAAAAGGTAAAGCTCCGGGAGGATACAACTATCCACTGGCCGAAACCGGTGCTCCTTTTATTTTCATGAACTCTGCGGGTTCACTGAGAGATTTAACGACAATGGTTCATGAAGGTGGACATGCGATCCATACTTTTTTGACAGCTAACCTGGAGTTAAATGATTTTAAACACTGTCCTTCGGAAGTTGCAGAACTCGCATCTATGAGTATGGAATTAATTTCAATGGATCAATGGGATATATACTTTGATAACCCTGCCGATCTGATCCGTGCGAAGAAAGAGCAGTTGCAAGATGTGCTGAAAACTTTACCATGGGTAGCGGTGATTGATCAGTTTCAACACTGGATTTATACCAACCCTACACACAATGCTGCCGACAGAGAGGTTGCTTTCAAACAGATCTATGAAAGATTTGGTGCGGGCTTTTCTAACTGGGATGGTCTGGAGCAGGAGTTTGGTAACATCTGGCAAAAACAATTGCATCTTTTTGAAGTTCCTTTCTACTATATAGAATATGCGATTGCACAGTTAGGCGCGATTGCGATCTGGAAAAACTACAAAGAGAATCCTGAAAAAGCATTACAGCAATATTTGGATGCGTTAGCTTTGGGTTATACTAAACCAATGAATGAAATTTACGAAACTGCGGGTATTAAGTTCGATTTCAGCAGTGGATATATTAAAGAACTGGCTTCCTTTGTAAAGGATGAATTAGATAAATTAGATTAATTTTTTATACTTTGAGCCAATTGGCGCCTGTTTGAAATACAAACAGGCGTTAAGTTACCCTAAAGCAAAACCAACTAACCAAATTGCCCATTATGTTTGAAAATCTTTTCAGAAAAAAGTCTATTACTAAAATATTAGAAGATGCCGAAAAGGGCTATGGCGATCATGGCGCATCTTTAAATAAAACACTGGGTGTAAGAGATCTTACTGCTTTTGGAATTGCCGCTATTATTGGTGCGGGGATTTTCAGTACAATTGGAAAGGCAAGTGCCGACGGCGGTCCTGCTGTAATCTTCTTATTTATATTTACGGCTGTGGCCTGTAGTTTTGCAGCCTTTGCTTATGCAGAGTTTGCTTCTATGGTTCCTGTTTCGGGAAGTGCCTATACGTATTCTTATGTAGCTTTCGGAGAATTGGTAGCCTGGATTATTGGGTGGTCACTTATCATGGAATATGCGATTGGGAATATTACCGTCGCCATTTCCTGGTCTGATTATTTTACGGGTTTACTCTCTTCGATCCGAATACCGGCATTGGGTATAAACGGGATTAACCTTCCGGATTGGATGACAATGGATTACCTGACGGCATTTAATGGTCATAAGCATGCTGAGGCGTTATTGAATGCAGGTAAAAGCTTTGCTAACCTGGATGATGCCACCCGTATTGCGAACAATGCCTGGACTACTGCCCCTACAATTGGTGGTTTCCATATCGTAGCCGATTTACCTGCTTTGGGAATTATTATTCTGATTACCTGGCTGGTATACAGAGGGATGAAAGAATCTAAGAATGCGAGTAATGCAATGGTTATTGTAAAACTTGCAGTCATTTTACTGGTGCTTTCTGTAGGTGTTTTCTATGTCGATACGGAGAACTGGAATCCATTTGCACCGAATGGTGTTTCTGGAATTCTTAAAGGGGTTTCTGCTGTGTTCTTTGCTTATATTGGTTTTGATGCGATTTCTACGACTGCCGAAGAGTGTAAGAACCCGCAGCGGGATTTACCAAGAGGTATGATGTGGGCGATCATTATTTGTACGGTCCTTTATGTAGCGATTGCGCTGGTATTGACTGGTATTGTAAAGTATGATCTGCTGGCTGTGGGTGATCCGCTGGCCTTTGTGTTTGATCATATTGACCTGAAATTGATGAGTGGGATTATTGCGGTAAGTGCAGTATTTGCGATGGCGAGTGTATTGCTTGTTTTCCAAATGGGCCAGCCAAGAATCTGGATGAGTATGAGCCGTGATGGTTTATTGCCAAAAAGGTTTTCTAAGATCCACCCTGTTTATAAAACACCTTCTTTTGCAACTATTGTAGTTGGTTTTGTCGTAGCTGTTCCTTCTTTGTTCATGAACCTGACTATTGTGACGGATTTATGCTCTATCGGGACGCTGTTTGCTTTTGTACTGGTTTGTGCGGGGGTATTGGTATTACAGAACAAAACTGATATTCCAAGGGGTAAGTTCAAGACTCCTTATGTCAATTCAAAGTTTATCATTCCTGTGGTTTTTATTGGGGCGATTATTTCTGGTTTCATCTTTTTTAAAGCAGAAATGACTTCTTTCATTACAAATGAGACTAAGGTTCATGATCCGATCAGCTTTATTACCTCGCTTGATAAAACTGAACTGAATAGTGTGAAGGAAGAGATTATTGCAGCACAAAAAGTGTCTAATGTGATCGAAAAGAATATTGATGCTGAGGCTTATTTAAATGGCCTGAGTACGGAGCAGTACAAGAGTTTTATTGAGAAGAGTGCAGTGAGTGCGGATAAGAAATTTGAAAGCGGCTGGGCTTTGTTTAAACACAAAATCCCGATGTGGATCTTCTTCTTTATTTGCGTGGCGATCACTTATTTCTGTATTACACATAACTTGTCTCTGATCCCGGTATTGGGTTTACTGAGCTGTTTGTACATGATGTGTGAACTGGGTATTTCTAACTGGATCGGATTTGGAATCTGGTTAGTGATCGGACTGGTTGTTTATTTCTTATATGGTTTCCACCATAGTAAGCTGAATGTGAAGAATCAGCCGGTAAGCGTTAACTAGCTAAAAACTAAATGGGATTTGAGTTTTCACTCAAATCCCATTTTCCACTATAGTCTTTATAAAGCAATACAATAACGATTTACACCTGGTAATGGTAACCTAATTTTTAAAGGGACTATAATTGAAGTGTCCATCCATATGGACTCCCCCACTTATCTGCCAGGAAATAACCCGCCCCATCAAGTAACCAAGCCTGTGATTCATATTTACTTATTTTTGGATTAAGATAACTACCGTAATACCTCAGATATGGGTCTGCCCGGTTTAAGAATAGTGGTTTAGTTTTTTGTTTATTATTTGTACTATAATTCATAGTATACTTATTATCCTCGTCATCGGGTGAATGACCTTGTGGGTCGTAAGTATAATTATTAGATATAATTTTATAATTGAACGAAATGAAATTTGGTGCCTGGAATTCAGACTCCGGGGTACACAACGGTGAAGAATAGCAAGCGATTACAAGGTCTGCCTTTATCTGATCTAAAAAACTACTACTTGAGAACTTTTCATTAGATCTTTGAATATTTCTATATTCAATTCTAGCATATGGCTTATCATAGCTTCCGTAATTGATATCAAACGGAGCTTCAATCAGTTTGTCGCCCCTAATTGTTTTGAGTTGGTAACTAATAGGAATGCCTGGATGGTCTTTATCATATGATGCATTAGCAGACAAAGTTTCTATGAAACCTGCTACTCCAAAAACGTCTGTTGGTTTATCCTTATCAGTACCGAGCCCAGTGAATTTGACTCTGATTTTAGCCTGGTTGATCACACTTTCTTCCTCCGCGGTTAAGTGTGTACCTACCCCCACGACACCTTCCAGGATCTGTACTTGTTTATTTACTGCACTGTACAAAGCAGAGGCACTGGAAGTTGACTCGACGAGCATAATCCCCATTCTTCCATAGGCAACCCTACTCACATAACAAGGCTCAGTGCCACCAAAAACAGATTGATCCAGACCATTGAAATCTATCAGCTCGCCTTTTGCGGGTAAATTACCATCTACGTCCATGTAAAAATGTTCCTGATAAAACTTTATTTTAATGGCAGAGCTTGTGGCTATGGTATGCGTGTTTTCTGTAGAATTCTTACCATAATTCACAATAAAAAGGCCAATGTTCTTGTTGTAACCATAAAGGGTCTTCAATTCCTCATAAACAGAAAAAGTGTCAATTTCTACTTGTAAGCGACTAATACCTGTCTCTCCCGGATAGAGCCTTTCGAGTTCGCTTAGTGCTTGTCTCTGAAAAGCCCTGTCATTACTGGGCCTTGGCCAAAACGTTCTGACGGTATTGTCCGGGCTAACTGGAATAGAGGTAGATACCGTTACTGGCCTCTTGTTATTTTCTATACCTTTTTGCATTTGGGGTTCATAATAACCATAGGCAGAAATACTTCCACCATCGATTATTGCTCCAGGGAAAATATTCAACGACATTTGATTGTCTGCAATCACAAATACATTACTTTTAAATGCCTGCAAATAAGAAACTTTGTTGGGATCTTCCTTACCCGTAAGGTCAAACCCATTGGTCACCCTCCCGGGGCCATCAGGCTTTACGCTCGAAGTAGTCCATGGACTCCGGTTATCAAAAGTGGCAGCATCGTTTAATTTACTCTTATTGAGTATTCCGTTAATATTTTTCGGATCACTGTAGTGCCCGGCCCGCATTGAGAATCGGGGTATTTCCGGTGTTTTTAAACCCGACTGCAAGCTTCTGCTAATGCCCTTTAAATTATCCTTTTTACAACTGTAAATAAGGACAGATAGCAGTATCATTGTTGCGTATGATGAGAAAGAAATGAGGCGCATAAAATTTTGTTAGTGATGAATGAAGTCAGTTTTTAGTAGGGAAAATCCAAATGAAATACTGTTTTAAATAAAGTGTTGTTTTTTAGGTATTTCGCAGTAAACGAGATGGGTACACCAGGATCTTTTGCGGTAAAGACACCCAGGTTTTCGGAAATAAAGTTAGACAACGCATCGGAGTCCGGATTGGTCAGAAGTTTAGTAATCGAGCCACCGCCTGGTTTACCCAACAGATTCAATGTGATCCTGCAGGTGCTGATTAACTGCTTTTCTTCCTGGGTCAGATTCTCATCCGTCTTTTTAAAAATCTTTTTCACCATTTTCTCAAATACGCTCCTCATCTGGGAACTCGTGTTATTGGTTTCTATCATGAAGAAGCCAAAGCGGCCATAGGTTACCGAGTTGATGAATACCGGAGATACACCTTCGAAAATGTTTGCAGGTAATGCAGCGCGGTCAATAAGTTCATTTTCAGTAGGGTCTGACATGCTGTAAGTGAAATTTTTCACAGTATACGTGGCCATCATCCCCGTTGAATAATTCGTTCGGCTAGAGTTGTAATTGAATGAGGTATTTACAGAATAAAACAAAGCTTTCTCATCCATATTGTAACCATAGGCAAGTTTTACCTCGTTATAATTGGTGAAAGAAGATGCATTGAATAAGAAATCTACAATCTGGGTGCCCGAAAAATCCGGATCCATTAATGCATTTCGCAGAAATACCCGGCTGCTGGATAGTGCGGGGTAATCAATTACTCCATAAGATTTGCCTGAAGGAAAGGATAGTGCCACGTTAATAGGCTTTCCAGCAAATCCGGTTAATGGTTCAAAAATTCCGGAGTTAACCGACGCGGCTTTAATAATAGATCCAGGATAAATATAAGAACTGTTGTCCGGAGTCACAATCATCTCGTCGGATTGATAAAAAGATGATTTTCCCAGCGAATTACGCCATAAACTATCTCTGACTTTAATTAGTTCGTTTCTTTTTTTTTTGTCCAGCAAATCTTTTAAACTGCTCTTGCCTAAATAAATTGGGCTGAAGGTTTCAATTTTTAAATCCTGAAAATGAGAAGATAAAAGGGCTTTCCGCTTATCATCATATGGATCAGTGTTACTTAATTTATCCTTTTTACAGGATAAATTAAGTAACACTGATAAAGCAAAAAATAGATATAGAGATTTTTTCATTAAAAACAGATTTTATTCTATCTAATTATTTGGAGTATTAATTTTGAATCTCGTTCTGAAAGTCTTGAAGTCGCCTAAATAATTAAGCGTATAATATAACGGAGATCCGTAAGTGTTCGCAGAAAACACACCTCCACCGCTCATAATATCAGCAAAGCCCTCAAGCCCTTTAACGATTGCTCCTATGCTTTTACCATCCGGGCCTAATACATACATTTTTACATGAGCGGTCTGCAAAAGTTCCTTTTGCTCTTTGCTCAGCCTTAAACCCAGCTCAGCTTTGAGCGTAGGGCCAAGCTGCACGGAAGCATCAGGTCTTGCTCCCAATAGATTTTTAACATCAATGGTAACTGTAAACACAAGTGATAATGTTTTCTGTACCATATTATAAGAAGAATCTGAATCCATGATCAGAATACCTTTCCTGCCATAAGTAACTGAACTGACAATCAAAGGATCGTATCCACCAAATTTAGCCATGTTTACAGGGTCTTTTAGGAATGGCTTATAAATAGGTGGCTCTATGTTAAGTGAAAAGTTTTCTTGTGTGAAAGAGGCCATTACATGGGTTTGTGTTCTTTGGTGGACAGTTGTATCTAAATAATTTAACTTAAATAAACCGCCGATGTCAACATTAGCTCCAAATGAACGTTTAAGTTCGTCGAATTTTCGGTATGAAGTCATTTCATAACTAAAAGATTGCAGCTGCTCACCGGATCCTGCCTTTAAAGCTGCCCTAATATATGATTTGTCTATACTGGGCCCAAGGATGCTAACTGTTCTTGATATACTATCTGTAGGGAAATTAGCATACATGGTAATAGGGTTTCTTTCTTCAACAGATAATGCGACCGGAACGAAGTCTTTTGGATCTCCAGCCATATCACCTCTTACAATTGCACCCAGGTATACCTGTTTTCTAATCTCTTCAGTAACTGCAGGCATTTCTGTGGATTCGTAAAAGGCGGTTTTCCCTCCCCCACCTATCCATACGCTGTCCCTGATAAAATCTACTGAGTTTTGTTTTTTACGATTTACCTTATTTTGAATATCGACTATGGCTTGTTTATCATAAACATCAGTTTCAATTGGTTCATAAGGATACTTTGGAAAACCTTTAAACTGTGAGACATAACCCTTGGGAGCTATATATGCTCCTTTATCCTCACTAAGATTATCGTTGTTCTTTTTACAGGAAGAAGTAATTAACACGGCAAAACAAATTGCCATTTTTAAAATTTGATAGTTTTTTTTCATTTTTGAAGAAGTTTTGGTTAATTTATTATCCCACTAATTTAAATATCATAAACTATTAGGTATATTATATTTTTGATATGTTTTAATTATCTTTATGTTAATTAATTTACCAGGGTCAATAAAAAAAATTGACAAAAAACTGAGCTTATCAGCTAAAAAACAGATTAGTTTTAGTTTAAGATCCCCCTTTATGCTTAGTTAAGGGGCTATAATGGAAAGTTTAAAAACAAGAGGCCTTCATATATCAAAAAGCGAACTCTCTTGCGCCAACATCTCTTCTACGCCGGCTAAGTTCCTTTATTCCAACAGATGACGTCATACAACTCTATCGGGAATCAATAATTATATTGAATTTTATAACAGTGAATGAAGACATTTCCGTCTCCTATAATAAAAGCAAAAAAATGAAGAAAAATATATTCTACCGAAGCGCAAGAAGCCTGAACTCATTGTTACTTCTATTAACTTTCTCTTTGCTGATTGCCAGTTGTAAAAAGAATCCCGTCGAAGAGACAATAACAACACAGATAAATAAGAAAAGAATATCATCAAACTTAGATTCAATCTATTTATATGCTCAACAAATATATCTCTGGAATGATCAGCTTTCTTCCTTTACAACATTTAAGCCATCCCGATTTTATACAGGTGCTGGTCACGAAATGGACATGTATAATAAAGAAATATTTGATTTTACCAGAGCAGCTATAAATCCGACTGCAAATATGTCTTTTGAACTAAATATGAGTAATCCTGGCATACCAAAATATTCCGGTATTACCGAAGGTTTTCATACCTCTTCTTTTACAAAAAATGAAGTTCAGCCGGTGCTGTTATCTAATAACTTTGGATTATCATTTGCTACTGTGTCAGATAATGAGATCAGACTTTTATATGTTGACTCGAACTCTCCTGCAGGTAAAGCTGGCTTAAACAGAGGAGATCGAATTATAAAAATTAATGGAATTCCGGTTCAGACGAATGAAATATATTATCGCTTTATTGAATCCTCGGTCAAAAATGCATTTATTGACATCGTTTTGATATCTGAAAATACACCTGTTATCAATAATAAAAATATCCGCCTGACACAAGCTCCTTTTGAAGCTAACCCAGTGCTTAAAAGTAAGGTAATCTCTTTTAATAATAGAAAAATTGGTTACGTCGCCTACAAAAGGTTTACGGATGAATCTCTTTCTGCCAGGCACCTGAATCCAGTTTTTGATAATTTCGGTAATGAAGATATATCTGAATTAATCATAGACTTGAGATATAATGGAGGGGGGTATCAAAATACCTGCAGGTATATTGCAAATCAAATTATTCCCGCAAATTTAAATGGAAAAACAATGTTTACGGAACATTACAACCCTTTAATGCAGGGGGGTAAAGCAGACATCTTAAAAAATCAGCCTATACTTGATGCAAACGAGAACCCCGTCTATATAGATGGGAGGCATGCCACATTAAATGATATAGATTATAGTGTAAAAGGAAATACAGTTTTATTTGAAAAGCAGGGTGAGATCAAATCTATAAAAAGCGTATATTTTATCGTCAGCAAGGAAACAGCGTCTGCCAGCGAATTGCTAATTAGTATTTTACAACCTTATATGAAGGTTACATTGATTGGTGTATCTGGCGATGGTACAAATGTGCGGACTTATGGAAAGCCTGTTGGCTTTTTCGACATCAAAATCGATAAGTTTAATTTGTATTTAGCTATGTATCAAGATAAAAATGCAAATAATGACGGTAATTATTTCGATGGGTTTTCTACCAATTTATCTGTGATCGATAACCCAGTTTTTAATTTCGGAGATCTGGCAGACCCCGCGATACAGATAGCACTTGGAAATCCATCTCAAACAAACAATCCAAGAAACAAAAGCAATCTAAAATCAGCTTCACTTCAAACCAGCACAGTACATTCGTCAAAAATATATTTTTATGATAAAATAGAGCGCAAAGAGATGCTTAAAAGTGTCAAAGATTTTAAATTAAAATAACTGGAGCCTGTTTAAAATAGTTTAGAAAAGCGAGCAATTCTGTCTCTAATGAATTGGTCAATTCTTGTTTACTACTATTATCCGGTATTTAGCAAGGTTTAGCTATACTTTGATACGCACTTCAAACGGGGTTGATAGGGGGGTGAAACGCTTCGACCCGTATCAACTACGCTTCAGATGCGCATCAATCTGCTACAGAACATAGCCAGAACCCTGCTTGTAACCAGGTTATTTATGAACTTAAACAGTTCAGAACAAGAGAACAAACGGCACAAAAAAGCCGCCTTCCTGTTTTCGCAAACATAGAAGGCGGCTTTAATTAATTATTATTCCTTACTGTGGAATCAAGCTGATCGCTTTTTCCAACTGCGGGTCAGTACCCGCATCCAGTGCAGCTTTGTTATATTTAACCTCTATATCTGGCGGAAAACCAATTCCTTCATATAACTTTCCATCAACATAACGTAATGCAGTTGAAGAAGTATAAACCAAACTCAGGAAACCTGTCTTGAATTGACCGCTATTGTAATAATCGTTGTTATTTAACAACGGGCCGTTACCACCCCAGGTGCGTTCACCTACAAATTTCACATTTCCACCCGGCATCGCTTTTAGAGCCATTGTAGTCATCTCTGCCATACTTACAGAGTTCAAATCAGCCAAAACAATAATAGGAGCCGTAAACAACTTCGCATCTTTTCCAGGATGAACCTTTGCAGGTATCCATGGTGTATAATCCAATCTTCCGTTTCCAATTTTTGAACGGGTAGCACCGATAGGAAACTCCTTATCCGTCAAACCACCTACCAGTAGATCCAAATCAGAAAGATAACCACCACCATTACTTCTCACATCAATAATGATCCCTTTCAAGCCTTCCGGGTTTTTTACCTGATCAAAGTAATACTGTAAAGCTTTCTGTGCATTGTTAGGTGTTGGTAAATCCTTGATTACATTTAAACTGAATTCATTAAAGTGCAGATATAGGATATTCCCCTTAATCTTACCTGCAACAGCAAAGAACTGGTCTGTAGCCGATAAATTAATAAACCCTTTCACATATCCTTTATCCAGATATTTTGGAGGAATAGTACTGTAAAAAAAGTTAGGATTAATACTACCATGATAATCAGGGCTCTTTTGATGTCTTGCATCAGAAGGGCTGATATAAGCCGCCGAATCTTTAACATAGCTGCTATTAATTCTCAAAGCATAGTGTGAATCAATCAATGTTGAGGTCATCTCTTTAAAATAAGTATAAGATTTTCTGACATCCGTAGAATCATTGATATTCATTTTAGCAAAAATCGGTTGATATTTACGATAGATTTCATCCCAGTTTGTAGGATCAGTATCCCAAAAGATATAGTTGTTGTTCATTCCATTCCAGTAAGCCTCAAAAGCTTCACTGAAACTACCTTCGATGTAACGTTTAGGATCGTTGATTTGAGGTGACTCTTTACGGCAGGAAGCCAGTGCGCTCACAAGGCAGATACCCAGTATCAGGTGGAGCATATTTTTATATAAAAATAGATAGGTTGATTTCATAAAATTGTAATAATGATGAATAAATTAGCGCTGTTATTTGCCTAGACGGTACATACAACCTACTTGAATAACATAAGTATCATTGTAACGCGGAACCTGATTGATCATATAGTTTTTCTGCTGATCTGTTAATCCACGGTAATATCTTGCTTCTGCAAAAAGTTCATACCTTGGTTTAAGCTGATAACTTACTCCGGTTCCCACCAATACGCCTAATTCAATTCTGCGGTCGCGGCGGCTGTCAAAAGTAAATTTCTCATCATAGTTATACCCTGGTTCACCATCCAGAATACTTGGGGTCTGCGCACCATCCGGAAGCTCATATTCTTTCGCAAAAGTATCAATCTGAGTCCCTTTGATACGAGACGAAGACCAGTAGCCCGCATAACCACCCAGGTTTAAGAAGCCTTTCAATTTCTGACCGCCAAAGGTGAAATGTGCCATCACAGGAAGCTGAATATAGCTGTTCTTGTTCGTATGGTTAATTCCTTCGAAATAGCTGCTGCGCACAATTTTGTAGCTCTTCCGGATGAACTGAGGGTCTGCTTGTATCGCAAACCAATTGTTCAGGTCATACTTAACAGGTATCCCAATATTAAATCCATCCAGGGATTCATACTTGGTGAAAGCCCTGAAGCCGATATTGGTAATGATGTGGTTTTTGTTGTAACCACCTTCCAGTCCGATAGAAAACTGGGCACGTGAAGTGAGCGTCCCGGCAATTATGCCCAGACATAAGAGTAAACATTTTTTTTTCATAAGATTAGGTTTAGCAGATTTTAATCCCTCGCACAGACGAATGCGCAATGATGTATAAGAATAAATAAAAATGCAACTTCATGTCATTTTACTGTACTACTTTGTATAAAAAAGATACTATTCAGCTTTTTATACCAGGTGATCAGTCTGAATAAAAAATAATATCCTGTCCAACAACGTAATTCTGATGCAAATAATAATCAGCAGCAGAAATTAACATCTTTTTATCCGGTATTTCAAAGCCGCATAAGGGGTAAAACCTGGGGACAATATAGAAAAATTAACAATAACTTTAAAAATAAATCAATCCAATTAAATAACCGCCTGATTACCCAAAAAAAAGCACTATCATTCCCGTAGAAGAACCGACAACTGTTAAAATGTGTTAAATATTGTCCTGAGTACAAAAAGATTAATTATTGTGTAGAATTATTCACTACTTTTGTTGCAATAGATGAATACAAAAACTAAAACGATCTCACTTCTGTACATAATTTGCATTTTTTGCATCAGTGTCTGCTGTGGATCAACAGTTTTTGCCCAGCGTTCAGATAGTATAGGTACAAGTGCCAAATACAAAAGAATTGTCAGGACTCCTCAAATCAGAGGTGATGTCCCTTCTTACAAGCCAAGTTATATGCCTGGCTCATCTTTGACACCTTATAACAGCCTTCTTTCGCACAGCAGATCAGCCAGCGGCAGACCAGATAAAATTCTTTCGGTACTTAAAGTTTATCCTAACCCGGTTGATGATCAGATTAATCTGACGATCCGTTTGGAACGGGAGTCCAATCTGTCTATTAAGATCATGGACTTATTAGGAAATGAAGTGGTAACCTTATCTAATGAACGCTTATCTGCGGGAGAGCAAACTAAAACTTTCACCATTCCTAACCGGTTGAACAGCGGGATTTATTTCCTTCGTTTTGTTGCAGGTTCAGAGACTGTTGTTAAACGTATTTCTATTCTCTAAGCTGAATACCCGTTTAAACTCAGCTAATTTTCTGCATCAATCTTTTTTTTACCGGATATAATTTACTTTTACGCATCATGCAAGCTGCATGTGAAGATAATAGACGTTTTTTATATACCTGAATACAATGAAGATAATTGCTATTGGCCGTAACTACGCTGCACACGCTAAAGAATTAAATAACCCTCTCCCATCAAGTCCTGTAATCTTTATGAAGCCGGAAACAGCTGTACTTAAGGATAACAAACCTTTTTATATCCCGGAATTCTCTTCAGATGTACATTACGAACTGGAAGTTGTTTTAAAAATCAATAAAGAAGGGAAACATATTGCAGAGAAATTCGCTGCTAATTATTATGATGAGATTGGTTTAGGTATTGATTTCACCGCGCGTGATCTTCAATCTGCATTGAAAGAAAAGGGGTTACCGTGGGAACTGGCCAAAGCTTTTGACAATTCTGCTGCTGTCAGCCATTTTATTCAAAAAACTGAACTTGCAGATATCAATGCGATACCGTTTGAGCTGAAAGTAAACGGAGAAAGCCGTCAAAATGGAAATACAGCAAATATCCTGTTCTCTTTTGATAAAATTATAGCCTTCGTTTCACAGTACATCACGTTAAAAAAAGGAGATCTGATTTTTACAGGAACGCCTGAAGGGGTTGGCCAGGTTCATCCGGGCGACAAACTTGAAGCATGGATAGGTAAAGAACAATTTCTGAATTTCGATATAAAATAAGTTTAATGATCAAAAAAAGTATATTCCTGTTTGTGCTTGTTGTATTTGCAATAAATACTCAGGCCCAGCAAATTTTCAGTAACAATAAATATCCACTGGTAGATTTCCGTCCGCCGCTGGATATCGTTCCCCCGGCATTAGCGGGTTCTTTTGGTGAGCTTAGAGGGAATCACTTTCACTCAGGAATAGATTTTCGCACCAATCAGCGTGAAGGGTATCCTGTTCATGCAATTGCGGATGGATATGTTTCCAGAATGAGGGTTCAGAACAGCGGATTTGGCCAGGCTATATACCTGGTACATCCAAATGGATATACATCTGTATATGGCCATATATCACGTTTCGCACCCAAAATTGCAGAAGCGGTAAAAGCTTTGCAATATCAGAAAAAGACTTTTGAACTGGATGAATTCCCTGCGGCAGAAGCATTTCCTGTACACAAAGGCGATGTGATCGCTTATTCAGGAAACAGAGGTAGTTCAGGAGGCCCTCATCTTCATTTTGAAATCAGGGACTCTAAAACTGAAAACACGATTAATCCGCAACTTTTCGGGATTCAGATCCCGGACAATATTCCACCGGTTATTTATTCTTTATATGTCTATAAATTGAATAAAAAGCCTTTTAGTGAATATACGCCTAAAACTTTTTTCCAGGTAACTGGTGGGGCAGGTAAATATAGTATCAATAAGGCTGAACCATTGATTGTAAGTGGTGAAGTTGGATTCGGAATTACCGCTACAGACAGACATAATGGAGCTTCGGGAATTAACGGGGTCTATTCTATTGAACTGGAAGTGGATGGAAAAACTATTTTCACCTCTTCTTTAGAGAAGTTTGCTTTTGAAAACAGCAAAGCGATTAACTCGCATATTGATTACCCGGCTTTCATGACCACTAAAAGAAGTATACAGAAAAGTTTTGTAGATCCGGGAAATCCTTTGCAGATCTACAGCAACCTGGTCAACAGCGGCCGGATTGAATTTAAAGACCAGCAGGTGCATGAGCTGAAATATATTGTAACTGATGCTAAAGGAAATAAAAGCATTTTACCTTTTACCGTAAAATCTGATGGGCAAACTGTGATTTCTACACCGGATCAGCCAGATGGTATTCCTTTCTTTTATGCGAAAGAGAATGAATTTGCAGCTGATGGTCTTAAAGTGGTGCTGCCAAAAGGGACTTTATACAATGATTTCAATTTAGTTTATAAGGTTAAACCAGAGCCCGCAAAAGGTGCTTATTCACCAGTTTATCAAATTCATAACAACCTTACTCCTTTACATATTGGTTTTGATTTATGGATCAAGGCTGATGCCCGTTTGGGTGCATTGAAAGATAAAGCAGTGATTGTCAGTACCAGTGGTGCATCACAAGGCGGAGTTTTCGAGAATGGTTATGTGAAAGCTACCCCGCGTAATTTCGGCAGTTTCTATATTGCTGTTGATACTATTCCTCCAACAATTATCCCGGTGAACATAACCGATGGTAAAAATATGAGTGGTATAGCTAAAATGGTTTTTAAAATCCGTGACAACCTTTCAGGAATTAAAAGCTTTAATGGCTATATTGATGGCAATTGGGTTTTGATGGAATTTGACACCAAAACTGCTACCTTATGGCATTCCTTTGATGAACGTACCCCGGCTGGAAAACATCAGTTGAAACTGGTTGTGGAAGACATGAAAGGAAACAGTAAAACGTATTCAATTAATTTTATAAAATAATTATGAGTGAATTAAAAGAAGGTCAGAAAGCCCCTGAGTTTACCGCAGCGGATCAGGATGGAAACACAGTCTCTCTGGGTCAGTTTGCAGGTAAAAAAGTGGTTTTATATTTTTACCCGAAAGATGATACTCCTGGTTGTACTGCTGAGGCTTGTGATTTCAGGGATAATTACCAGGGATTAAAAGCGAAAGATATTGTCGTACTGGGTGTAAGTGTTGATGATGAGAAGTCACATCAGAAATTTGCGGCTAAACATAGTCTTCCTTTTACCTTACTGGCCGATACTGATAAAAAGATTGTAGAAGCTTACGGTGTTTGGGGAGAAAAGAACATGTATGGTAAAAAATATATGGGCACCAACCGTACTACTTTTGTAATTGATGAAAATGGCGTAATCGCACATATCATTAAGAAAGTTGACACTAAAAATTCAACTGCACAAATCCTTGAATTATTAAATAGTTAAGAAGCTGTTATTTCAAACGCTGTAAATGCATAATATCACATTTAAATGGTATTTCAGGGCTTTTACATTAAATAATAAATGATAGCAATAAACTATATTTGCTATCAATAGATAAACAATCGAGAAGACAATAAATAAATAGATGAAACATACAATCAATGAATTAGAGGACATTGTTTCTCAGGTACGAAGAGATATTGTAAGAATGGTACATGGTTGCCAGTCAGGACACCCGGGTGGATCACTTGGCTGCGCTGAATTCCTTACAGCTTTATATTTTGAAACCATGAACCATTCCACAGATTTTAAAATGGATGGTGCAGGTGAAGATTTATTCTTCCTTTCCAATGGTCATATTTCTCCGGTATTTTATAGCGTGCTTGCCCGTTCTGGTTACTTCGAAGTTAGCGAACTGGCTACTTTCAGAAAATTAAACTCTCGTGTTCAGGGTCACCCGACTACACATGAAGGATTACCTGGTATCAGGATTGCTTCGGGATCTTTAGGTCAGGGGATGTCGGTTGCAATCGGTGCAGCTTTAACCAAGAAATTGAATAAGGATCATTCTTTAGTCTTCAGTTTACATGGAGATGGTGAGTTACAGGAAGGTCAGAACTGGGAAGCTATTATGTTCGCTCCCCACAATAAAGTTGATAACCTGATCTCTACAATTGATTATAACGGACAACAAATTGATGGCCCTACTGAGAAAATATTATCATTAGAGAACTTGCAGACTAAATTCGAAGCTTTCGGATGGCATGTAATCACTTCTAATGGAAATAAAATGGAAGATATTATTAAAGCTTTGGAATATGCTAAATCACTTACTGGTAAAGGCAGACCAATCTTAAACTTAATGAGTACTCAAATGGGTTATGGTGTAGATTTCATGGTAGGTTCACATAAATGGCATGGTACTGCGCCTAATGATGACCAGCTTGCTTCTGCTTTAAGTCAGAACAAAGAAACATTAGGGGATTATTAATTCATAACCATTTAAACTGCGCACCTCTTGTTCAAGATAGAGGGGCGATAAAAAAGATATTATCATAATGAAAAAATATACATATTCAGAAAAGAAAGATACCCGTTCTGGTTTTGGTGCCGGTTTACATGAAGCTGGTCAGAAAAACCCAAATGTGGTTGCACTTTGTGCGGATCTGAAAGGTTCTTTGAAAATGGATGCTTTCGCGGATGAATTTCCGGAAAGATTTATCCAGATCGGAATTGCTGAAGCAAATATGATCGGAATTGCAGCAGGTATGACTATTGGAGGAAAAATTCCTTTCACCGGTACTTTCGCAAACTTCTCTACAGGCAGGGTTTATGACCAGATCAGACAGTCTGTTGCTTATTCAAACAAAAACGTTAAAATCTGTGCTTCTCATGCTGGTTTAACTTTAGGTGAAGATGGTGCAACTCACCAGATTCTTGAAGATATAGGTTTGATGAAAATGTTACCTGGAATGGTCGTGATCAATCCTTGTGATTACAATCAAACTAAAGCTGCTACTTTAGCTATCGCTGAGTACGAAGGCCCTGTTTATCTGCGTTTCGGCAGACCAAGTATCCCTGTATTTACTGATCCCGATCAAAAATTTGAAATTGGTAAAGCCTGGATGGTCAACGAAGGTACTGATGTAACTATTGTTGCAACCGGACACATGGTTTGGAAAGCAATTGAAGCTGGTGAACAATTAGCTGCTTTAGGTATTGATGCAGAGATTATAAACATTCACACGATTAAACCGTTAGATGAAGAGGCTATCTTAAAGTCGCTTAAGAAAACTGGTTGTGTAGTGACTTGTGAAGAGCACAATAAATTTGGTGGGTTAGGTGAAAGTGTTGCGCGTTTATTATCAACTGAACTTCCTTCTCCACAAGAATTTGTGGCTGTAAATGATAGCTTTGGCGAAAGCGGAACTCCTGATCAGTTAATGACTAAATACGGACTGGATACAATTAATATTGTTGAAGCAGCTCAAAAGGTTATAAAAAGAAAAAAATAATAGATGAAGCAGGTTGAAGAT
Organism: Pedobacter cryoconitis; assembly: GCF_014200595.1. Taxonomy (NCBI): domain Bacteria; kingdom Pseudomonadati; phylum Bacteroidota; class Sphingobacteriia; order Sphingobacteriales; family Sphingobacteriaceae; genus Pedobacter; species Pedobacter cryoconitis. The sequence goes on from NZ_JACHCG010000004.1 coordinate 92,008, forward strand.
GATGAAATACTGGCGAAGTTCTCTGTAGAGCATACTCGTAATGAAGCCTTTAACCTGCTTATCTCAAAATATCAGGAGAAAACTTACTGGCATATCCGCCGCCTTGTCATCGATCATGACGATGCAGATGATCTTGTCCAGGAAGTTTTTATCAAGGTCTGGAAGAATCTGTCCAAATTCAGAAGCGACTCTAAATTATATACCTGGATTTACAGGATCGCAACAAATGATTGCATTACCTTTTTAAATAAGAAAAAACAGCGTAACAATATTCCTCTGGATGATGTTTCTGCTGAACTTTCTGAAAGTTTAGTAGCCTCTTCTTATTTCAATGGAGACAAAATCCAGATGAAGTTGCAGCAGGCATTGTTAACACTTCCAGAGAAACAACGGCTGATTTTTAATATGAAATATTACGATGAACTCAAGTATGAAGAAATTTCTGAAATTCTGGGAACGTCTGTAGGTGCGTTAAAAGCTTCCTTCCATATTGCAGTAAAGAAAATAGAAGTTTTTATGCTAAATGAAGACATTACCTTTTAAACCTTTTGTGATTTTAAGCATCCATATAGCAGGTAAATTCAGGAAGACCTGATGTTATCATCCTGCAATAGCTAAATTATTTACAATGAAACACGATATAGAAAACAATGAATGGAAACAAGAAGCCCCTTATCTGGCTTCTCTTGAAAAAGAAAATCCATTCAGCGTTCCACAGGAGTATTTGGATACCTTACCTGAGCTGATTCATGGCGCAATTTACGCCGATAAGCTTAAGGAGACTATTCCTATGTCCGGATTTATCGTACCTGATCAATATTTTAACATTTTACAAGACACTATTTTTGCCGAAGCAACAGGTAACGGTTTACAAGCACTCCCGAAAGCTGATGGTTTCCATACGCCTGATTTATATTTCCAGAAATTACAGGCTAATATTCTCGCGAAAACTGTAGCATCAGATTTTTCAGCTAAAGCCATTGAGCAGGATCAGCCTGTACGGGTAGCTGAGGCCGGCCCTTCCGCTAAAACGATTGTCAATAATATTCCTGCCAGACCTGAACCTAAATTAATTCGTTTGTGGCATAATGACCTGGTTAAATATGCTTCAGCTGCTTGTTTTATCCTGGTTACTGCATTTGGGCTTTATTTGAATCAGCAAAATTTCAATACGGAAAGCAGAAGTTCTGACCTGGCTAGTGAACAGGTAATATATGATATGAATGAACAGGATATTATTGATCATATAGAAGGAAATAATGTAGATGTATCAAATGACAACACCGCCAATGCGGATCTGGAAACTTATATTCTAAACAATTATTCTCAAAGTGATCTGTCCTCAGCATTATAATTAAGATACCATGAAACACATACTTGCCATCGCTTTTTTATTATATCTCCCCTTTCTGGCTTCTGCACAAAGAGGTGAAGGAAAAAGTAAGGAAATAGAAGCTTATAAAAATACTTATCTCAAAGAAAAATTAGAATTGACCCCGGAAGAGGCGAAGATATTCTGGCCAATTTACAATTCAATGCAGAGTGAGCAATCTGAGCTGCGTCAGGAACGCAGAAAAAATATGATCAGTTTCAGAAAGAGTACAGAAATTGAAAACCTTTCAGATACGGAAGTAGAAAGCCTGATCAATAATGAGCTCAATTTCAAACAGAAGGATTTAAATATTGACCGCAAATATTATAATAAACTGAAAAGCAGTCTGCCGATTAAAACTGTAGGCAAATATTACCGTGCAGAACAAACTTTTAAAAGAGAGTTGCTAAGCAGATACAGAGAAGGTAAAAAGTAATTAATTCATTTTTTGTCTTTTGATCAGATAGGCTGTTAATATGTTTGAAAAGCCTGCTGCTATATCTGCGTCAATCAGATCTATTTTATATTGCGCACATTTTAACGTCAGCATCTGGCGATAATCTCCATAAGATTTCAAATAAGCTTCTTTAACTGTAGCTGCATTTGCCTTCAATAATTCCCCTGTCTCCAGATCTACGAATTGATAAGGTCTGTTCTCAAAATTAAAGTCTACTTCTTTAGCTTTATCGCTTACATTGAAAATGATAACTTCATGTTTATTAAATTTTAAGTGTTGCAGGGCTGAAAATAAATCTTCCTGATTATTATGCGTTTGGTTTGCAGTTAAAAGATCAGTAAAAATAACAACCATAGAGCGTTTGTGAACTGATTCTGCTATCTGATGCAGTGACGTACTTAATCCTGTCCCTACGTTGAGCTTAGGCGCTCTCAGCACCTCTTCCAGATGAGTAAATAAATACTTCTGGTGCATAGTTGTCGATCTTGCGGGTGTATTCAGCATCAGCTGATCTGTAAACAGGCTTAATCCAAAGGCATCTCTTTGCTTTTTGAGCAGTTCAATCAGGGCGGCAACTGCCTGTACAGAAAAGGTTAGTTTATTATAATCTCCTTGCGGAAAGTACATAGAGGAAGAGGTATCAATTACAAACTGACAGCGCAGATTAGTCTCTTCTTCATATCTTTTGGTATAGAGCTTATCAGTTCTGGCAAATAACTTCCAATCAATATTCCTGACGTTATCACCATTATTATAGGCTCTGTGTTCAGCGAATTCTACGGAAAAACCATGAAAAGGGCTTTTGTGCAATCCTGTAATAAATCCTTCTACAACCTGTTTAGCGAGTAATTCCAGGTTGCTGTTAAATTGATATTCTGACTGGTCTGTATGCATGCCCATTTTGTAAATTTAACAAAAGAAGTCTAACTTGCCATTCACTAATGATAATGAATATATCCCCAAATCCGGTTAAAACTAAATCGCCACTTCATCGCTTATTGTTAAGAGGCATCGTCATTTTCTATTCTTTGTTATTTAGCTGCGGATTAGTCTCATCGGGTTACTTTTTAGGAGGTATCGTGGAACTGAAGCCTATTCCGATGCTGGGCTTATTAAAGTATATTTTATTATGTATCCTTTTTCTGGTGCTTTTAATTAATGTATTAAGAGCAATCACCTTGAATCAGGCACATCTTAGCCGTTTATCAAGCAGTACGGGAAATTTCAAATGGCTGTTTACCCTGGCTGTTGTACTTTGCATTGCAGCAAAAGCAGGGTTGTTTGATTTGAGCAGAGCTCATCCTGTTGAAATTTCTTATATCCAGATTGGCGTATTAACTGTTATTGCCGTTTTTTGTTATTGGGGCGACGGGCTGTTAAAAGCAGAAGAAATTTTCATCGAAGAAAGTGAAGAAGAAGACTTTCCGCAAGAGTAAAAGCCTAATCCGGAAGAATTTTAAAATATAAAGGCATAAAAAAAGCACCCGTAATACGGATGCTTTTTTTATATATATCGGGTTGACTACAATTGCTTATCCAATTTACCAGCTAATACTGATTTTGGAACTGCACCAACTTGTTTATCAACTACTTCACCATTTTTGAAGAATAACAACGCAGGGATGTTACGGATACCGAACTGAGTAGAAATCTGTGGGTTGTTATCCACGTTTACCTTACCCACTACTGCTTTTCCTTCATATTCTTTTGAGATTTCATCTACTACCGGACCTACCATGCGACATGGACCACACCATTCTGCCCAAAAGTCTACTAAAACGGGTTTATCTGATTTCAACACAACTTCCTCGAAGTTAGCGTCTGTGATTTCTATAGCCATATTTCTTATTTTTATTTATACAAAGATATAATCAATTGTAATGCCACCATATTTTCTAGTGCCAAAATGACATTAGTTCAACTTATAACTCACCACATTCAGCTCTTTCAGCTGTTCCAGAAATGCGTTATCAGGATTGATTTTCAACGACTTAGAAGGAAGATCAAGCGAAACATTTTGTTCCCGGTCGTACACAACAAAATTCAATTGACAGTTTTGTTGTTCTGTATTCTCTTTGTTTTCTTCAATCATCGCCAGGATCTGAGTAATAATCTGATCATTAATTCCCTGGATTGGGATCTGTATGGTGATACATTTGGCCAGTTTATCTCTCAGATCCGATAAAAGGGCAATAGAAGTGATTTTAAACTCCCAATCTCCTTCTTTACGGAAGCGTTCTCCCACGCGGCCACGGATTTGCAGGAAATAACCATCAGTCATAAACTGCTTGAATTTCACAAAGTCTTCTCCAAATAAAGCCAGTTCACAACTGTCATTGTAATCTTCAAAAACAATAGTCCCAAAAGGTTTTCCGGTTTTAGTCATCCGTTGTGCAGAAATTACAACCAGCCCTCCGACTACTAATTCCCTGTTTTTTATTTGTTCAAACTCTGCCAATACGTCTTCATTTGTATCCCCCATCCGTATCTTATTAACTACAGCAAGGTGACGGACGTTGTGCTGACAGAATTCTTTCAGCTCTAATTTATAATTATCGAGTGGATGTCCGCTCAGGAAAATCCCGATCGCATCTTTCTCGTATTTCAATCTGTCTATTAAAGTCCATTCCGCAGCTACTGGTAAAGTAGGCTCATTGATCATATCAGCAACTGTACCACCAAAAAGCGAGGATTGTGCAGAAGATTCACTGTTCTGGAAATCATTGGAATATTTGATCAGCTTTTCAATACCGTTCAGCTTATCATTAATCCCTACAAAGAAGAATTGTGCCCGGTGAAAACCGAAACTATCAAAAGCACCGCTATAAACGAAACTCTCATAGGCTTTCTTATTTACCGTCCGGGTATTGGAGCGTCTGGCAAAGTCATAAATACTGTTGTAAAATCCACCATTAGTCCGTTCTTCGATGATACTTTCTACAGCTTTCTCCCCTACTCCTTTAATTCCGGAAAGTCCAAAACGTACTTCTCCCTGAGGATTTACGGAGAACTTCAAAATAGATTCATTCACATCCGGGCCAAGTACTCTTACGCCCATTTGTTTACATTCTTCCATGAAAAAGGCCACCTGTTTAATATCACTCATATTATTCGTCAGTACCGCAGCCATATATTCTGCCGGGTAATGTGCTTTTAAATAAGCAGTCTGGTAAGCAATCCACGCGTAACAGGTAGAGTGAGATTTATTGAAGGCGTAAGAAGCGAATGCTTCCCAATCTTTCCATATCTTCTCTAAGGTAGCCGGGGCATGTCCTTTTTCTGCTGCCTGGGCAACAAATTTAGGTTTCATTTTATCCAGTACGTCTTTCTGTTTTTTACCCATCGCTTTACGCAATACGTCGGCCTCGCCTTTGGTAAAACCAGCAAGCTTTTGTGATAAAAGCATCACTTGCTCCTGATATACTGTGATACCATAGGTTTCTTTCAGGTACTCTTCGCAGGCATCTAAGTCATACTTAATTTCTTCTTCACCGTTTTTCCTGCGGACGAAACTTGGAATATACTCCAGTGGCCCCGGACGGTACAATGCGTTCATGGCAATTAAATCTCCGAATACGGTAGGTTTTAATTCTTTCATGTACTTCTGCATACCGGTAGACTCATACTGGAAGATACCAATGGTTTCTCCACGCTGGAACAACTCATAAGTCCTAACGTCGTCTATAGGGAATTCATCAGGGTCAAGCTGAATACCGGTTCTTAAACGGACCAGTTTAACGGTATCTTTAATCAGGGTCAGTGTTTTTAAGCCCAAAAAGTCCATTTTCAACAACCCGGCGCTTTCTACCACAGAGTTATCAAACTGGGTTACGTACAGATCGGAATCTTTGGCCATGGCCACGGGTACGTAGTTTGTAATATCATCCGGCGTAATAATTACCCCGCAGGCATGAATACCTGTATTCCGTAAAGAGCCTTCCAGGATCCTGGCCTGCTGTATAGTTTCTGCACTTAAACTTTTTGATTCGGCAAGATCTTTTAGTTCTACAACTTTTTCATATTCATCTGCACGTAAAGCACCTCTGAGTGCTTTTTCATCCAGGTTAAAGATCTTGGCCAGTTTTAAGTTAGGAATAAGTTTGGCTATTTTATCGGCTTCAAAGAGTGGCAGGTCTAATACGCGGGCTGTATCTTTAATAGATGACTTAGCCGCCATTGTACCATAGGTGATAATCTGCGCTACCTGGTTTGAACCATATTTTTTGATCACGTAGTCCATAACGCGGCCCCTTCCCTCGTCATCAAAATCGATATCGATATCGGGCATGGATACACGGTCAGGATTCAGGAAACGCTCAAAAAGGAGATCGTATTTGATGGGGTCGATATTGGTAATCCACAAGCAGTAAGCCACTACAGATCCAGCAGCAGAACCACGGCCGGGACCTACAGATACATCCAGATTTCTGGCTTCCCTGATAAAATCCTGCACAATCAGGAAGTAACCGGGATAACCTGTTTTCTCGATGGTCTGAAGCTCAAAGTCCAGACGTTCTATAATTTCGGGAGTAAGTTCTCCGTATCTTTTCTCTGCCCCTACATAAGTAAGGTGACGTAAATATTTGTTCTCTCCTCTTTTCCCTGCATCATCTTCGTCTTCCTGCACTATAAACTGTTCAGGAATATCAAATTTAGGCAAGAGTACTTCCCTGGCGAGCTTATAGATTGATATTTTGTCTACTATCTCCTGAATATTTAAAATTGCTTCCGGAAGATCCGCAAACAGTTTTTTCATCTCCTCTGAAGATTTGAAATAATATTCCTGGTTTGGTAAGCCGTAACGGTATCCACGGCCTCTGCCTATTGGTGTAGCCTGTTTCTCCGCATCCTTTACACACAGTAAAATATCATGTGCGTTGGCGTCCTTTTTATTGATATAATAGGTATTATTTGTCGCAATCAGCTTAATATCGTGCTTCTGAGCTAAGGAGATCAGCGTTTTATTTACTACGGTTTCATCATCCTGATTATGGCGCATAATCTCCATGTAGAAGTCTGCACCGAATAATGATTTCCACCAGACCAGTGCTTCCTCAGCCTGGTTTTCACCCATATTCAGGATCTTACTGGCTATTTCACCATATAAGTTCCCTGAAAGGACAATGATATCTTCTTTATATTGTTCGATAACATTCCTATCGATCCTCGGGATATAGTAAAATCCTTTGGTATAAGCGATAGAAGACATCTTGGCCAGGTTATGATAACCTGTTTTATTCTTAGCCAGCAGTACCATCTGGTAGCCGTTATCTTTACGGGATTTATCAAGGTGATTTTCACAGACAAAGAATTCACAGCCTACAATCGGCGTAATCGGCACTTCTGCGGGCTCTTCTCCTTTTTCTATGGCTGCATTATTTCTGGCTTCCACACCTTTGTTATGATTCAGCACCTGGTTCACAAAGTGAAAGGCACCCATCATATTGGCGTGGTCAGTCATCGCTACAGCTGGCATTTTATCGGCCGCTGCCGCTGCAATCAGACCTGGGATATTAATGGTAGACTGCAAAACTGAAAACTGCGTATGGTTATGCAGGTGGACAAATGTTGCATCTTTAAGTTCTTGCTGGTTGTCTTTCAGGTCTTGTTTTGACAGACCAGGGCCTTCAGCTTTAGCCTGTCTTTTTCTGATTTCATCAGAAGCAGCTTTAAGGTTAATGTGCTGGATGCCTGCACTTGGTATTACTGCCGGCTGACTGGCAATAAAGGAACGGATATACTCCTGATCAGCCTGAAGCTGTTCGGGCGTAAAAACTTCCATTTTTACTAACTGAAGGAAACAGCGCGTAGTCGCTTCCACATCTGCCGTTGCGTTGTGCGCTTCTGCAAATGGGACACCAAATAAGTAACTGTGTAATTCGGTCAGTGTTGGCAGTTTGAACCTGCCTCCTCTACCACCAGGAATCTTTAATAAGTTGGCGGTAACTTCTGTACAGGTATCCAGAACGGGCATTTGAGCCATAGGGCTTTCGATACCCATCCGGTAAAATTCAGAACCCATGATATTGACGTCAAAGCCAATATTCTGTCCAACTACAAATTTAGCTTTGGATAGGGCAATGTTGAATTTCTCTAAGGCTTCACGGATATCAATACCTTGTTCTGCGGCCAATTCTGTAGAGATACCGTGGATACGTTCGGCATCATATGGAATATTAAATCCATCGGGCCTGACCAGAAAGTCCTGATGTTCAACCAGGTTTCCTAACGCATCGTGCAACTGCCAGGCAATCTGAATACACCTTGGCCAATTGTTAGTATCGGATACGGGTGCATTGTAATTGGCAGGCAGACCTGTAGTTTCGGTATCAAAAATTAAATACATAGAAGGGTAATTATGAATCCCTGTTCTCTGGGTACTATCCCTCGAACAAAGCGAGGTACAAAATTACGTTTTTTTAAGAAGCGGCTGAAATTTACCTGATAAAATTGTTGTTCGCTTTAAGAAGATTGTGCCTGACTCTTAGGGGCTGCCGGCTTATGTTCCTGTGAGACAAGCTTTGAGGTATTGTAACCTTTTTGCTCACATCGCTCTATAATTTCACTCAGCAGTTCATCGGCCATTTCCGGCCTGCGGGAAAGGATGGAAAGGTGTTTATGTTTAGGGTGCCCGACAACAACATAGGAGTAATCTTCGGCAAGTTCAATAATCCAGTAATCAACTTTTAATGGCCATACAAATTGTGCTTTAAGTTGTGCATTACTGGTTCCGCGGACCACAATCAGCTTCGAGCGGACATATTTGGTGCTTTCGTCCGGGGGTAATTTATAAGTAGTAAAAACAGCATAATAACCATCAGGATGTATCACATACGTCTCCGTAGTTTCATGCCAGTTTTTGTCCATAAAGGTGGGTATTGAGCATAGTGAATACCATTTACCTGCGTAAGACATTATATCAACTTTTTCAACAGGTTTATTCTCTAACATAGCGTTCCCTTATTTTTAATATGGTAAGAATATCTGTTCAGATTTATTTATCAAAATCAATTTACAAATCTAAACAGACGTTAAGCAAATGTAAATTCTTTCTCATAAAACCAAGAAGGTCTGATAAAGTTTTAAAAAGGATATTTAAAGATTTTCTGATAATGCCTTAAATTTTATAACTTGGGCAGGAAGATCTAATGAAGATTTTATTACAATTTAAAAATTGAATCCATGAAGATAACAGTTGTTGGTGCAGGAGCAGTTGGTGCGACTTGCGCAGATAATATTGCTAGAAAAGAGTTAGCTGAAGAATTAGTTTTATTAGATATCAAAGAAGGTTTTGCTGAAGGCAAAGCGATAGATATGATGCAGACTGCTGCATTGTTAGGTTTTAACACGAAAATTACCGGGGTAACAAATGATTATAGCCAGACCGCAGGTTCTGCTGTTGCTGTAATTACTTCTGGTTTGCCGCGTAAACCGGGAATGACCCGCGAAGAGCTGATTGGCATCAATGCGGGTATTGTTAAAGGTGTTGCAGAAAATATATTAAAGTTCTCTCCGGATGCAATCATCATCGTGATCAGTAATCCAATGGATACCATGACTTACTTAGCGCTTAAATCTTTGGGACTGCCTAAAAACAGGATCATCGGTATGGGTGGTACTTTAGATAGTGCAAGGTTTAAATATTACCTGAGTGTAGCGTTAAACTGCAATTCAAATGATCTGCAAGGGTTTGTAATTGGTGGACATGGTGATACGACAATGATCCCGTTAACACGTTATGCGACTTACCAGAGTTTACCGGTAAAGGATATTTTATCTGCTGAAGTACTGGCTAAGGTTGCTGCTGATACCATGGTAGGCGGAGCGACATTAACTGGCTTATTGGGAACTTCGGCATGGTATGCACCTGGTGCTGCCGGTGCTGCACTGGTAGAGAGTATCGTTCGTGATGAAAAGAAACTGTTTACTTGCTGTGTTGCCCTTGATGGAGAATATGGACAAAATGATATTTGTTTGGGTGTACCTGTAATTGTTGGCCGTAATGGCTGGGAAAAGATTATAGATTATAACCTGAATGAGGAAGAAAAAACAGCTTTCAATAAAAGTGCTGATGCGGTGAGAGCAATGAATAATGTGCTTAAAGAAATGAAGCTTATTTAATGCGTACTGTTACAGTCCCTCTTACTTTAATAAACTTAAATGATGACGGTTTCCACCTCCTGGTGGAAATCGTTGTTTTTGGTGAAAAACATTGGGCCGTGGTAGATACCGGGGCTTCAAGATCAGTATTCAATAAGACCTTTATTGAACAGTATAGTGATGCTGTGACCGGCCAGGGGGAAGAAGAAACCAATGCGACTACACTGTTTACGACTTCAAGTACGATACAGGCAGTGATCCCGAAATTAAAAATCGGTAAACTGATTATTAAATCTTATGCTGCGGTAGCGCTGGATCTGGAAACTGTAAATGATGCTTATGAATTAATGGGGCACCCCCGGATTATAGCGATTATTGGCAGTGATATCTTCCTTAAATATCACGCTAAGATCAATTACAAAAAGCTGAAAATTCTATTTTCTGCTAAACCAGGCTAATTTACAATCAATCTGCTTAAATTTGCCCTGATAAAAATATCTGCTTATGAAACTCCTTATTGTTGAAGACGAGCCTAATGTGGTGTCAGTTTTGAAAAGAGGGTTAAGCAGTGAAGGCTTTGAGCTGAGTGTGGCACCTGATGGATTTATTGCGCTGGAAATGGTTTCAGCACATTCCTTTGCATTGATTATACTGGATATTATGCTTCCGGGAATCAATGGTCTTGACCTGTGTAAGCAGATCAAAAAGAATCATCCGCAAATCCCTATTATTATGCTGACTGCATTAAGCAGTACAGAGAATATCGTTACAGGGCTTGACAATGGCGCTGATGATTACCTGGTGAAACCTTTTAAAATTGCTGAGCTGAGTGCGAGAATCCGCATGTTATTAAGGCGGCATGCCGGCGGTCTTCAGCAGGCAGATGAGATCATTACCATTGGCGATTTACAGGTCAATATTTCCGGTAAAACAGTGACCAGGGCTAATCAGGAAATCACATTAACGGCAACTGAATACCGCCTGCTTCAGTTTTTTGCAAGAAACAAGAATAAAACTTTGTCCAGAATAGATATTTTGGAGAATGTCTGGGATATTGATTTTAATATGGGTACAAACGTAGTTGATGTTTATGTCAATTACCTGAGAAAGAAAATAGACAAGGGCTTTAGCACTACGCTGCTGCATACGGTTGTCGGATTAGGCTACCTGTTAAAAGAAAAATCATTGTCATGAATTTAAATACCCGCATCACTTTCTTGTTTGCTATTTTATCTGCAATTATCATCTCTTTATTGAGTGGATTTGTGTGGTATTTTGCGAATGAGTTTGCTTTTGAAGATTTCTACAAGAGATTGGAAGCGCGGGTAAACATTGCGAGTCAGATCAAGGCTTCGGCGGGAACAAATACTTTTGAATATAGAGAGGTACGCCAAAAGTACCTGGAACGGCTTCCTCAGGAAGAGGAACAGGTATTTGTTGCAGATAAAGCCGGCAAAATGGCTTTTGAAAAAAAGGTACGTCTTCCTGCCAGCTTCTATAAGAATATTGAATCGGGTATGATGGCCCGTTACCGCAATGAAAATGTATTTTATGCGGGTAAGTACTTCAAAAATGGACTGAATGGCTATATCGTTATTATTTCTGCGAAAGATCCTTATGGGTACAGAGAGCTTAAAGATTTACAGAAAATCCTGTTTGCAGGATTCTTCCTTTCAGTCGCCTTATCGTACTTTGTAGGGAGAAAATTCTCTGACTTCACTTTTAAACCGATCAGAGAGTTAATTAAAAAGGCGAAAGGGATCAGTGCAGAGAATTTACACCAGCGCCTGCCACCTATTAAAGGAAATGATGAAATCGCAGAGATTTCACAGACTTTTAATGATATGCTGGACAGGCTGGAAACCGCTTTCGAAACACAGAATAACTTTATCAGCAATGCTTCTCATGAGTTAAGAACACCATTAACGATCATCAGCGGAGAAGCTGAATTAACAATTGCCAGGGATGGTCACCGGGATCCCGGGCTTCAGAAATCTTTAGCAACGATACAGGCAGAGTCCGAAAGGTTGGAAAATATATTGACAAGTTTATTAAGTTTAGCACAGTCCGGTTTTGATGGGGAGAAACAGCGTTGGGAAGAAATCCGGCTGGATGAACTGATCTGGGATGTCAAAGCTTCTATTGATCTGATCAATCCGGAAAATAAAATTCAGGTGGATTTCTCTAAGCTTCCGGAAAATCCGGAGAGCATTAATTTAAATGGGAACCTGAACCTGATTAAGCTGGCCGTAACCAATATTGTAAACAACGCTTGTAAGTATTCTGATAACAGAGTGGTTGAAGTTGGTTTATCGGTTACGCGTACCAATATCGTGATCAGTGTGAAGGATCAGGGGATTGGTATTCCTGAGGATGAACTACAACATGTGTTTGAACCTTTTTTCCGTGCTTCCAATACGACTGATTATAACGGATATGGTGTCGGCCTGCCTTTATCATTAAATATTATCCGTTTGCATAAGGGAAGTATTGCTATTAAAACTGTCCAGGAATCCGGGACTGAAATGAGCATTTTACTTCCCCGTTCGCGCTAATCAATGCGCTTATAACTATTCCTGCAATTCTAATCCCGTTCTAATCTCACTCTTATACGGCTGTAATGTCCGGGCTGTACTATTGTATCATTAACTAATCAAAAGATACAATATGAAAACAGTCTTAATTCCTACAGATTTCAACGAAAATTCAGTTTATCTCTCAGAGAACATACTGAAAAATTTCAAAGATGAGCCGATCAGGATTTTATTCTTTCATGCTTATAAACTGACAGATTCTATCTCTGATTTATTAATGCTTTCCCGAAGAAGTACTGAGTATGGGCAAATTCCCGAATCTTTCCATAGCGCGTGTTATGATTTCAAAAAAACGCATCAGGCTCAGATAGACACTATAGGTGTAGAATATTTTTACGGAAGTACAATGGCTGCTTTCAGAAATTTTGCCGAAGCACATGAGGTAGATTTCATCTATTGTCCTGAAACCTACAGCTTCCGTCAGATATCAAAGTATAGCATCAATCCTGATGTATTCTTAAATAAATCGGGTATCCCGATACTTAAGGTTATTCAGGAAGATGAAGCACCTGTAAAAAGAAAGAAAGCAATTGCGCTGGAGCATGAAGTTGCTCAGCTTGTCTAGTTATGACCTTTTAAAACACATTATATGTTATTAAAGAAAAATGTCCCGCTAACCTACATCTTCGGGAAAATATATAAAGATCTGATTCTGGTAACCTTTTATGCCGTTGGTATCGTAGTACTTTATGAAAACTTTCATTTTACCAGGATCTCTATACCCATTGCCGTACCTGCTCTTTTGGGTACAGTCATCTCACTTTTACTGGCGTTCCGGTCTAACCAGGCTTATGACCGCTGGTGGGAAGCACGGATTCTCTGGGGCGGAATTGTCAATGATTCAAGATCATTAACAAGACAGGTACTGTACTTTATTGATGATCCATATTATTCGGCAGAAATACAATTGTTTAAGGAACGGTTTGTGAAAAGACAAATTGCATGGTCTTATGGCCTAAGTCAATCGCTTAGAAATACGAACCCGATACTTGGATTGGACAAGTTTATGAAACCTGATGAGCTGGACTTTGTAAGCAGATATAAAAATATACCGATGTCTATTTTGGAACTGCATGCAAGGGATATCAAAATCGCTGTTAAAGAAGGCTGGATTAATACTTATCAGCAGATAGAGATTGACAGGACTTTATCAAATTTATGTGATCGTATGGGTGGCTCTGAGCGGATAAAAAACACGGTATTCCCGGTGACCTATAGTAAGTATATCAATATGACGATCTACTTATTTATTATCATGCTTCCTTTCGGACTGATTGAGTTCTTTGGTTACATTGAAGTGCCGGTAGTTATCGCAATTGCAGCGGCTTTCTTATTAATTGAGAAGATGGCTATTCATTTGCAGGACCCTTTTGAAAACAAGCCTACAGATACGCCAACAACAACTATCTCCAGAACAATAGAAAGAGATTTATCTCAAATGTTGAATGATGCACATTACCATGAAGATAAAATGAAGGCTATGGAGCCTGTTCATAATTCAAAAACCTACTATATCTTATAGTAGAAACTTATCTTATAACAGATTCTTATTTCCATAAAAAAGGGGATCCCGCTGCACCGCAGTAGGATCCCCTTTTTGTGTTCAGATTGAAAGCCTAAGCGTCAATCTTCGCGTATTTAGCATTTCTTTCGATGAATTCTCTTCGTGGTGCTACTTCGTCTCCCATTAACATTGAGAAAGTATGGTCACACTCGGCAGCATTTTCAATGGTTGCCTGCATTAAGGTACGGTTAGCCGGGTTTAATGTAGTATCCCAAAGTTGTTCTGCGTTCATCTCACCCAAACCTTTGTAACGCTGGATATGAACACTTTCTTCTTTACCTTGTCCTTTTAAGCGCTGTACTGCTGCATCACGCTGGATATCATTCCAGCAATATTCCTGATCTTTTCCTTTTTTAACAAGGTAAAGTGGTGGCGCTGCGATATAAACATAACCGGCTTCGATCAATGCTTTCATGTATCTGAAGAAGAAGGTCAGGATCAGTGTAGTAATGTGTGATCCGTCAATATCCGCATCCGTCATGATTACAATCTTATGGTAACGAAGCTTAGTCAGGTTTAATGCTTTGTCATCTTCAGGAGTACCTATACTTACACCCAGTGCAGTAAACATATTCTTGATCTCGTCGTTTTCGTAGATTTTATGCTCCATTGCTTTTTCCACGTTAAGGATTTTACCTTTCAATGGAAGAATAGCCTGGAAGTTACGGTCACGGCCCTGTTTTGCAGTTCCACCCGCGGAATCTCCCTCGACAAGGTACAATTCACATTTTTCAGGATCACTGTCCGAGCAATCGGCTAATTTACCTGGTAAACCAGATCCGCCCATTACACTCTTACGCTGAACCATCTCACGTGCTTTACGTGCTGCCGCACGTGCTGTAGCTGCAAGAATAACCTTGTTAACGATCATTTTGGCTTCTCTTGGATATTCTTCCAGGTAGATACCCAATGCTTCACCAACAGCAATATCCACAGCACCCATAACCTCAGTGTTACCTAATTTGGTTTTGGTCTGCCCTTCAAATTGCGGCTCTTGTACTTTTACCGAAATTACAGCAGTCAGACCTTCACGAAAGTCATCACCGGTAATCTCGAATTTAACGTTTTTAAGTAACCCTGACTTGTCAGCATAAGCTTTTAAAGTACGGGTTAAACCTCTTCTGAAACCGGCAATATGTGTACCGCCTTCATGTGTATTGATATTATTTACATAAGAGTGTACATTTTCAGCATAACTGTCATTGTACTGCAAAGCAAGCTCTACCGGAATACCATTTTTGATCCCCTCTACATAAATAGGCTCAGCAATCAGTGAAGGACGTCCTCCGTCCAGAAACTGAACAAATTCTTTTAAACCACCTTCAGAAAGGAAAAGTTCAGTCAGGAAATTTCCCTGCTCATCAACTTCACGCTCATCTGTCAGTGTTAAGCTGATCCCTTTATTTAAGAAAGATAACTCTCTTAAACGCGAAGCCAGTGTATCATAACGATATTCTGTAGTCTGGGTAAAGATCTTGTCATCCGGAGTAAAAGTAATTACCGTACCTCTTTTTTCAGTTTCACCAACAGTCTTAACATCATACTGTGGTTTACCTTCACGGTATTCCTGTACCCAGACTTTTCCTTCACGGTGTACTTCTGCTTTCAGGTGTATAGATAATGCGTTTACGCAACTTACCCCTACACCGTGCAATCCACCGGAAACTTTATAAGTGTCTTTATCGAACTTACCACCGGCATGCAGTACAGTCATTACAACCTCAAGCGCCGATTTTTGTTCTTTTTGCATGATCCCTGTTGGAATACCACGACCGTTATCCTCAACTCTGATAGAATT
Organism: Pedobacter cryoconitis; assembly: GCF_014200595.1. Classification (NCBI taxonomy): domain Bacteria; kingdom Pseudomonadati; phylum Bacteroidota; class Sphingobacteriia; order Sphingobacteriales; family Sphingobacteriaceae; genus Pedobacter; species Pedobacter cryoconitis. The sequence goes on from NZ_JACHCG010000004.1 coordinate 107,893, forward strand.
ATCTTTAAGAATATTTACCGTAATCGTATTGGCATGTCCAGCCAGAGCCTCATCAATAGAGTTATCTACTACTTCATAAACCAAATGGTGCAATCCTTTAACACCCGTATCACCTATATACATTGAAGGGCGCTTACGCACCGCTTCTAAACCTTCTAATACCTGTATATTATCTGCCGAATAATTTGACTTTGAATCTTTTTCTTCGCTCATAAATGTTAATAAAAAATAAGATTCAAAAATAACCAATTATGGCCAATTAAAGGCAAATGTGGATAACTATTTGACCAAAAAACTCCATTAATGACCCAAAAAAAACAAGTTATTTAGGATACTAAATTGGAAATTTTATATTTGCTAAAATTTACTCCGTCAGTTTAAACCGTAAATGGACACTGAAACTGGAAAAGAATTAAAAACAACATTATAATAAACGCATAAATGAACAGAACATCCTTCAAACTAAGCACACTGGCTACCGCTGTAGCATTAGTTTCAGTATTGGCTTCCTGCCAGAGTAAAGACAACAAAGCTGCGACTGATACTGCGGTTAAAACTGACGTTGCTGCAACAACAGTTAAAGCTAACGAGCCTATCGTTTATGTAAATTCGGATTCGTTATTAACTAAGTACCAGTACTTCAAAGATCTTAAGACCAAATTAGATGCTAAATCTAAAGCTGCTCAGACTGATCTTGCTGCAAAACAACAGGCTTTTCAACGTGAAGTTGCTCAATATCAGCAAACTCAAAATACATTGCCTGCTGATCAGAGAGCTACTACTGAACAAAGATTAGCACGTAAACAACAGGAATTACAAGCTTATCAGCAAAATGCCGGCGCTGCTTTACAAAATGAGCAAGGTGCTGAGCAAGAAAAATTATACAACAAAATTGCTGATTACCTGAAAATCTATGCTAAAGGTAAAGGTTATAAAATGGTGTTGACTTACCAGAAAGGTAACAGTGCTATTTTATTCGCTGATGCTTCTTTAGATGTGACAAGTGAAGTGATCACTGGTCTTAACGAAGGTTACAAGGCTGACAAAAAATAATTAACGCTAAGCGTTAAAAAAGGTGCTCCTTAATTGGGGCATTTTTTTTGCATATAATTTTAAGATGGAAAAAGAAACAAAAGAAGAGCGTGCCCATAAAAAGTTTATGCGCCTGGCTATTGCACTATCAGAGCAGAATGTATCAGAAAGCCTGGGAGGCCCTTTTGGCGCTGTAGTAGTTAAAGATGGAAAAATTGTAGCCAAAAGTGGAAACAGGGTGACTACAACAAATGACCCTACTGCACATGCAGAAGTATCTGCGATCAGACTGGCCTGCAAAAAATTAAAAACTTTTGACCTGAATGGTTGTGTGATCTATACCAGTTGTGAACCTTGTCCGATGTGTCTGAGTGCCATCTACTGGTCAAGGATCAATATTATCTATTATGCAAATACAAAGGCTGATGCTGCTCATATTGGTTTTGATGATCAGTTTATTTACGAAGAACTGGATAAACCGATGGAGAAACGTACCATCCCTGTGAACCAGCTGTTAAGGGAAGAAGCTCAGCAGGCTTTTAAACTCTGGGAACAGTCTGCTATAAAAATTGAATATTAGCCAGGGGAAAACCCCGGCTAATCTTTTTTGTCTTCATCTTCGTCAAAAAGATTGCCTTTTAAATCATCAATCTCTCTTCTGTCTCTCTTGGTAGGCCTTCCTGCCCCCCTGTCGCGGATTAGAACTGGTGAATGGAACATACTTTTATATCCCTGCGTTTCTTCGAGCGGGGTAATGTCTTTATATTTCGTCACTGCGATCTTGGATTCGACCCTGGTATACAACAGTTCGACTACCTCGATGATCTTTTTTTCGATTCCTTTGGAAACCTGGTAAACGTCACCGGGTTTGACCACTACAGAAGCTTTCACATTCTGACCGTTAAATTTAACGCGGCCAGCTTTACACGCCTCAGTTGCTAAAGTTCTTGTTTTAAACAATCTTATTGCCCACAAGTATTTATCTATCCGTAATTTTTCCTGCTCTGCCATAAAAAATCAAAAATACATAAGTAAAAGATCGCTCAATACATAAAATTGATTTATTTTGTGAAAAAATAAAATTGATAATGATTAAAGAGTTGAAAAAGTTAATAGAGGCTGCTTGGGAAGACAGGACTTTATTAGAATATACTGAATATTGTGAAGCGATCGAGACTGTTGTGATGCAACTGGATAAGGGAGAAATCCGCGTTGCTGAACCAATTCTAAATTCATGGGGAATCAATGAATGGGTAAAGAAAGCTGTTATCCTTTATTTCCCTATCAGAGAAATGAAAGAAATTGAAGTTGGCCCTTTCGTATTTCATGATAAAATGAAATTGAAAACCAATTATAAAGAATTAGGAGTGAGAGTTGTTCCTGGTGCAAGTGCACGTTATGGCGCATTTTTATCTAAAGGAGTAATTTTAATGCCTTCTTATGTGAACATCGGTGCTTATATTGATGAAGGTACAATGGTTGATACCTGGGCTACAGTAGGCTCTTGTGCACAAATCGGAAAGCATGTACACTTAAGTGGTGGTGTTGGTATCGGTGGTGTTTTAGAGCCAATTCAGGCTGCTCCGGTTATTATCGAAGACAACTGCTTTATCGGTTCAAGGGCTATCGTTGTGGAAGGTGTACGTGTAGAACGTGAGGCTGTTTTAGGCGCAAACGTTGTATTGACTGCTTCTACTAAAATTATTGATGTTACAGGAAGTACGCCTGTTGAATATAAAGGTATCGTGCCTGCAAGATCAGTAGTGATTCCAGGAAGTTATACAAAAAAATTCCCTGCTGGTGATTACCAGGTTCCTTGTGCACTGATCATTGGAAAACGTAAAGAATCTACAGATAAAAAGACTTCACTTAATGATGCATTAAGAGAAAACAATGTAGCAGTGTAATGAATATTGGTTTTGATGGAAAAAGAGCTGCCAATAATTTTACCGGTTTAGGCAATTACAGCAGGTCACTTGTTTTACAGTTATCAGAATTTTTCCCTCAAAACCAATACTTTATTTACAGTCCCAAGGTAAAACGCCACGGTCAGATTTCTTCCTTTTTTGAAAGACAGAATATTCACCTGGTGTTACCTGAAAATTCTTCGCTCTTATGGAGAACTTTCGGCGTAAAAAAGCAACTAAAAAAAGATAACATTGCTATTTATCATGGTTTAAGTAATGAAATCCCCGTCGGTGTATCTCCGGCTATCCGGACTGTAGTTACCATTCATGATCTTATCTTTCTGCGTTATCCGCAGTATTATAAATTCATAGACCGCACGATTTACAATTTCAAAAGTAAATATGCCTGCAAACATGCCGATCATATCATCGCCATCAGTGAGCAGACCAAAAATGATATCATTGAATATTATCAGGTTGATCCTTCGAAAATAGAAGTGCTCTATCAAACCTGTGATGATTCTTTTAAACAAATTATCGGGCAGGAATTTAAAGATTCAATCCGCATAAAATATCAGCTGCCTGAAAAGTATATCCTCAATGTAGGAACAATCGAACCCAGAAAAAACTTACTGGCTTTAGTACAGGCTTTACCCGCTATTGACCCTGAGTTTAAATTGGTCGTGGTTGGTAAAAAGCAGTCTTATGCACAAAAAGTAATCGCGGAGATTGAAAAACTGGGACTTAGAGAAAGGGTTATCTTTCTGAAGGATATTCCCTTCACAGACCTCCCTGCGATCTATCAGCTGGCTACTGTATTTGTTTATCCGTCTTTTTATGAAGGTTTTGGTATCCCGGTCATCGAGGCACTTTATGGCCGTATACCGGTTGTTGCGGCAACAGGCTCTTGTCTGGAAGAAGCAGGCGGCCCGCATAGTTTGTATATAGATCCAAATGATGCTGCTGCACTGGCAAAGGCAGTAAATGCTGTTTTAACGGATCAAAAGCTGGCTGACCAGATGAAAGCGGAGGGCCTGCGCTACGCACAGCAATTCAATACTGCTAATTTAGCCCGTCAGCTGATGAATTCTTACAGCAACATGATCGCTAAAGATTAAGAACCTTCTGAATACCGAAGATTATTTAATAAATTTACGGCATGCTAAAAACGGAAATTGACAAGGCTTTAACAGTCTTGAAAAATGGGGGCGTTATCCTCTATCCTACAGATACAGTATGGGGTATAGGTTGTGATGCGACGAATGAAGCAGCAGTCGAAAAAATTAATGCGATTAAAGGCCGCTCTGCTGATAAGAGTTTTATTGTCCTGGTGGATAATGATTCGAAAATACAAAGTTATATAGAGGAAGTGCCAGAGGTTGCGTACGATCTGATCGAATTTGCGGAACATCCATTAACCATTATTTTTTCCGGGGCAAAGAATTTAGCTAAAAATGTGATCAATGCAGATGGCAGTGTAGGTATAAGAGTGGTTAAACACGATTTTGCACAGCAGTTAGTGCAACGTTTCAGAAAACCGATCGTTTCTACCTCAGCTAACCTTTCAGGACAGCCTACCCCACAGTTTTTTGATGAGATAGACGAAGAAATTAAAGCTGCTGTAGATTATGTTGTGGACTGGGAACAGGAACTTAAAGTCAATAAAAAGGCATCTACAATCATGAAATTAAGTCCATCTGGTCAATTTTCCTTCATAAGAAAGTAAGTTTTAGTACTTTTGCAGACGCTATTAAAAGCCTCATGAGTTTATAAGCTCAAAACAATATATAATTAGTGAAAAAAAATCTAGAACATCCTGTTTTTAAGGTAATGGCTGATATTGCCGATGAAAATCATATCGAAGCCTATGTGATTGGTGGATACGTACGGGATATTTTTCTGCAAAGACCATCAAAGGATATTGATGTAGTCGTACTGGGAAATGGGATCGAATTCGCTGAACTTACTGGAAAACAGTTAAAGAGTAAGGTTGCCGTTTTTAAAAACTTCGGTACAGCCATGTTAAAGTACCGGGAGCTCGAACTTGAATTTGTTGGTGCAAGAAAAGAATCTTATCGCGCTGATTCCCGTAAGCCTATCGTTGAAAACGGTACAATTAAGGATGATCAGCTGAGAAGGGATTTTACAATCAATGCGCTGGCAATCTCGTTAAATAAAGAAAATTTCGGACAATTGGTCGATCCTTTTAATGGTGTAGAGGATTTGAATAATAAATTAATCCGTACCCCTCTGGATGCTGAAATCACTTTTTCAGACGATCCTTTACGCATGATGCGTGCGATCCGCTTTGCGACTCAATTGAATTTTAGTATTGATGAACAGGCATTAGCTGCAATTGCCAAACAAAAGGAAAGGATCAGTATTGTTTCCAAAGAAAGAATTACAGACGAACTGAATAAAATTATCCTCTCTCCTGTTCCCTCAATAGGTTTCAAATACTTGTTCGATACGGGCTTGCTTCATATCATATTTCCGCAAATGGCAAATTTATATGGAGTAGAAATCATCAAAGGAAAAGGACATAAAGACAATTTTTACCATACCTTGCAGGTACTGGATAATATCTGTGAAGTTACAGAGGATCTTTGGTTACGCTGGGCAGCGATTCTTCATGATATCGCGAAACCACCAACTAAACGCTTTGAGGAGAATCATGGCTGGACTTTTCATGGTCATGAAGATAAAGGAGCAAGAATGGTCCCCCAGATCTTTTCACAGCTGAAATTACCTCTGAACGAAAAAATGAAGTTTGTTCAAAAGATGGTTCAGCTACATTTGCGTCCTATTGTTCTGGCACAGGAAGTAGTAACGGATTCTGCGGTAAGACGTGTATTATTTGATGCGGGTGAAGATATTGAAAGCCTGATGTTACTTTGCAATGCAGATGTAACGACTAAAAATGAATATAAAGTAAAAAAATACCGGAATAACTTTGAGCTGGTTAAGCAAAAGCTGAAAGATGTAGAAGAGCGGGATAAAATAAGAAACTGGCAACCTCCTGTTTCGGGAAATGACATCATGGAAGTATTCGGCCTTGCTGCCGGTAAAGAAGTGGGCATGATTAAAAATGCAATCCGCGAAGCAATTCTGGAGGGAGAAATAACAAATTCACCTGACGAAGCGTTAGCATTTATGTTACGCAAGGGAAAAGAATTTGGATTAACTCCCATTACAGAACAACCTAAATAACAATATGTTCTAATGAAAAACATATTTTATTTTATAATTTTATAATATAGAAATACAGCACAAATGGCAATTTATAGATTCAGACTTAGTTTTGACGATTACGATGAAGTAATCAGAGAGATCGATATCAAATCAACGCAAACTTTTGAAGATTTACATAAAGCACTACACCGCACAACAGGTTATAATGCAGAAAAATCTTCTTCATTTTATGTAAGTTCTGATCATTGGATCAAAGGGGATGAAATCGCCTATCTTCCAACACAAAAGAAAACCGATCGCGGTGTAAGCTTAATGGAAAAATCCAGGCTGAGTGCTTTTATTGAAGATCCACATCAGAAATTTTATTATATCTACAATTTTGACCGTCCTTATGAGTTTCATGTAGAACTGATCAAAATTATTTTGCAGACAGATCCTAATATTGAATATCCTGTTCTTTTCAAAAGTATCGGTGAAGCACCTAAGATCTTTGATGCCAACAATATCCCAACTGAAGTCGTAACGAATAACCCTATTTCTAATGATTTCGATTTTCTGAACGAGATGGACTTTGTACCTGAAGACACAGAAGAAATTGAAGCGATGGATGGCCGTGGTATCACTACATCAGAAAAAAGTGAAGATGCTGATGACGACGATTCAGATTCAGATGATTTCTCTGAAGATGAAGATTACCATGAAGATGAGTACGATAGCAAAGAAGATTACTAAGCCATATCAATGGCAAAAAATAAAACATTAATTGTAATTGCAGGGCCAACGGCAATAGGTAAAACAGCTTTAGCTATTACGCTGGCCCAACATTTTACAACAGAAATCATCTCTGCTGATTCCAGGCAGTTTTTCAAGGAGATGTCAATAGGAACCGCAAAGCCTCATGCAGATGAGCTTGCTGCCGCTAAACATCATTTTATTGATTCTCATTCTATCAATACTTTCTTCAGTACGGGAGATTTCGAGAAACAAGCTTTAGGGCTATTGGATGAAATCTTTACCAGGCATGATCTGGCAATTATGGTTGGAGGATCTGGTTTATACCTGGATGCTGTCACTAAAGGACTTGATGAATTGCCTGATACGGACATGGAAATCAGATCTCAGCTGAATCAGCTATTTGAAACAGAGGGGCTGGAACCCATCAAAGCACAACTTGAAGCGGCTGATCCGGAGTATTATGCAAAAGTAGACCAGGCGAATACGCAACGTCTCATCCGCGGACTGGAGTTTTTTCTGTCTACAGGGAAAAAGGTCTCCTCATTTTTAACGAACAGCAAAAAAGAGAGATCTTTTAATATTATAAAAATCGGTTTGAATATGGAAAGACCTCTTTTATATGAACGCATCAACCATCGTGTAGATGTGATGCTGGAGGAAGGTCTGTTAGAAGAAGTCAAATCACTGAAAGATTACAGAGAACTCAATGCACTAAAAACTGTTGGGTATACTGAACTTTTCGATTATCTGGATGGCACAATTACTTATGATATTGCGGTAGATAAGATCAAGCAGAACACCAGGCGATTTGCAAAGCGTCAGCTGACCTGGTTCAGAAGGGACACACAAATCCATTGGTTCTCCCCTGATCAGTCGGCAGAAGTCATCAATTTCCTGGAAGAATCAATAAAAAAATAAGATTAAGGAGAAAAAAACGGCAGAAACTGTTTTCTCCTTATTTATTTAACTAGGCTTGTGCCGTTGGCCCGCCAAAATTCATTGGAAATCCTGAAGGTTCTTCCTGAGTTTTGATCCTGCCATTAATTGACTCGAATTTCTCTATATTATCCTGCATTGCGCTCATTAACCTCTTCGCGTGTTCAGGAGTCAAAATGATCCTTGATTTCACTTTTGCCTTTGGTACGCCTGGCATTACCCTGATAAAATCCAGTACAAACTCCGTGTTGGAGTGTGTGATAATGGCAAGGTTTGAAAATATACCTTCTGCTATCTCTTCAGAAAGTTCAATGTTTATCTGATTATCGTTGTTTTCGTTTTCCATACTACAAAACTACTTCTTTAATTCCTTAGCATGGTAGCTATATTAAAAAAAAATCCCCCCTGACAAGATCAGGAGGGATTAAAAAAAAATTAACTATTTAAATTATGCTTCTATTTCTTCTTCTTGTTTCGAAGCTAATAACTTGTCGTACTCTTCTTGTGAACCAACGATAATACGTTCGTAACCACGAACACCAGTACCTGAAGGAATCAAGTGACCAACGATTACGTTTTCTTTCAATCCAAGCATGTTATCACGTTTACCTGCAATTGCAGCTTCGTTCAATACTTTTGTAGTTTCCTGGAAGGAAGCCGCAGAGATGAATGATTTCGTACCTAATGATGCACGTGTAATACCTTGTAATACAGAACTAGCAGTTGCTGATCTTGCATCACGAACTTCGATCTGTTTCAGATCTTTACGTTTTAACTGAGAATTTTCATCTCTTAATTTACGCAGAGAAAGAATCTGACCTGGTTTAACCGTGTTTGAATCACCCGCATCAATAACAACTTTCTTGTCATAGATATCATCGTTTTCAATCATGAAGTCCCAACGGTCTACAGAATTATTTTCTAAGAATGTAGTATCACCCGGATCTTCAATATGAACTTTCTGCATCATCTGGTGTACAATAACCTCAAAGTGTTTATCATTGATTTTTACACCTTGTAAACGGTAAACCTCTTGTATACCATTTACTAAGTATTCTTGTACAGCAGCAGGACCTTTAATTGCCAGGATATCCGCAGGAGAAATCGATCCGTCTGATAATGGCATACCAGCTTTCACGAAGTCATTGTCCTGAACCAGGATGTGTTTAGATAATGGTACCAGATATTTCTTGATCTCACCATCTTTTGATTCGATAGTCATCTCACGATTACCACGTTTCACACCACCTAAAGTTACCACACCATCAATCTCAGTTACTACAGCCGGATTAGAAGGGTTACGTGCTTCGAACAATTCAGTTACACGTGGTAAACCACCCGTAATATCTCTTGTTTTTCCTGTAGCACGAGGGATTTTAACTAAGATCTGACCAGTTTTAACTGCTTCTCCATCATCGATAGAAACGTGAGCCCCAACAGGAATGTTATACTGTCTGATTAATTCACCTTTTTTATCTACAACTCTTACTGATGGATTTTTAGTTTTATCACGTGTATCGATAATTACTTTCTCACGGTGACCAGTTTGCTCATCTGACTCTTCACGGAAGGTAACACCTTCAATAATTGCATCAAATTCGATTTTACCGGCAAACTCCGAGATAATAACCGCGTTATATGGATCCCATGAACAAATCTTATCACCTTTTGAAATTTCAGCTCCTTCTTCAACATATAAGAATGAACCGTAAGGGATATTATTGGTCATGATAACTTTACCAGTACCTTTTTCTACGATTTTGAATTCACCTGAACGGCCTAAAACAATTTGTTTCACACCTTGCTCACCTGTATCATTTGCTACAGTACGAACGTTTTCGAATTCTATGATACCATCAAACTTCGCATTGATCTGAGATTCAGCAGCAATGTTTGATGCGGTACCACCCACGTGGAATGTACGTAATGTTAACTGTGTACCCGGCTCACCGATAGACTGTGCAGCAATTACGCCGACAGCTTCACCACGTTGAACACGTTTACCAGTTGCAAGGTTACGTCCGTAACAAAGCGCACAAACACCTCTTTTATTTTCACATGTCAATACTGAACGTATTTCCACGCCTTCTAAAGGAGACTCTTCGATTGCTTTTGCGATGTCTTCATCAATATCCTGACCAGCACCTACCAATAATGCACCATCCAGAGGATTAAATACATCATGAAGTGAAATACGACCCAAAATTCTGTCATATAATGGTTCAACGATATCTTCGTTATCTTTCAACGCAGTAGTATACATACCTCTTAAAGTACCACAATCAGCAGCGTTCACGATCATATCCTGAGCAACGTCATGTAAACGACGGGTCAGGTAACCAGCATCAGCAGTTTTTAACGCTGTATCCGCCAAACCTTTACGCGCACCGTGGGTAGAGATAAAGTATTCTAATACTGATAATCCTTCTTTAAAGTTCGAAAGAATCGGATTCTCAATAATTTCACCACCTGAACCTGATTTCTGAGGTTTTGCCATCAGACCACGCATTCCGCAAAGCTGACGAATCTGCTCTTTAGATCCACGTGCTCCAGAGTCAAGCATCATATATACCGAGTTAAACCCTTGGTTATCGCTTGATAACTGAGTCATCACGAATGATGTTAAACGGTTGTTGATACGAGTCCAGATATCAATAATCTGATTGTAACGCTCGTTGTTGGTAATGAATCCCATGTTATAGTTATTCCTTACCTCTTCAACTTCAGCAGAAGCCTGTTCTAAAAGAACTTGTTTCTCTGCCGGGATGTTTACATCCTGCAAGTTAAACGATAGTCCACCTCTGAATGCCATTTGGAAACCTAACTCTTTAATATCATCAAGGAATCTTGATGCACGAGCCATACCAGTTACCTTAACTACATCACCGATAATATCTCTCAGTGATTTTTTAGTCAGCAGTTCATTGATATATCCTACTTCTGCCGGAACCATTTGATTAAACAGTACACGACCAACAGTAGTTTCAGTTAGTTTATTAACGATATTTCCGTCAGAATCTTTAACATTTACTTTTACTTTGATAAATGCGTGAAGATCGATACGTTTCTCATTGTAAGCAATGATAACTTCTTCCGGAGAATAGAATGAGAAATCCTGTCCGTTAACAACACGCTGAGCATCAGTTCTACGGCCTTTAGTAATATAATAAAGACCCAAAACCATATCCTGAGAAGGTACAGTAATCGGCGTACCGTTTGCAGGGTTCAGAATGTTGTGCGCAGCTAACATCAATACCTGGGCTTCCAAAATAGCAGCATGACCTAAAGGTAAATGCACAGCCATCTGGTCACCGTCAAAATCGGCGTTGAATGCAGTACACACTAACGGGTGTAACTGGATTGCTTTTCCTTCCACCAATTTAGGCTGGAAAGACTGGATACCCAATCTGTGCAGCGTAGGCGCACGATTCAGTAATACAGGGTGTCCTTTTAAAACGTTTTCAAGAATGTCCCAAACCAATGGATCTTTTCTGTCAACAATTTTCTTTGCAGATTTAACTGTTTTCACGATTCCACGTTCGATCATCTTACGAATGATAAACGGTTTGAAAAGCTCAGCAGCCATATCTTTAGGTAAACCACATTCGTGTAATTTAAGGTTTGGACCTACAACAATTACCGAACGCGCAGAGTAATCCACACGTTTACCCAATAAATTCTGACGGAAACGGCCTTGTTTACCTTTCAGGATATCTGAAAGAGATTTCAAAGCACGGTTACCTTCAGTTTTTACCGCATTTACTTTACGTGAGTTATCGAATAACGAATCTACAGCTTCCTGTAACATACGTTTCTCGTTACGTAAAATAACCTCTGGTGCTTTAATCTCGATCAAACGCTTTAAACGGTTGTTACGGATAATCACACGACGGTACAGATCATTTAAATCTGAAGTAGCGAAACGACCACCTTCAAGAGGTACTAACGGACGTAATTCCGGTGGGATAACAGGAACAATTTTGATAATCATCCATTCTGGATTATTTTCAATACGTGTTCTTGCACCACGGAAAGCTTCAACAACCTGTAAACGTTTTAATGCTTCGTTTTTACGTTGTTGAGAAGTCTCGTTTGCAGCCTGGTGACGTAAGTTATAAGATAAAGTATCTAAGTCAATACGTTTCAATAAATCTTCTAATGCTTCAGCACCCATTTTGGCGATGAATTTATTAGGGTCTTTATCGTCTAAGTATTGGTTTTCTTTAGGTAATTTATCAAGAATATCAAGGTACTCTTCCTCAGTAAGGAAATCCATATACTGGATACCTTGTTCTTCCATTAAACCAGATTGAATAACTACATAACGCTCGTAGTAAATGATCAAATCTAATCTTTTGGTAGGAAGGCCTAATAAGTAACCTATTTTATTTGGTAATGAACGGAAATACCAGATATGCGCAACAGGAACCACCAAATTGATGTGACCCATACGCTCTCTACGTACTTTTTTCTCCGTTACCTCAACACCACAACGGTCACAAACAATACCTTTATAACGGATACGTTTGTATTTACCACAGTGACATTCGTAATCTTTTACCGGACCAAAAATACGCTCGCAGAACAAACCATCACGTTCAGGTTTGTAAGTACGATAATTAATAGTCTCAGGTTTTAACACCTCACCACTAGAGCGCTCTAAAATAGCCTCCGGCGATGCCAAACTAATGGTAATCGAGGTGAAATTGCTCTTTAATTTATTATCCTTTTTGTAAGACATAGCTCTGTTGTTTGAATTTGAAAATTTAAAAAGTCAGAATGGGCTCCTGGTTTAACAGGTCCCATTCCGACATTAAAAAATTCAACATTAGTCTAACGTAATATCTAAACCTAATCCGCGCAGCTCATGTACCAGTACATTGAATGATTCCGGTACACCTGGAGTCGGCAGGTTTTCGCCTTTTACAATTGCTTCATAAGTTTTGGCTCTACCAATTACATCATCAGACTTCACAGTCAGGATCTCTTGTAGAATATTAGCCGCACCAAATGCTTCTAATGCCCAAACCTCCATCTCACCAAAACGCTGACCCCCGAATTGGGCTTTACCACCCAATGGTTGTTGTGTAATTAATGAATATGGTCCGATTGAACGGGCGTGCATTTTATCATCAACCATGTGACCCAATTTCAGCATGTAGATAATACCTACTGTAGTTGGCTGGTCGAAACGCTCACCTGTTAAACCATTATGTAAATAGGTTCTTCCTGAAGCAGGAACACCAGCTTTAGCGATCCACGCTTCAACTTCATCATGCTTGGCACCATCAAAGATCGGAGTTGCAAATTTAACACCCAATTCTTTACCGGCCCATGCCAATACAGTTTCGTAGATCTGTCCAAGGTTCATACGTGAAGGTACACCCAGTGGGTTCAACACGATATCAACAGGAGTTCCATCATCAAGGAACGGCATATCTTCATCACGAACGATACGGGCAACAATACCCTTATTACCGTGACGACCAGCCATCTTATCCCCTACTTTTAGTTTACGTTTTTTAGCAACATAAACTTTAGCCATCTGCACAATACCTGAAGGCAATTCATCACCAACACTGATGGCGAATTTATCACGTTTATATGCACCCAGTTCTTCGTTTACACGGATACCATAGTTGTGGATCAAAATTTTGATCTGATCATTTTTATCGTCATCAGTAGTCCATTTGTATGGATTAATGTGAGCGAATTCAAGATCAGCTAAACTTTTTTGAGTGAACTTAGCACCTTTAGGGAATAATAATTCCTTGTAAACGTTGAAAATACCCTGAGAAGTTTTACCATTTACAATCTGGAACAATTTGTCAACCAACTCATTTTTAAGATTGGTTGTAGCCAGATTATATCTCTTATCTAATTTCTCTATCGCTGCTTTTTCTTCAGCTTTAGTAGTTTTCTTAGCTCTTGAGAATAATTTAGTATCAATTACAACACCTCTGATCGATGGTGGAGTTTTCAGGGATGCATCTTTCACATCACCCGCTTTATCTCCAAAGATAGCGCGTAATAATTTCTCTTCCGGTGAAGGATCAGACTCACCTTTTGGTGTAATTTTACCAATCAGGATATCGCCTTCTTTAACCTCAGCACCGATACGAATGATACCGTTTTCATCTAAATCTTTAGTAGCTTCTTCAGAAACGTTAGGGATATCTGGTGTTAATTCCTCTTCTCCACGTTTCGTATCACGCACTTCCAATTCAAACTCTTCAATATGCAATGAAGTAAAGATGTCTTCACGAACAATACGTTCACTGATTACAATCGCATCCTCAAAGTTATATCCCTGCCAAGGCATGAACGCTACTTTAAGGTTCCTGCCTAAAGCAAGTTCACCATTTTCAGTTGCATAACCTTCACAAAGTACTTGTCCTTTAACAACTTTCTGACCTTTTTTAACAATTGGTTTTAAGTTAATACAAGTATTCTGGTTGGTTTTCTTGAATTTAATTAATTTATAAGTTTTGCTATCACCTTCAAATGATACTAAACGATCTGCATCGTTTCTTACATATTTGATAGTAATTTCGTTAGCATCCACATATTCAACAACACCATCACCTTCAGCATTGATCAATGTTCTTGAGTCACGTGCAACACGACCTTCAAGACCAGTACCAACAATCGGAGCCTCAGGACGTAACAATGGTACGGCCTGACGTTGCATGTTGGAACCCATCAGGGCCCTGTTCGCATCATCATGCTCAAGGAAAGGAATCAATGAAGCAGCAATCGAAGTAATCTGATTAGGTGCCACGTCCATTAAGTCTAATTTCTCAGGCTCAATAATCGGGAAGTCACCCTCGTAACGTGCTTTAACACGTGCAGTGGTGAAATTACCTTTATCATCATAAGCAGCGTTTGCCTGTGCGATAGTTTTACCATCTTCATCTTCTGCAGAAAGATAAATTACATCTTCATCTACAGCAACGATACCGTCTCTTACGATCTTGTATGGAGTTTCTATAAATCCTAATGTATTGATCTTCGCATGTACACAAAGAGATGAAATCAAACCAATGTTTGGTCCCTCTGGTGTTTCAATCGTACACAACCTGCCGTAGTGAGTATAGTGAACGTCACGCACCTCGAAACCAGCTCTTTCACGGGAAAGACCACCTGGGCCTAATGCTGAAAGACGACGCTTGTGCGTAATCTCTGCAAGAGGATTAGTCTGGTCCATAAACTGTGACAACTGGTTAGTACCAAAGAATGAATTAATAACCGACGATAAAGTACGGGCGTTAATTAAGTCTGTTGGTGTGAAAACCTCATTATCACGAATGTTCATCCGCTCACGGATTGTACGGGCCATACGCGCCAGACCTACACCAAACTGAGCATATAACTGCTCACCTACTGTACGTACACGACGGTTTGACAAGTGATCAATATCATCGACCTCTTCTTTGGAGTTGATTAATTTGATCAGGTACTTAACAATTGCAATAATATCTGCTTTTGTTAATACTTTAACGTGATCAGGAGTATCCATTTTCAACTTACGGTTGATGCGGTAACGACCAACATCCCCTAAGTCATAACGTTTGTCTGAGAAGAATAAACGCTCAATGATACCTCTTGCAGTTTCCTCATCAGGTGGTTCTGCGTTACGCAAAGCACGATAGATGTTTTCAACAGCCTCTTTTTCAGAGTTTGAAGTATCTTTTTGTAATGTATTATATATAATAGTATAATCAGCCTGACTAGCACCATCATCTTTAGATAAGATAATAGTTTTAACGCCAGCATCAATGATCATATCAATATGCTCGTCTTCTAAAACAGTATCCCTGTCCAAGATCACTTCGTTACGATCTATCGAAACTACTTCACCAGTATCTTCGTCTACAAAATCTTCAACCCATTTTCTTAAAACTCTTGCAGCAAGCTTACGTCCGATATATTTTTTCAAACCAGATTTGCTAACCTTAACCTCATCAGCCAAGTCAAACAATTCAAGGATGTCTTTATCAGAATCGTAACCAATTGCACGTAAAAGTGTGGTAACCGGGAATTTTTTCTTACGGTCGATATAAGCATACATGACGTTATTTACGTCAGTAGCAAACTCGATCCAGGATCCTTTGAAAGGAATCACACGCGCAGAATAAAGCTTGGTTCCGTTAGTGTGACGGCTCTGGCCGAAGAACACACCTGGAGACCTGTGTAACTGAGAAACAATTACACGCTCTGCACCGTTGATTACGAATGTACCTTTAGGGGTCATATATGGAATAGTACCCAGATATACATCCTGAATGATAGTTTCAAAATCTTCGTGCTCCGCATCATTACAAGACAATTTCAACTTTGCCTTTAAGGGAACACTATAAGTTAACCCACGGTCAATACACTCAGGTATATCATAACGCGGTGGGTCAATAAAATAATCAAGGAATTCCAAAACGAAAATATTTCTGGAATCAGTGATTGGAAAGTTTTCAGCAAATACTTTAAACAAGCCCTCTGTATGACGGTTGTCTGAAGTAGTTTCTATCTGGAAAAATTCTCTGAATGATTGCAACTGTACATCTAGAAAATCCGGGTAATCTATGATGTGCTTACTACGTGCAAAATTTACTCTTTGGTCGACTTTATTTGCCAAGGTACTAAAGTTAATTTAGTTTAAGAATAAACTATTTGTTTGGTTTGCCGTGAACATCTCACCAACCAAACTTAGATGAAATGTATATAAACAGGTATAGACTCCGACTGTTCAGTCGGAGTCTATGTTTAAAGTTATATTAAAATTAAGTGATTACTTAATCTCAACTACAGCTCCAGCTTCTTCTAATTGTTTTTTCAAAGCTTCAGCTTCGTCTTTAGAAACACCAGCTTTTAATTCTTTTGGTGCACCGTCAACTAAGTCTTTAGCTTCTTTCAAACCTAATCCAGTTAAGTCTTTAACCAACTTAACAACTGCTAATTTAGAACCACCAGCTTCTTTCAGGATAACGTCGAAAGTAGATTTTTCTTCAGCTGCAGGAGCAGCATCACCAGCAGGACCTGCAACAGCAACTGCAGCAGCAGCTGGTTCGATACCATACTCGTCTTTAAGGATTTGAGCTAATTCGTTAACTTCTTTTACTGTTAAGTTTACTAATTGCTCAGCAAACGCTTTTAAATCTGCCATTTTATAGAGTTTTTAAAATTTGACGTGAAAAATAATTTATAATAATATGAAACTTATAAGGTGTTCCTTAACCTTCTCTTTCCTGAAGAGTTTTAACAATTCCTGCGATTTTACCACCACTAGATTTAAGTGCTGAAATAACATTTTTAGCTGGCGATTGTAGCAAGCCAATGATGTCTCCAATAAGCTCTTCTCTTGATTTCAAGCTTACTAATGCATCTAAATGATTATCTCCAACATAGATTGCTGTGTCAATAAACGCAGCTTTCAACTGTGGTTTGTCAGATCCTTTTCTCAAGGCTTTGATCAGCTTAGCCGGACCATTACCTGTTCTTGAGAATAATAATGCTGACTGGCCTTTTAATGCTTCAAAAATACTTGAATTGTCGCCTTCTAATCCTTCGATCGCTTTTCTGATCAAAGTATTTTTAGCAACCTGCATTTCAATACCGCTTTCGAAACATTTGCGACGGATGTTGTTAATTTTCTCAACAGATAAGCTTGATGTATCAGCAATATAAAAATTGCCAAAGTCCTGCATCTTCTCTTGAAGAGCCGAAACTACTTCGTGTTTTTCTTCTCTGTTCATAATTAGATCCCTGCTACTGATTTTGTTTCGATTGCGATTCCAGGACTCATTGTAGAAGAAACATGAATGCTCTTAAAATAAGTTCCTTTAGCAGCAGATGGTTTAAGCTTAGAAATTACTTGAAGAACTTCTAATGCATTTTCATATATTTTTTCTGCTGGGAATGATACTTTTCCTACCGAAGCATGAATGATACCACTTTTGTCAACTTTAAAATCAATCTTACCGCCTTTTACGTCAGTTACTGCTTTACCAACTTCGTTAGTTACAGTACCTGATTTTGGGTTTGGCATAAGGTTACGTGGACCTAAAACGCGGCCCAGTTTACCTACTTTAGCCATACAAGCAGGAGTAGTGATAATAATGTCAACATCAGTCCATCCACCTTCAATCTTGGCAACATATTCGTCTAAACCTACGAAATCTGCACCTGCTGCTTTAGCTTCGTCTTCCTTATCAGGATTACAAAGAACTAATACACGTACAGTTTTACCTGTACCGTGTGGTAAAGTAGCGATACCACGTACCATTTGATTCGCTTTACGCGGATCAACACCTAAAGCGATGTCGATATCAACCGAAGCATCAAATTTAGTAGTAGTGATTTCTTTTACCAAAGCAGCCGCATCCTGTAAAGAATACGTTTTACCAGATTCTAGTTTAGCATGTGCCTTTTTTTGATTTTTTGTTAATTTAGCCACTGTTGTAAACTGTTTTTTGTTAATTAATTTGTCCAGGGTGCATCGCCGCTAACGGTGATTCCCATACTGCGTGCTGTACCGGCAACCATACTCATTGC
Source organism: Pedobacter cryoconitis (assembly GCF_014200595.1). Taxonomy (NCBI): domain Bacteria; kingdom Pseudomonadati; phylum Bacteroidota; class Sphingobacteriia; order Sphingobacteriales; family Sphingobacteriaceae; genus Pedobacter; species Pedobacter cryoconitis. The sequence continues at coordinate 126,243 of NZ_JACHCG010000004.1, forward strand.
CGACTCGATAGTGAATGCATTTAAATCAGTCATTTTATCTTCAGCAATTGACTTAACCTGATCCCAAGTCACCGAACCAACTTTCTTACGGTTGGGCTCAGCAGAACCACTCGCTAATTTAGTAGCATCCTTTAACTGGATAGCAACCGGCGGGGTTTTGATGATAAATTCGAAAGACTTGTCAGCATAAACAGTAATTACAACAGGTAATACTTTACCAGGCTTATCTTGGGTACGAGCATTAAATTGCTTGCAAAATTCCATGATATTAACACCTTTAGCACCTAATGCAGGTCCTACTGGTGGTGATGGATTTGCAGCTCCTCCTTTGATTTGTAATTTAACAAGCGCACTGACTTCTTTTGCCATTTTCTGATTTGTTAATTGTAATACTCAATGTTAAAATGTTGGAAGCATGTAACATTTAAGATCTTTATTCTACTCTTTTTCTACTTGCATATAGTTAAGCTCCAGCGGAGTTTTTCTGCCGAAAATCTTAACCATTACTTTTAGTTTTTTCTTCTCTTCGTTAACCTCTTCAATCACACCAGTAAAGCCATTGAAAGGACCGTCCATTACTTTGACGTTCTCACCAACATAGTAAGCTACATTCATAGTCTCACCCTGCTGACTCATTTCATCTACTTTACCCAGGATACGGTTAACTTCTGCCTGACGCATTGGAACCGGGTTTCCCCCTTTATCCCCTAAGAAACCGATTACGCTGTTCACATTTTTAATAATGTGTTCCAGCTCACCGTCCAGAGTTGCTTCAATCAAAACATAACCAGGATAAAAGTTGCGTTCTTTTGCAATCTTCTTTCCTTCTTTCATCTGGTAGTATTTTTCCATAGGGATTAATACCTGCGGAACAAGATGAGAAAAACCTAAACGACTGATCTCTGAATCGATGTATTGTTTTACCTTCTTCTCTTTTCCGCTTACCGCCCTAACTACATACCATTTTAGCTGATCGTTCATTTAGTTCTATTAATTAGAAAGTGATTTATAAAAAGTATCTAACACAAAAGTAGATCCCTTATCCATTGCAAAGATAACTACTGCAATAATAAACGAAGCTACCAAAACCAGCACTGCAGAATTTTGCAATTCTCCCCATGTAGGCCAGGTAACCTTCTGGGTCATTTCCTCATACGATTCTTTAATAAATTGAACTATGCTAGCCATATCTAAGTTTTTGCACGGGAACAAGGATTCGAACCCTGATCAAAGGTTTTGGAGACCTCTATTCTACCGTTGAACTATTCCCGTGTATAAGAATCAACCTCTGAAGGTTAATCAAACATTTTTAGAACAAAGTACCCAGACTATAACGTCCGGGCACTTTGTATTATTATTTAATTGCTTAGCGACCCGAAGGACGGTTAAGTAATTATTTTACAATTTCAGTTACCTGACCAGCACCTACTGTTCTACCACCTTCACGGATAGCGAAACGAAGTCCTTTTTCCATTGCGATTGCGTTGATCAATTTAACATTGATTGTAACGTTATCACCTGGCATAACCATTTCAGTTCCTTCTTGAAGAGTGATCTCTCCAGTAACGTCTGTGGTACGGAAATAGAATTGTGGACGGTATTTGTTAAAGAATGGAGTGTGACGTCCACCTTCAGCTTTTGATAATACATAGATCTCAGCTTTGAAATCTGTGTGAGGAGTTACAGAACCTGGTTTACAGATAACCATACCACGACGGATATCAGTTTTCTCAATACCACGTAATAATAAACCTACGTTATCACCTGCTTCACCATAATCAAGGATCTTACGGAACATCTCAACACCTGTTACAGTTGATTTAAGATTTTCTGCACCCATACCTAAGATCTCAACAGGATCTCCAGAGTTGATTACACCACGCTCAATACGACCAGTTGCAACAGTACCACGACCAGTGATCGAGAATACATCTTCAACAGGCATTAAGAAAGGAAGCTCAGTTAAACGTGGAGGGATTGGAATGTAGCTATCTACAGCATCCATTAATTCCATGATTTTAGCAACCCATTTCTCATCGCCATTCAATCCACCTAAAGCAGAACCTTGAATAACTGGGATATCATCACCTGGGAAGTCATAGAAAGATAATAATTCACGAACTTCCATCTCTACTAATTCTAGTAATTCAGGATCATCAACCATATCCACTTTGTTCATGAAAACCACCAATGAAGGTACACCTACCTGACGAGCCAATAGAATGTGCTCACGAGTTTGTGGCATAGGACCATCTGTAGCCGCTACAACGATAATAGCACCATCCATTTGCGCCGCACCTGTAACCATGTTTTTCACGTAATCCGCGTGACCTGGACAGTCAACGTGAGCATAGTGACGGTTAGCAGTTGAATACTCAACGTGTGCAGTGTTAATAGTGATACCTCTTTCTTTTTCCTCTGGAGCAGAGTCAATCGAATCAAATGAACGCGCCTCAGATAAACCAGCATCAGATAACACTTTAGTGATAGCTGCTGTTAAGGTTGTTTTACCGTGGTCAACGTGACCGATAGTGCCGATGTTTAAGTGCGGCTTGCTGCGGTCAAACTTTTCTTTTGCCATGTTTTTATACTTATTAGTAGGTTAACTTTTATTTTTAATTATTGTTTTGATACAATTCAATACAAAAAACCTTGTTCATTCTGGGCATAATGCCAGATTTAACAAAGCTTTTTTATCTTTATTCCTGAGCCAACGATGGGACTTGAACCCATGACCTCTTCCTTACCAAGGAAGTGCTCTACCGCTGAGCTACGTCGGCTTTTTTATTCTCTTCACAATCTTCAATACCGGTCCGGCATTTAAACTGTGACCATTATGCCGACTGCTCTTTGAATCAAGAGCGAAAGACGAGGTTCGAACTCGCGACCTATAGCTTGGAAGGCTATCGCTCTACCAACTGAGCTACTTTCGCTTTTATTATTATTATAAAGTGGGGGGAGAAGGATTCGAACCTTCGAAGTCTTGCGACAACAGAGTTACAGTCTGTCCCATTTGGCCACTCTGGTATCCCCCCATTTCTCCTAAACCGCCACATATCAAATGCGGGTTTAAAAGAGCCTCCTATCGGGATCGAACCAATGACCTACTGATTACAAGTCAGTTGCTCTACCAGCTGAGCTAAGGAGGCTTATTATTATTTATTAAACATTCACAGAACAAACCAACTCTTTATGGGTTAACCCCTGTTCCGAATTGGAATGCAAATCTACAAGAATATTTTATAGTTGCAAAACTATTTTGAAAAAAAAACCAGCAGACTGTATTCTGCTGGTTTTATATTTAAAATTTCCAAAAATAGATTCCTAATAATCAGACACTTCATCGGCATTTAATACTGCCTTAAGCTCAGAAACTTTTATTCTATTTTTTTCTTTATGTTTTGTTATTTGCTTTTTTAACGACTCAATTGATAAATCTGTCGCTTCTTCGAAAGACTTGCATTGTTCCTTTGCGAATAAAATTCCTCCAGGAACCATCAGTTTGATCTCACTTATTTTGTTAGCCTCATCATCTACATTCTCTAATTTTAAATAAACTTCCCCACTTATGATCTGGTCGTGGAACTGTTCCAGCTTGTCAACTTTCTTTTGAATAAAGTCTAATAGTTTGTGATCTGCATTGAAATGGATTGATTGAACTGTAATTTTCATGTTGTCCTCCTTTTTTTATGCCTTTGGATGGGCCTGTTTATATATTGATTTTAATCTTTCTATAGAATTATGCGTGTAAACCTGGGTTGCTGCTAAACTGGCATGCCCGAGTAATTCCTTGATCGCATTTAAATCTGCCCCCCTGTTCAACAGGCTTGTTGCATACGAATGCCGTAATACATGGGGACTTTTTTTATCCTGTGTGGATATATATGTCAAATAACTTTTTACAATCTTATAAATAAAGACCGGGTAAACTGCTGTTCCTTTATTAGTAACGAACAAGTCATCCGTTTTGTTATTAAATTTCTGTAACGATTTCAACTCAATATACTCTTTAAGCTGATTAATAAGTGGTTTGGTCACAGGAATAATTCTTTCTTTTTTTCTTTTTCCCAAAACCTTGACAGATTCCTGGTAAAAATCAATGTCTGTTTCTTTTAAACCTAAAAGCTCTGCTAAGCGCATCCCTGTTCCGAAAAGTACTTCGATGACCATTTTATCACGAACTGAAGAAAAAGTCGCGTCAAAGAACTCTCCTGAGTCCAGCAGGTGATCCAGCTTCTGTTCCTCTATAAACACCGGTAACCGCTCAGGTGTTTTAGGAGCTTTGATTAATGACATTGGACTGGTGAGGATAATTTTCTGGCGATAAAGATATTTATAGAATCCCCGCAGGCTTGATAACTTTCTGCCAATAGAGTTGGCTCCAACCTCATCTTCCATCAGGTGAACGATATAATCCCTGATGTGCACATATTTAGCCTCTTCAGGCCCCATTTCATAAGTTTGTTCAATATATTCATTAAACTGCACCAGGTCCGTTCTATAGGCAAGTACAGTGTGCGGAGAATAGCGCTTCTCGTGCTGAAGATAGTTTAGGTAGGATTCTACTGACATTAATTACAATTATTATCCTTTTAGCGGCTGTTTAAAGTTCAAACAGACCCTGTAAAAGTGAATGTACGGAATTACTACCTAAAAAGAAAGCGCCACCGGAAAAATCCGGCGGCGCTTTAAAATATTTGAAACTAAAAGGGGAAGAATTAAATCTTTCCTTCTAAGTGCATATTTTCTTTATAAATCGCGTGCTTAACTAATGTACGACGAGCTACAGATTTTTTCTCGTATGCCTGACGGCTACGTAGTTCTCTCAATACACCAGTTTTTTCAAATTTCTTTTTGAAACGTTTAAGGGCTTTATCAAGTGATTCGCCGTCTTTAATATTAATTATGATCATAACGTTAAAATACCTCCTCTCGTTGTTTTAAGGATTGCAAAGGTAGAACATAAAACCTTATAAAACAAGCATAAAAAAATCCAGTACGCTTTCGCCTACTGGATTGGTAAAATATATTTGGTTAGAATATGTCGTGGTGTATTTAAACAGCTATTTTAGGTTTAGGCTGTTATTATTTATTTAAGATTTCTCTCGCAATTACAATTTTCTGGATCTCCGAAGTCCCCTCCCCGATCGTACATAACTTACTGTCACGGTAAAACTTCTCTACAGGGAAGTCTTTCGTATAACCATAGCCACCAAAGATCTGTACCGCTTCAGTAGCAGCCCTTACAGCGACCTCTGAGGCAAAGTATTTTGCCATAGCAGACTCTTTAGTCATTTTCTGACCACGGTTCTTTAAATCGGCAGATTGTCTGATTAACAATTCAGCTGCTTCAATTTCAGTAGCCATATCCGCCAGTTTAAAACTGATCGCCTGGAAACTTGAAATTGGCTGCCCGAACTGGTGTCTCTCCTGAGCATAGGCCAGTGCAGCTTCATAAGCACCTTTTGCAATCCCCAATGATAATGCAGCAATAGAAATTCTTCCACCATCCAGCACTTTCATCGCCTGTTTAAAGCCTTCACCTACATTACCCAGTAAATTCGCTACGGGTACACGGCAGTTGTCAAATATCATTTCTGTAGTCTCAGATGCACGCATCCCTAACTTATTTTCCTTTTTACCAGCTGAAAAGCCCGGAGTTCCGCGTTCTACCACGATAGCAGAAATACCTTTAGAATCTCCCTTTTCACCTGTTCTTACCATCACTACTGCGATATCACCCGATTTACCATGGGTAATCCAGTTTTTCGCACCATTTAAAACATAATGATCACCATCCAATGTGGCAGTAGTCATCATTCTCAATGCATCGGATCCTGTATTCGCTTCAGTTAAGCCCCAGGCACCAATCCATTCGGCAGTTGCCAGTTTAGGCAGCCACTTCATTTTTTGTTCTTCCGTTCCAAATGCAAGGATATGACCTGTACATAAAGAATTGTGCGCAGCAAGAGATAAGCCTATAGATCCGCAAACCCTGGCTACCTCTACAATTACGTCTACATATTCCTGGTAACCGAATCCCGATCCGCCATAAACTTCAGGTACTAATACACCCATCATTCCCAGCTCACCCAATTTCTTAAAAACTTCTACAGGAAAAGTCTGTGCTTCGTCCCATTCCATTACATGAGGACGGATATTCTTTTCCGCAAAATCTTTAACCATACTTCTGATCATCAACTGATTCTCTGAAGTACTAAAATTGAACCCTGTATTTTGTGCTAACGTTTCTTGCATGTTTTATATTTGAATACGACAAGTATAGAGAATATAAGCCCAAACAAGCAGTTGAATATTTGCCCGGAAACAGAACGAAACAGTATTTAGTTCATTTTACAGTATAGCATAAGAACTGAAGCCCTAAAACAACAGGATTTTTTTTCAACTATTTTAGCCTGTTAATAGGAAGCTAATGCAAAATTGTTCTCAGAAAACGCTTTTAGCCTGTCTTTTCCATTCAGAAAATCGAGAGCAATGATAAACGAGTAACCAGCAACTACAGCATCCAGCTTCTGAATCAGTTTGGAAGCTGCAACCACTGTACCACCTGTAGCCAGCAGATCATCGTGAATCAATACATGCTGTCCTGGAAGAATAGCATCTTCATGCACTTCGAGTGTAGCACTGCCATATTCCAGGTCATAAGTTTGCTGTATAGTTTTGTGCGGTAATTTCCCAGCCTTTCTGATCGGTACAAAAGGAACATTCAGCAAATTCGCCAAAGCCATTCCAAACAGAAAGCCTCTGCTTTCAATTCCAGCCACTACATCAATCTTAACTGCTGAAAGCTGCATAGCCAGGGCGGTAGTAATTTCACCGCATAACGCTGCATCTTTTAAAATTGGTGTAATGTCTTTAAAAACGATACCCGGTTTTGGAAAATCGTTTACATCGCGTACAATCTGTTTTATTTTTGTTTCCATTGTCATGATTAAAAAGAAATATAAGGCGCTAACCTCTCTATAGTTTCAGCAGATAAAATAGCCACCTTTCTTAAGTCTGCAATATTACCATAATTTCCGTGTTGTTTTCGAAACTGAATGATTGCATTGACCTGTTTATACTTTAAATAGGGGTGATTTTTTAAATCATCAAACAATGCTGTATTAAGGTTAATTCTGGTCAGCGCCTGCTCGTCCAAACTGAGCTGATCTTTAATTTCATCATACTTTAAACTATCCAGCCCATATACTTCCAGCAGCTGCTCTTTCTTATAAAATCCGCCAAGACGCTGCCGGTAATTGAAAATCCTTCTGGCAAAAGCCGGGCCTACCCCTCTGATCTCCATCAATTGTAAAGTATCGGCAGTATTGAGTGGTATTAATACGGCTTTCTGCTGCGCAGGATAACGTTTTGCAGGGTATTCAGGATTCAGTTGCTGGTGTTTCTGTTCCCCTGCCAAACCAATACTTATATAAGGTATCAGTCTTTCATACATTTCCGGACTGATGACATACATTTTCTGCAAGTCTTCTTTCTTAAAATACCGGCCTCCTTTCTCTTTATACCTGGACATTACAGCAGCCTGTTTTACTGACAAACCTAATCGCTGCCAGTCATCCGCGTTTATCAGATTGGGATCAAAATTAAACAACGTTGATTTCAGTGACGGAGCTGCTGCCATCTTCTGCTGTCTGACTGCTCCCTCCTTCTCCTGTTTCATCCACATTAATTTATTGATAGCCAACCTTTCTGTTTCCGGATCCGTTTGTTCAGGAAAAAAGGACACATAAACAAAGGGAACTGCTCTGATCAATACGATCAGCACAACCATAGCCAGTAAGCCATTATACTCCCGTTTGGAGAAACTAAAATAAGAACGTAACCATTTTTGCATCTCCAGTCAATGTACTCCCCTTATTCAGAAAGATGGTTAGATTTCTGAATAAAATTCTTCTTTCTCTTATTTTCCAATAAGATGAGGCAATTATGACGGCAAAAAGGAAGCTTAAACATATGATCAGATAAATTTTAAACTTTTCTAAAAATATAAATCTTATTTTTGAGATTGATTCAGGAACATATTCAGATCTCTATTCCAGATATGCTCCCAATTCTCCCCCTTTTAAAAACAAATATGAAGATCATAACAACCAAAGAATTTGCAAAGGCTACTAAAATTGATAAACTCGGTGTTCCGGGACTTGCAGATTTACTGATGGAAGTCATGAAATTGAACGATATTAATAAAGTTTTCTCTCAGAATCAGCATTTCAATGGTTTAGAGTTTGTAGATAAAATACTGGAAACTATAGGGGTGTCAATTGATTTCGATGAAGATGACCTGAGAAATATTCCCAAAACAGGTGGTTTTATTGCGATTGCAAACCATCCTTATGGAGGGATAGAAGGACTTGCATTGGTAAAACTATTATGTACCGTGCGTCCGGAAGCCAAAGTAATGGTGAATTTCATCCTTCAGAAGATCCCTAATTTAAATGAGTTTTTTGTTGCCGTTAACCCTTTTGAAAATGTACAGCATTCTTCAAGTATCAGCGGGTTAAAAGCAACATTTGATCTTTTGCAGAACGGGGTTCCTATTGGGATCTTTCCAGCAGGTGAGGTATCTACCTTTAGCCTGGACAAACAGGAAATTACAGACCGCTTATGGCATCCTGTAGTTGGAAAGCTGATCGCCCGTGCAAAAGTACCGGTAGTCCCGATTTACTTCCACGGTAATAATGGTGTATTATTCAATATTCTGAGTTTCATTCACCCAACTTTGCGTACAGCAAAACTACCTTCAGAATTCCTCAATAAACAAGGGCTGAAAATAAAAGTCAGGATAGGGAAGCCGATTCATATCGAAGATATTTCTTACCGCAACAACACCAATAAACTACTTGATTTTCTTCGTGCACGTACTTATGCTCTGGGCACAAGTATCGAACAGGAAAAGAAATTATTTAATCCCATCAATCTTTTCAAAATCAAGAAGACTCCGGAGCCAATCATTGAGGAAACTCCAGGAGCGAGTATTGTGGAAGAAATTGAACAGCTGGAAGCTTACCGGGTGTGGACGGAGAAAAATTATGAAGTATACATCACCCCTTCAGCTAATATCCCAAATGTATTGAGGGAAATAGGCCGTCTGAGAGAAATAACTTTCAGAGAAGTCGGCGAAGGTTCTAATAAAAAGATAGACCTTGATAACTATGATATTTACTATCATCACTTATTCATCTGGGATGTAGAGCAGAAAAATATTGTCGGTGCTTACCGGATTGGTAAAGGAGATGAGATTTTAAATACTTTAGGCAAAAGAGGATTTTATCTTTCTGAGCTCTTTAAAATAAAAGAACCATTCTATCCTGTATTAAGACAGGGAATTGAATTGGGACGTTCATGGATCCGTAAAGAATATCAGCAAAAAGCATTACCGTTATTCTTGTTATGGAAAGGTATCTTAAAGTATCTTTTAGATAATCCACAGTACCGCTACATGTTTGGCCCGGTTAGTATCAGTAATAACTTTTCCAAATTCTCTAAATCACTGATTGTTGATTTCATTACCAAGAATCACTTCGATTATGAGTTGGGACAATATGTAAGACCAAGAAATAAATTCAAAGCAGATTTATCAGCGATTGATAAAGACCTGCTGATTGAAAGCAGTGATTCACTAAAAGATCTTGATGTATTGATATCTGATATTGAAAATACACATATTAAAATTCCTGTGTTGTTAAGACAATACCTTAACCTCAATGCGAAGATTATCTGCTTTAATATAGATCCGAAATTTTCAGATTGTCTGGATGGATTCCTCGTGGTGGATATGCAAAGTATCCCACCAGAAATGCTGGAGAAAATTGGTAAGAACTTCTAAAAAAACAAATAGCCCGGACATCCACCCGGGCTATTTTGTTATCAACTAAACCTAAACTTGATAAATACTAACCAAATATTTACACCACAAATATAGAGGCGATATGTTAAGTCAGGATTAAGGATGGGTTATCTGTATTAAACATTTCTATACGCTAATTACATAGCTGTTACTTCATATATTCTGCCAGCTGATATTGCAATTCGACACCATTTAAGTCCCTGGTAACTATCTTTCCTTCAGGACCAATCACGATACTCGCCGGAGTTCCCTGAGTACCATAAAGCTTTGCAGTGGCAAGCGGCCCGGATTTCAATCCCCATACTTGTACCCATGGAAGTTTATTTGCTTTCACTTCTTTTACCCAAACTTGTTTTCTTTTTTCGGGGTCTAAAGAGATACTGATAATCTTAAATTTCTTCTGCTTATATAATTCGGCAGATTTAATCATTTTATAGTTTTCTGCTTTGATCAGGTCGTTACCTGTAACCCAGAAATACAGTACTACATAATTGCCACGATAAGCAGATAACTTTACCGCTTTGCCATTCACATCATATAAAGTAAAATCTGGTGCGGGCGTACCCACAGCGCCCTGGCTCATGGACTGAATAAGTTTCCCGATACGTTGTCCTTCCTGTGTATTCCTGAATTTCGCATCAATAGACCTGTAAGCAGTACCCGTTTTATTCATATCCTTTCCATAACCCATATTAATAATATCAGTCAGGGCATACAGACTGAAGTAAGATTGAGGGTTTTCATGGATAAACTGTAATTGTTTTTCAAAGCGCTCCGCTTTGAATTTATGCATGTATTCATCAAACTCTTTAAAAAAAGGATAGGAGTTCCATAAATAAGGAGAAATTCTGTTCCGGTAATTTTTATAAGCAGCAGAGACTGTACCGCCTATAAATTTATTATAAGCCATGTACGCGTCATTGATCTTTGAACCGGTAACCTGACCACGTATCAAAGAATCTTGAGCAGTGACAGTAATTTCAGAATTATCCAAAAACAGCCCAAGTTCATCTGTATTATTTTCCAGATCAATACTATCTTTTCCGACCCCGTATCTATCTAAACTTAAGTAAGCGAGTACTGGCTTTTTCGCAATACCTTTAAATTGAAAGATGCCATTATTTACAACTGCCGAATCCAGTATTTTGGCTCCATAAGAATCTAAATAAACTTTTGCAGGGCCGCGAAGGCCTCTGATTTCCCCCTTGATTATAAAACCTTTCTGCTGAGCAGCAGCTCCACCTATTCCAATACTAAAAACTAATAAACTTAAAACTACACGCTTCATAAAATGGGTAACTATACTAAGATGAAATGAATAAATCATCATTTCGCAGCCAATATAGCAGAATCTTATAAGTTATGCCCAATTATATACTATTTACCTTCTGTTAATTCGGCAGGAAAAAAGTCACGACTGAACAAGATCTTAATTTCTGTACTATTTGCCTGGTTGGTGGAGATATTGCCTTCATAATGCCACCCTAATTCGGTAATGTAGTTTATTACCTGAACAAAATTAGACATATACTCTACCTGATTCAACTTGTGTACAAAGATAGAGTCCTTCAGAGGACTATATTTTCTGGTCTGTCCATAATCTATATGTGGAGTGCGCAAATCTTGACCGTAATAAGTTAAAGTACAGAACTTTTTTATTTTTACCTGTGCATCGGATGGTAAAATAAACAAGAACGAAATAAGTGCAATAAGGACCAGCGTTTTAGAATTCATAATTTTATAATGTAAAATCAAATAACTGAAAATTTGTTCATCAATAAAAATACCGATCAAATATTAACTGAATATTAATTCACACAACAAACAAAAAACCCTTATCTAAATTAATAGATAAGGGTTTTATATGATATCCTTCCATAAGAAGGTTAACCATTCATTAGAAGCTGTATCTCAAACCAAATTGCATTTGGAATCTTGAAGCAAAGAAGTCTTTTGAATAATTACTTGTATTCTTCTGATCAAATGTATAAGTAGGGTAAGTTGTTGGAGTACCAGCAGTAACACTTGTTAATCCTACACTAGCCATTGAGTTGAAAGTATTAGGAGAGAAATATTGAACTCCCCAGTTTTTGTTCAGTAAGTTAGTTAAGTTAACGATATCATAAGTAAACGTTAAAGTATGCTTATGTGTACCATTTTCTATGATTTTGAAGTCCTGAGCAAAACGGAAATCAAGTTGTGTATTCCAAGGTGTACGTGCTCCATTTCTTTCAGTGAAATTACCTCTTCTTGTTTTCAGGTATTTATCACTGTCAATAAATGCATCAAAAGCTGCTGCTTGCTGTGCACCTATTGCTGTTTTAGCAAAGAAATTAGCCGTTTCACCTACGTTAGGAATATAAGCTAAACTTACAGTCTGTCCTGTTCCATTGATCGTAGAGTTAACGAATCCATAAGAATAAGGAGTACCAGACTGAGCACTATAGAACAGAGAGAAACTTGATACATATTTGTTGGCCTTATCCCAGCTCAGTCTGTAGTTAACTGTAGAAATGATACGGTTACGAATATCGAAGTTTGAAGTCGCTAATTGTGGATTATTCGGGCTTAAAGCCTGATTTAACTGCCAGTTAGACTCCATTGAGTTCCTGATACCATTGGTTACATCTTTAGACTGTCCGTAAGTATAGGCAGCCATTACATCTAACCCAAAAGGGAAAGATTTGCCAATCTGACCAGTTACACTGTAACGGTAACCTTTGCTTGTATTAGAAAGCAGGTATGAGTTAGTATATAACGAGTTGTTTTTAAGGTTAGCATTGTAAATTGGTTGTTGATGTTGTGTATCATAAATCATATATGTAGGGTTATCTACAATATTGATCTGTTGAAATTTCAAGTCGTTGATTACTTTAGTATAAATACCTTCTACAGTGAATTTCCACTGATCATCAGTTTTATAATCAAAAGCTAAGCTACTTCTCCATGTTTTAGGCATTTTGAAGTTATTATCAATTAAGTCAACCTGAGTTGGGCCACTTGCATCACTAACGTTGATTGGTTTACCATTTTTATCCACTTGCTTAGAAACAAATCCAGCTTCACCATTTCCGGTTAATGCATCTCTGATAGGATCGCTTCCTGGAGTGAATGCAACCTGACTTGATTTATTATCATATGCACCATAAGTTACCCCGTTGTTATAATAAGCATAACCTAACCAGGCAAAAGGAACTCTACCAGTAAATAAACCACTACCACCACGCATGATCAAGCTTTGATCACCTAATACGTCGAAGTTAAATCCAATACGTGGGGAAACTTGTACCTGTCCAAAGAAGCTGTTCTTAATCTGGCTTGGTTGTGTATAAGTAAAAGTAGTACCATAGTTAGGATCAACAGGTGCATTTGTAGTTTTCGAACTTAATGGTTGTTTGTTTGGCATATCAGCTAAATCAAATCTCAAACCATATGTTAATTTGAAACGATCTGATATCTGCCATTGATCTTCACCATATACACTGTACATATTTAACTTAAACTGTGCAGGCGGATTAGCTATAATGTTATCTCTTGAATTATCAGCATAGTTATAGTTCGTACGAACACGTGTAGGAGTACCTGCTAAGAAACCATCTACATCTTTATAAGAGATACGACCGTTCCATGCATTCACGAAACCATAAGTAATATTATATAACTCGTTATGTGTACCGAAAGTAAATGTGTGTTTTCCTTTTGTTAAAGTGAAGTTGTCAGTAAATTCAAAAGTCTTTTGTTTCATATTGAAGATACTTGCTTCACGATCTGTTCCTAAGAAAATCGTTCCACCATTTGCACCACCAATTTCAATTTGAGGTAATGCAGCATTAGATGTTGGAGTTCTGAAATCATGGATATTTGAATAACCTACTACTAAGCTATTAGACATATCATTGTTGATCCTGCTTTTTAACTCAGCAACAGTAGAACTTTGATTATTTGTTTGTTTATAATCAATACCACCAAATCTGAAGTTTGACTGGTCACGCTCTAAGTTAGTCGCTTCAGAAGTAATCGTGTTGTTACGGATAGTCAACTGATTTTTATCATTGATGTTCCAATCCACACGGTTGAAGAATTTATTTGATCTGGCGTAGATATCATAGTTTCCAAAAGAACCAACATCAACACCATATTTGTTTTTCATCAAGTCAGAAATTTTCTGAGCCTGATCTAAAGTAAGAACCTTCATATCCGGAGAACCAGCACCAAGGATCACAGGATCCTGACGACGGGTAATCTCCTCATTGGTAAAGAAGAATAATTTATTTTTGATAATCGGGAAACCTAATCTGAAACCAGTTTGATAATCATGGAAAGAAGAAGGCTCTTTTGATCCGTCACCAGTTTTATTGTTACCAATTAAACTTGCATTACGACCGTAAGCATAAACAGATCCCGATACATCATTAGTACCAGAACGCGTTACCGCATTCACACTACCACCAGTAAAGTTACCAATCTTAACATCGTAAGGAGCTAATAAAACCTGAACATCCTGGATCGCATCAATCGATACCGGGTTTGTTCTTGTACTGCTACCTGGCATACCAGAACTTCCACTCTGACCACCCAATGAAGGACTGAAACCAATAGCATCATTATTAATCGCACCATCAATAGTTACGTTATTGTATCTGAAGTTGGTTCCCATGAAAGAGTTGTCTTTGCTACCTTGTGGAGTTGTACGGGTTAAATCCGTTAAGCTTCTGCTTACAGTTGGCATGTTCTTGATTTGCTCTTCGCCAATCTGTGTGCCTGCACCAACTTTAACGCCACCTCTTTTACCTTTAACAGTTACTTCACTCAGTTGTTGACCTTCATCTGTTAAGGTGAAGTCTAAACGCTGGTCAGTACCTAAACCCAGGCTGTTAATGTCTTTTTCCTGTTTATTATAACCTACATAAGTTACAGTGATTTTGTAAGGTCCACCAGGATTTAAGTTATTGATACGGAAGTATCCATCAGATCCGGTAACCGCACCATATTTAGTTCCGGTTGGAACATGTAAAACTAAAACACTCGCTCCGGGAATAGTCTGTCCCTTTGCATCTTTAATTTTACCATTAACGCTTGATGTCGTTACCTGAGCATTTACTCCTAACCCCATAAAAAGGAGGAAAGTAAGCATCACGCAGGAGAGATTAATTGTTAGAAATTTTTTCATTTTTCTTGCTTCTGTTTGTTTTTGTAAAACTAGGGCAGCAATGTGACGTTAATATTAATTTTATATGAATGAGCCCATGAGTTAATATCAAATTATAGATGAATTAAAACACTGCTAAAAACAGGTGAAAATGACCCATTAAGGCTATCAAAAAGAGGTTAGAAGGCCTTAATATTATTTCTCCGGATGCTCAGGGAGCCTTAAAATAGTGTTTCCCTAATATTAAGCTTACGTTAACCCGATACAAATCAGTATATATCGCATAACAAAGCCGCTGAGTATTACCCAGCGGCTTTGTTTTTTTTAACGTATTTAAGATGTTGAGCTGAAGCCACAAGCATAGCTTGTTAGCTAAATCGCAGTAACTAATATTTCAAGCCAACCTTCAGACAAATAAAGTGTAATAACCAGATCGGGCCGATTAACAAAAATTTAACATCCTGTAAAAATGAAGGTTTTTTACCCTCGATTTTATGACCGATGAACTGTCCAACCCATGAAAGCACGAAAATTACTGCACAAACCAGCCAGAGTGCAGGTCCACCAGCCAATTCCCACTTCTCCAGCTGTACAATTACAGCAGCAGCAGCAAAGATTAATAAGATCATCATATAAGAAAGTACCGGCGAAAGGCGGTAATAATAATATCCAGAAAAAGCAATGACAAAAGAAGCCCAGTTCACAAATCCATTATACTTTCCAAGGAAAGCCAGGTGCGGAAAAGGGATAGCCCAGATCATTCCTAATAAGCTAAATACAATCAACGGCACACAAACCCAGTGAATCAGTTCATTACTGGGATTCTGATGACTTTCTGAGTAGGTATCAAATAGAATATCCACTTCCTTTTTACGCTCCAATTTTTCCACCGGGGATTTCTGCTTCTTCATAGTATAAAAATAAAAAAAAGCGATAGAATAATCTATCGCTTCGGTAATAATATTTATTGAGCTGCTTATTTAGCAAAGGCAACTGAACGGGTTTCTCTGATTACAGTAACCTTGATCTGACCCGGATAAGTCATCTCCGTCTGAATACGGTTAGAAATATCTGCTGCCAGTAATTCTGCCTGCTGATCAGTTACTCTTTCACTTTCAACCACCACTCTTAACTCTCTACCTGCCTGAATAGCGAAAGTTTTCTCTACACCAGGATAAGAAAGAGCCAGCTCTTCTAATTCTTTTAAACGTTTGATATAACTTTCAACAACCTCACGTCTTGCACCAGGGCGCGCACCGGAAATTGCATCACAAGCCTGTATGATCGGTGAGATCATAGAAGTCATTTCGATTTCATCGTGGTGAGCTCCGATTGCATTACAAATTTCAGGATGTTCCTTATATTTTTCTGCAAGCTGCATTCCTAAAATAGCGTGTGGCAATTCAGGATTATCATCAGGTACTTTACCTATATCGTGTAATAATCCTGCACGTTTGGCCATTTTAGCATTTAAGCCTAATTCTGCTGCCATTGTTGCACAGAAGTTAGCCACCTCACGAGAGTGATGTAATAGATTCTGTCCATAAGAAGAACGGTAACGCATACGTCCTACCATTCTGATTAACTCAGGGTGCAGACCATGAATACCTAAATCAATAACCGTACGTTCACCGATTTCTACAATCTCATCCTCAATTTGTTTCTTCGTTTTCGCTACCACCTCTTCAATACGTGCAGGGTGAATACGTCCGTCAGTTACCAGGCGGTGTAAAGCTAAACGGGCAATCTCTCTTCTTACCGGGTCAAAACCTGATAAAATAATTGCCTCAGGTGTATCATCTACAATGATCTCAATACCAGTCGCAGCCTCCAGTGCACGGATATTTCTACCCTCACGCCCAATTACACGACCTTTAATCTCATCACTTTCAATATGAAAAATAGAAACTGTATTTTCGATCGCCGCTTCCACAGCTGTACGCTGTATAGTCTGGATCACAACTTTTTTAGCTTCTTTAGTTGCAGTTAACCTGGCCTCATCCACAATATCCTTAACCTGGATCATCGCCTGGGTTCTGGCTTCCTGCTTCATGTTCTCTACCAGCTGATTTTTTGCTTCTTCAGCACTTAATCCTGCGATAGTTTCCAGTTGTTTCACATGCTGATTTTTCAGCAGATCAACTTCTTCTTGTTTTTTAATCGCAATATCAGTTTGTTTATCCAGGTTTTTCTTGCTGTTATCCAGCTCCTGTTCCTTGCGGTTCATGTTTTCCAAACGCTGATTTACAGATTGTTCTTTCTGTTTAATAGCATTCTCTCTTTGATTTACCTGGTTATTTTTTGCATTTACTTCCTGCTCATGCTCAGTCTTCAATTGTAAAAACTTCTCTTTAGCTTCCAGTAATCTGTCTTTCTTTAAGATCTCTGCATTACTTTCTGCTTCTTTTAAGATCTTTTTCACTTTTGATTGTGCAGCAATCTCCTGTTTTTTCAACAGGTTGCGCAGCAAATATCTGCCAACCAGTATCCCAACAACTAAGCTGGCCAGTACATATCCAATTATTCCTATTATTTCCATTTTAATTTATATATATAAACGTGCATAAACATAACCTATGCTCATGCAAGCCTCTTATTACCTTTCTCAATTCTGACTTAAAAAAAAACCGCTGTTCAATTTTAAGTTTCCTGTGCTACTGCTCTAAATACATGCAATGATTAACAGCAGCTGATCCCAGCCACCTGCCTGTATTTAAAGATTACGAAACATGAAACAAAAAATTCAACAACGGTTAAATCTCTTTATACGCTTTGAAATTACAGACCGATCCTATCTGGTAAAAAAATCGTTCAGTAAACTATCTAATTCTTCAACTTTTTCAGCTACCGCAGTATCTTGATCCTGCACTTTATTTTCCACCCTTAGTACAGCCGTTGCATAATGCAATACTGCCATAGATAGCAAATCCTGTTTATCTCTGACCGCATAATTTTCCTGATAGTCCTTTATACGCTCATTAATAATTTTGGCTGCCCGCCTTACAATTTCTTCCTCCTCCATATTCACCTTTAAAGGGTAAATGCGGTCCGAGATAGTTATTTTTATCGAGATTTCTCCCATTTCTTAGCTTTGTTTCAATTTCGTGTAATCCCTATTTTTTAAGCAACACTACACATTTATCGATTTCACGCACAAAATCGTTAATTTTTTGCTTTATATCAAGTGTCTTTTCGCTTGTTCCTTCAATACTCTTCGCCAATTTAAGCACCCTCATCTTCTCATCCAAATCTGAGTTCTTAATTTTTGCCGCATTCAAGGCTAACTTAACAGATGAATTTTCCTGCTTTAACAACTCGTTTTCCTCTTGTAATGCATTACAAAGCTCGATAAGCCGGGCCGCTTTATGTAATACTGAATCTAATTGTTCTGCAACCGAAGACATCTTTTATTTAAAAATTGATAGTATTTATATTATTCCTAAAAGTAACAAATAAAATTACTTTCTTATCTCTGCTTTCGCACTTTGGGCTAAGTTAGCGATAATCTTTTGCATAACTGCATCAATTTGCTTGTCAGTCAAAGTCTGCTGGTCATCCTGCAAAGTAAAGTTCAGTGCATAAGATTTCTTATTTTCCGGTAGTTTATCACCCACATACACATCAAAGATCTGCACATTCTTCAGTAATTTCTTCTCTGTTTTGAAGGCTATTGTTTTCAAAGCTTCGAAGGTTACCTCCGTATCCACCAGCATAGAAAGATCTCTCCTTACCGCAGGATATTTAGGGATTTCTTTGCTGATTACTTTATTCTTTCTGACAATATCCAATAATAAGGCCCAGTCAAAGTCTGCATAATACACATCCTTATCCACATCCGTCTGCTTTTTATCTGCTGCTGTTACCGCACCAAAAGTAACAATCGGCTGCGGCCCTCTGAAATACTTCAATCCGAAAGCAAAGTTCTCATCACTGATTTCTTCCGTCTGGTAATTTGTGATTCCCAATCTGCCGATCACAGCATCAACTGCGGCCTTTAAGTTATAAAAGCTTACCGGAGCAGGTTTTTGATTCCATTGTTCTGTAGCATCCGAACCAGAAAGCACCAATAACAATCTTGGACGCTCTACATATTTTTCATTTATCAAATGATAAGTTTTACCAAACTCATAAAACTTAACATCTCCATTTTTTCTGTTCTGGTTATAAGCAACACTTTCCAGTGCCGGCATCAGCAAACTCTGACGCATCACATTTAAATCCGAACTTAAAGGATTCAGGATCTGAACCACCTCTTCCGTATTTTTAGAATAGGTACCTTTAGTTAAAGAGTTACACCAGATCTCCAGATAGCCATTAGCCGTTAACATATCTGCAACCACATGCTGTGTCTGCTCTCTGTCTGGCTTGGCAGAAAAAGTAAGTGAAGCATTTACTTTACTTGGAATCTCAATATTATTATACCCGTAAATTCTTAATACCTCTTCAGTAATATCACACTCACGCGTAACATCAACTTTAAAGCTTGGAACTTTTAAAGATAAACCTTCAGCTGTTTCTTCAGCAACACTAATCCCTAATGAGGTAATGATCGCTTTGATTTCCTCATCTGGAATAGCTGCACCAATCAGCCTGGTAATATTTTTATAGCTAACTTCTACATCAAAAGGGGCAACCGGCGTTGGATATACATCTGAAACTACAGAAGAGATTTCTCCGCCTGCCAGTTCCTGAATCAATAAGGCAGCATATTTTAAGGCAGTAACAGTCATTTCAGGGTCCGTACCACGCTCATAACGGAAAGAAGCGTCCGTTTTCAAAGTATGTCTTTTCGCCGTCTTACGTACCGATACCGAATTGAAATAAGCACTCTCTAAAAATATATTTTTAGTTTCTGCACTCACACCAGAATTCTTACCCCCGTAAACACCTGCAATCGTCACTGGTTTCTCTGCATCACAGATCATCAGATCTTCAGCAGATAACTTACGTTCTGCCCCATCCAGCGTAACGAATGGAGTTCCTTCAGCAACCTTCTGTACAATGATCTTTTTTCCTGCCAGCTGATCTGCATCAAAAGCATGAAGCGGCTGGCCTAAACCATGCAGCACATAATTGGTAATATCTACTATATTGTTAATCGGGCGGATGCCAATTACTTTTAATTTATCCTGTAACCAGTCCGGAGAAGTTTTAACCGTTACCCCACTGATCGAAACACTGCTGTATCTCGGGCAGGCAATTGTATCTGCAACTTCAACCGCAATCGTTAAATTTTCATTTGTTGTTTTAAAAGAATCAATAGCCGGCATTTTCAAATCAATTCTCAGGTAAGCCGCTAAATCTCTGGCTATCCCTAAATGTGAAGCTGCATCTGCTCTGTTTGGTGTTAATCCGATTTCAAAAAGATAATCATCCTCCATTTTGAAATAATCTTTCGCTGGCTGACCGATCAGTGCGTCTTCCGCAAGAACCATAATACCAGCATGAGAACCACCTAAACCAATTTCATCTTCTGCACAAATCATCCCTTCAGAAACTTCGCCCCTGATTTTTGATTTATTAATTTTAAAAGGTTCGCCTTCATTCGGATAAACAGTTGTTCCTACTGTAGCCACTACAACTTTTTGTCCTTCGGCAACATTCGGCGCACCACATACAACCTGTATAGCTTCTGCACCTCCAACATTTACCGTAGTAACCCTCAGCTTGTCTGCATTGGAATGTGGAACGCATGTAAGCACATGGCCAATCACTAATCCTTCCAGACCGCCTACCACTGGTTGTACTTTTTCAAGGCTCTCCACCTCCAGACCGATATTGGTCAGAATCAATGAAAGCTCCTGTGGATTAAGGTCAGTTTGTATGAATTGTTTAAGCCAGTTATATGATATCTTCATGTTATATTTTCTTCTAAAATGCAAAGATATAAAATAATGCTTTGCTGTATATTGATTAGCCCATAAACATGGAAGAATTGACATTAAATAATTTCTTCATCTGCCATGCTGTAGAACTTTTTATTGGTAATAATAAGGTGATCCAGTACCGGGGTATCTAATAACAGACCTGCTTCAACCAGTTTTTTAGTAACTTCAATATCTTCTTTACTAGGTTTACAGTTACCCGAAGGATGATTGTGTGCGAGGATAAGATAAGCTGCCTTCATAGCAATTGCTTTTTCAAAGATGATTTTCGGATCAACGGTTGTACTGGCCTGCCCTCCTTTACTAATCATATGTTTGCAGATCACAAAATTGGCTTTATTTAAAATCAGCATCCAGAACTCTTCGTGATCCAGATCTGCCAGTACAGGGCGTAATAAATCAAATGCGTCACTGGAAGAGTGAATCTGAGGGGATTCCTCATGAGGTTTTTCTTTTCTCCGGCGGCCAAGTTCCAGTGCGGCAATAATGGATAATGCTTTGGCTTCTCCTATTCCTTTAAACAGGACCAGTTCCTGAAAGGATGCCTTTGCTAATAAATCGAGATCGTTTCCATAGTTGAGCAGGATCCGCTGACCCACCTCTACTGAGGTTTCACTTTTATTTCCCGAACTGATCAGGATTGCAATCAGCTCGGCATCTGACAAATGCCTGCGGCCATTCAGCATTAGTTTTTCGCGGGGGCGATCTGCGGGGGCTAAAAATTTAATCCCTATTTTCTGTTCATATTTTACCATAAACAAAAAAACGGGATAAGCCAAAGCCTATCCCGTTTACAATATTGTAAAGCTATTACTATTTTAAGCCGTTAACAAATTTAGTTAACTTAGATTTGTTGTTTGCAGCTTTGTTTTTGTGAATAACATTTTTCTTAGCTAAACGATCTAACATAGAAATCACTTTAGGCAATAACTCCTGACCTGATTTTTTATCTACAGATGCACGTAATCTTTTAACAAAAGTACGAGTAGTTTTTGCTTGGTATCTGTTACGTAAACGTTTAGTAGCGTTTGCTCTGATTCTTTTTAAAGATGATTTATGATTTGCCATTTTCTAGTATAATAATATTTTTATATGTAAAGGTCTGGTAATTACAACAAACCCTGTTTATCCTTTTTTCGGACTGCAAATATAGAACTTATGTTTTTAATATGCAAAACGATATTACAAATATTTTAAATAATCTTGATTATACTATAATCTGATTATAAGATTCTTAAATATTGATTCACAATATTTTGCAAAAAGACAGTATTACATTAGTTGTTACATCACAATCACGCGGTTTATTATATATAATTATATATCTATCTGTATGAGTTCATGTCGACTACAGTTTCACATTCCATGACGTCAGGTAATCTCAATATAAAACACCTTTTGTATAAGGGTTGTGGCATACTTGTGGTATACCAGAATATCAAGTTAACAGGTCTGGAAAATGGTTATCCTCCTCAAAAGAAAAAAGAATTGAAATTTGAAGTGAGAATAAGGCCTTTAAGTTAAAAAATGAATATATTCTCATTAAACCCTTTCATTCAATACTCAAAATACTATTTTTGACAAAAAACCACTTTATATGGATTCAACGCTATCCCCCGCTTGAATACCTAACTATAAACTGCACATGAAAAAACGTATAGCAATCTTTGCCTCCGGTTCGGGTTCTAATGCCCAGAAAATTATGGAACTGTTCAAACACAGTCCAGAAGTAGAAATTGCGCTGGTATTGACCAACAACCCTGATGCATACGTTTTACAACGTGCAGATAATTTTGAAATCCCTTCTCATATTTTTGACAGAAAAGAATTTTATCAGACCGAATCCATCATCGATTTATTAAAAAATCTGGATATAGACCTGATAGTTCTGGCTGGTTTTCTCTGGCTGATTCCTCAAAACCTGATTGCAGAATATCCCGGCCGCATTATCAATATCCACCCGGCTATCCTCCCTAAATTTGGCGGTAAAGGAATGTATGGAGATCATGTACACAAAGCGGTACTCGCAGCGGGCGAAACTGAAGGCGGCATCACGATTCATTACGTAAATGAAAATTATGATGAAGGAGAATATATCTACCAGGCCAAATATAAAATTGATAAAGATGACAATTTGGAAATGGTAAAATTCAAGGGACAACAGCTTGAACACCAACATTATCCCCGTATTGTGGAGAGTATTTTGAAAAAGATAAAAAAATAAGGTACTTTTTATCATTTCTCTCTGAAATTTATCGCTTAAAAATCATAATTTTGCGGCTCAAAAATCACACCCAATGAGTCAACAAATAAAGATCAAAAACGCTTTAATCTCAGTATATTACAAAGACGGTCTAGAACCACTTGTTCGCTTGCTTGCACAGCAAGGTGTTCAATTGTTTTCTACAGGTGGAACAGAACAGTTCATTAAAGACTTGAATTTACCTGTTACAGCTGTTGAAGATCTGACCGGTTATCCCTCTATTTTAGGCGGAAGGGTTAAAACTTTGCATCCAAAAGTTTTCGGTGGTATATTAAACCGCAGAAACCTGGCAGAAGACAAGGTACAGATTGCTGAATATGAAATTCCTGAAATCGACCTGGTCATCGTTGATTTATATCCTTTTGAAGAAACACTGAAAGCAGGTGGTTCTGAAGAAGAAATCATTGAAAAAATTGATATTGGTGGTATTTCTCTGATCAGGGCTGCTGCTAAAAACTTTAATGATGTAGTAATCCTTGCTTCAAAAGATGACTACGCAACCCTTCAACAACAATTAGAAGAGCAAAATGGCGAAACTTCCTTAGCACAGCGTAAAGCTTATGCCAAAAAAGCATTCCACACTTCTTCTCACTACGATACAGCAATCTTCAATTACTTCAATACTGAAGAGCCGCTTACTTTATTCAAACAAAGCATTAATACTGCAAAAACTCTTCGTTACGGAGAAAATCCACATCAGCAAGGTGTTTTTTACGGAGATCTGGATGAAATGTTCACCAAATTGAATGGAAAAGAACTTTCTTACAATAACCTGGTTGACGTTGATGCAGCAGTAAGTTTGATCGATGAATTTATCGAGCCTACTTTCGCGATCTTAAAACACACCAATGCCTGCGGAATTGCTTCGAGAGAAACAATCGGACAAGCATGGGACGATGCCCTGGCCTGTGACCCTGTATCTGCATTCGGCGGCGTACTGATTGCAAACCGTGAAATTGACTTAGCTACAGCGACCGAAATCAACAAATTGTTTTTCGAAGTACTGATTGCTCCTTCTTACGCACCTGAAGCAGTTGAACTGTTCAAAGCGAAGAAAAACAGGGTAATCCTTCAGCGTAACCCTGTTGAATTGGGTAAAAAACAATTCAAGACTTTATTGAATGGTGTAATTGAGCAGGATAAAGATTTAATTATCGAAGGAACTGATCAAATGGTTACCGTAACAGAGAAATCACCGTCGGCTGCGGAGCTAAAAGATCTTTTTTTCGCAAATAAAATTGTAAAACATACTAAATCGAACACAATTGTGTTTGTAAAGGACAATACTTTATTGGCAAGTGGAGTTGGACAGACCTCAAGAGTTGATGCTTTGAAACAGGCAATCGTAAAAGCAGATGCTTTCAACTTCAGTTTAATCGGATCGGTAATGGCTTCAGATGCCTTTTTCCCATTCCCTGACTGCGTTGAAATCGCTGCCGGAGCAGGCATTACCGCTGTTCTTCAACCAGGTGGTTCAATTAAAGATGCTGATTCCATTAACATGGCGAACGAAAAAGGTATCGCAATGGTAACCACTGGCATCAGACATTTTAAGCACTAATTTTTTAACTGCGAATACAATAAAAAGACGTAGTTTTACATTAAATAGTATATAGAATTTTTAATAATAACTTATCACCTATAAATGGGTTTATTTAACTGGTTCACACAAGAGGTTGCCATCGATTTAGGCACCGCCAACACCCTGATAATACACAATGATAAAGTGGTTGTTGATGAGCCTTCAATAGTTGCTTTTGACAGACAAACAAATAAAATTATCGCAATAGGCCGTCAGGCAATGCAGATGGAGGGTAAAACCCATGATAACATCCGTACGGTCAGGCCACTGAAAGATGGTGTTATCGCCGACTTTAACGCTGCTGAAGCAATGATCAAAGGTATGATCCGTATGCTGAACGGCGGAAAAGGCTGGATGTTTCCATCTTTGAGAATGGTAATCTGTATTCCATCAGGAATTACTGAAGTTGAAAAACGTGCAGTAAGAGATTCGGCAGAAATTGCCGGCGCAAAAGAAGTTTACTTAATCCATGAGCCAATGGCAGCAGCTGTAGGTATCGGAATTGACGTAGAAGAGCCGATGGGTAACATGATCATCGATATCGGTGGTGGTACAACTGAGATCGCTGTAATTGCGCTTTCTGGTATCGTATGTGACCAGTCTATCCGCGTTGCGGGAGATAACTTTGACTCAGATATCGTAAATTATATCCGTCGTCAGCACAATATTATGATTGGTGACCGTACTGCGGAGAAAATCAAAATTGAAGTTGGGGCTGCTTTACCTGAATTATCAGATCCACCGGCAGATTTCGCGGTACAGGGAAGAGATTTAATGACAGGTGTACCAAAACAGATCACTGTTTCATACACTGAAATTGCACACTGCCTGGATAAATCTATCTCTAAAATTGAAGAAGCAATTCTGAAAGCATTAGAGATCACTCCACCAGAACTTTCTGCGGATATTTACCAGACTGGTATTTACCTGACAGGTGGCGGAGCTTTATTACGCGGACTGGACAAACGTGTCGCAGCCAAAACTAAACTTCCGGTACACGTAGCAGAAGATCCATTACGTGCGGTTGTTCGTGGTACTGGTATCGCACTGAAAAATATCGGTGGCTATAAGTTTTTAATGCAATAAATTAATCATTACATACAGTATAAGAAATGTGAGCCGCTTGTATAAAAGCACTCACATTTTATCATTAAATAAAATGAGGACTGTAGCTCAATACAGAATGAAGAAATATGCGTAACCTTTGGATTTTCATAAATAGATACAACGCATTTTTCCTGTTTGTCATCTTTTTCACCATTGGCATTATCCTTACTGTTCAAAATAACGCTTACCAAAGGAGTGTAACGCTTAATTCTACCAATGAGGTTGTCGGACATGCCTATGAGCGGCTCAATGTATTCAAAAAATACATGAACCTGGGCACTGTAAATGATAGCCTTGCCTTTGAAAATGCAAGACTTCATACTGCACTCCTCGCCCTTAAAAATATTGACAGTGCCAAAAACACACTGGTTAAAGATACCGCTACTCATGTGCAGTATACTTACCTGGCGGCCAGGGTCATCAAAAACTCTGTCACGCTGAGGAATAATGTCATTACGATTAACAAAGGAAGCTTAGACGGGATAGAAAGCGGGATGGCTGTCATCTCTGCCGGCAGAGGTGTCGTTGGGATTATCCGTGATGTATCACCGCACCTGGCTACGATAGAATCTTTGCTGAATAAAGACGCGAAAATCAGTGTCAGCATCAAATCAACAAAAGCATTAGGCTCACTGGTATGGGGTGACCGGAATTCTGATTACAGAACAGCATTTATCAAAGACGTTCCCAACCATTTTAAAGTAAAACTAAAGGATACCGTGATCACTTCTGGTTTTGGCTCCTTCCCTCCTGGCATACAGGTAGGAACGATCAGTAACAGAGGGATCTCCACCGGAGATAATTTCCTGACTATCCAGATTAACCTTTTCAATGATTTCAGCACTTTACAATATGTGTATGTAATCAAAGATAAATTGGCAGAGGAAGAAAAAGCATTAGAATCAAAATTGCCGAATGAACAGTAGAATCATATTAATCAATATCTTAAGGTGGTTCATTCTGCTTTCCATACAGATTCTTTTGTTAAGGAACCTGAGTTTTTACGATCTGGCGACCCCTTTTACCTATATCTTATTTTTATTGTTGTTACCTTTTGGTATCCCTAACCCTATTCTGTATCTCATCGCTTTTGGTACAGGTTTAACACTGGATGCTTTTTATGATACCTTAGGGGTACATACTGCTGCCTGTGTAACGCTGGTTTTTGTACGGATTTTGTTTATTTCCGTAACGGTAAGCCGTGACAATTTTGATGAACCCGAACCCACTTTAGGTAATATGGGATTCAAATGGTTCGGCTTATATGCCTTACTTTGTACCTTCTCACATCACCTTGTGCTTTTCTTATTAGAAGCTTTTAAATTAACAGAACTCTCGTATACTTTGTTAAGATGCCTGCTTAGCGGTATCTTTACTTTATTCACTGTTATATTGATAGAATTTATCTTCTATAATAGAAAAATGCGCTAATGGAGAATCTTTTCAACCGAAAATATATTATACAAGGTCTGTTTATAGTAGTTGCACTTATTTTATTAGGGCAGCTTTTCTATATACAAGTAGCCAGTGACCGTTATTTTTTATCCGCAAACAGTAATGTATTACGGAAAAAATATACTTTCCCGGCTCGTGGGGTTATTACAGACCGCAACAATAAAGTGCTTGTTCAAAATGAACCAGTATATGACCTGATGGTCACCCCCAGCCTGGTTAAACCGTTTGATACACTTGCTTTATGCAGGATTATTGGTATCGATATGGCTGGTTTTCATAAACGATTTAATAAGGCCAGAAATCAGTCTAAATACCAGCGTTCAGTATTTGAGAAACAATTATCTGTACAAACCTACGCCGCTTTACAAGAAAGACTTTCCCGCTTTATTGGTTTTGAAACACAAAACAGAACAGTAAGACATTACCCGGATAGTGTAGCCGGACAGTTTTTTGGCTATGTAAAAGAGGTTTCAGATAAGGATATTGAGGAAAGTGATGGCTATTACCGCCCGGGAGATTATATCGGAAAATCGGGTGTAGAGCGTCAGTATAATGATGTACTTCGCGGAGAGCGTGGAGTAGAGAATACGATTTATAATGCAAGGAATGTCCCTCAGGGGAGTTACCTGAATGGTAAATTTGATACCCTGGCCATTTCCGGAGAAACATTGGTTTCTTCACTGGATATCGATATTCAGAAACTAGGAGAACAACTGCTGAAAAATAAGGTAGGAAGTATAGTAGCGATTGAGCCAAGTACAGGTGAAGTGCTGGCTTTTGTCAGCAGCCCTACTTATGATCCTAACCTGATGGTTGGAAGGCAGCAGGGCAATAACTACATGGATATTTTCCGTTCGCCAAACAGACCATTCTTAGTAAGGCCACTTTCAGGTTATTATTCTCCTGGTTCTTCTTTTAAACCACTGGATGACTTAATTGCGTTGCAGGAAGGTGTAATTGATCCGAATACGACTTTTAATTGTCCTGGCGGCTATTGGGCAGGAAACCACTTTGTAAGTTGCGAACACGTAGATGGAAATATTTCCCTTCGTAAAGGATTGGCAAGATCTTGTAATACTTATGCCTGTTATGTATTTCAGAAGCTGATGACGCAGAAGAAATACAAAAACAAAATTGAGGCTTATGATTCCTGGTCTGCCAAAGTCCGTAAGTTCGGTCTGGGTTCTAAACTCGATCTGGATATGCCGTTTGAGCGTAAAGGAAGAATATTTACCTCCGAAGAGTATACAAAAAGATTTGGTAAACATTGGGGATATACGACTGTAATCTCTTTGGCAATTGGCCAGGGTGAGATGAGTGCTACACCTTTACAGATGGCCAATATTATGGCGATCATTGCAAACCGCGGTTATTATATCAAGCCTCACCTGGTTAAAGGTATCGGAGAAAAGAAAGATGTAAAAAAAGAATACCTGGTTAAGAACTCTGTAGACATCGATGCTGCACATTTTGAGCCCGTGATTGATGGAATGCAAGATGCCGTTAATGCACCTTATGGTACCGCCCGCGCTTCGGCGATCCCGAATATTCTTTTCTGTGGAAAGACGGGTACGGTACAGAATCCACATGGAAAAAATCACTCTGTATTTGTTGGTTTTGCACCGCGTGATAATCCAAAAATAGCTATTGCTGTAATTGTAGAAAATGCAGGTTTTGGTGGGGTCTATGCCGCACCTATTGCCAGTTATATTACAGAAAAATATTTGACAGGCAAAATTTCTGGTGGAAGGCTGGCGCAGTCAGAGGCGATGAAGAAACTTGTCGTTTTACCTGATGTACCAAGACCGAAAATCAAATGGGCCCCTAAAGGAACTGATAGTGCTGCTAAACCAGTTGTATTGCCAGCTTCACCAGAAAATAAAATTGTGAGTACTAAAACAACTATTAACTAAGCAAATGACTACGCAACAAGGCAGCCGTTTTTTCTTCAATGTAGATTGGATCACCATTTTGATTTACACGGCCTTATGTACTATTGGCTTCGTTAATATTTATGCTTCTCTTTATAACCCCGAAACTTCAACGCTGTTTAACTTCAGCAGTAACTACGGGAAACAATTAGTGTATATCATCACAGGCTTAATGCTGGGGTTCTCTATCCTGTTACTTGATGCCAAGTTCTTCAGTGTATTTTCACCAGTAGTTTATGGGATTACCATGTTACTGCTGATGGCCGTACTGGTGGTTGGCCGTAAAGTGGCTGGTAACCAGGCCTGGATTCCTCTGGGTGCCTTCAGGTTACAACCTTCTGAGCTGGCTAAATTCGGAACAGCCTTGCTGATTGCCAGGTATGTCGGGAATTTCAACCCCAAGTTCACGGATATTAAATCCATTTTTTTTGCAGCGCTGATCATCGGCTTTCCGTTGCTACTGATCATGCTTCAGCCTGATACGGGATCGGCACTGGTCTTTCTGGCCTTCATGTTCCCCTTGTACAGAGAAGGTTTATCAGGTTATTTCTTATTGATTTTCCTGGGGATGATCGTGTTATTTATTGCCGACTTCCTGGTCCCTTCTTATATCCTTATCCCTATTATTGCAGTAGTTGGGGGTTTCTTTATTTATCAGAACAGAAGAAAACAGAAGATGATGTTTTCGATGATCCTGACCACCATCATAGCCATTGCTTATTTATTTCTGGTGAAGGTCGCTTATGAAAAGGTTCTGGAGCCACATCAGCGTACAAGGATTGAAATCATGCTGGGTCTTAAAACAGATCCTAAAGGGGCTGGTTATAACGTGATCCAGTCCAAGATCGCTATTGGGGCAGGGCAATTGACCGGAAGAGGTTTTCTGGAAGGTACACAGACTAAATATGGCTATGTACCTGAGCAAAGTACCGACTTTATCTTCTCTACGATTGGAGAGGAATGGGGTTTTCTGGGTTGTTCGGTTGTGATCGGGTTGTATATCTTTTTACTGTTAAGAGTAATTAACCTGGCCGAACGGCAACGTTCTACCTTTTCCAGGGTTTATGGATACTGTGTGGCCAGTATTATCTTCTTCCACGTTTTTATTAATATAGGGATGACTATTGGTATCATCCCGGTAATTGGTATTCCATTGCCATTCATTAGCTATGGAGGGTCTTCTTTATGGAGTTTTACAGTATTACTCTTTATTTTCCTGAAACTGGATTCGAATAGAATGGGCTTTATTTAACAGTAAAGCGCTGGTTTAACAATTCGTAAAACTGATCTGCTGTTTCTTGTTTAGCTGCCCAGTTATTCTTCGCTGCATAATTGCGCTGTAAAAATTCGTCTGCACTTTTGAAATCAGGCATTTTGTTAACCAGATCTATCGCTTCTGCATAGGCAAGATTATAACCGTTAAACAGATCTTTAATATAACGCATCTTATCATTCAGACTGATGGCTTGTTTCAAGTCTTTTATTTCTATCCGGCTATTCTCAGCGTTAATATTCCGGGAAGCAGTATTGCCAGCCAGGATATCATTTAATGTAGGCTTTGCGACCGGTTTTTCCGGCTCAATATCTGCCTGTTTTTGCACAGGTACTGGTGCGAATAATTCTTCCTGAACAGGCTTTGTTTCAAATGCAAAAATTGGTTCTTTAACAGGTTCCTCTTTATAAACAGGTTCTTCTGCAACTTCTTCAATCTGCTCAATTACAGGAACAGGTTCTTCTTTTACAGGTTCTATTACAGGCGCAATCTCTTCTTCTACAGGTTCGATTACCGGAATAACTTCTTCTTCCGGCTCAGGTATAGCTGGTGTTTCCTCCACTTCAGTCTCTATCACAGGCTCTGATACTAAAAACGGTTCTGGCCCTACCTCATCATCTTCTGGCAGCTGTATGCCCAGGCTATCCATTTCTCTGAGCTTTTGTTTCTGTGCAATAATCACTTCTTCTTCTTTGCTCAGCGGCCTGTCAAATATGGCATCTATAGATTTCTCTTCAAATTCGAACTTATCGGTAGATGGCTTCTCATTTAAGATGAATTCGAAATTTGAAGGTTCATTGTCCAGTTTGAAGATATCCTCATCCAGTCTTGGTCTGGCCGGAAGGATCTCATGCGTAGCAGAAGTATCTTCAGCAGGTTCATCTTTCTTGATTTCGGCAGCACCGGATAGTATACGGGGGGCAGTCCCGCTATTTATTTTCTTAATAATATTAACATGATCAGCTAAGAAACTCGCATTTGCCAGAAAAAGTTCAAGCTCCAATTCATTGAGTTCACGGGGATTTTGAGCAAGATATTGATACTGATCATTTAACTCATTAAGTATCTGCCCTATCTTTTTGAATATGTCCTCCTGGTTCATCATAGTTGTATAACGTAAGAATTGGTGATTTATGTTGATAACTAAACACTCAAAAGTACTACAAAATTTCGATATTCGCCGGTCATTACACCCCAGAATACAGCATGTTATTTAGCGAACA
The DNA here is from genome assembly GCF_014200595.1 of Pedobacter cryoconitis. NCBI lineage: Bacteria > Pseudomonadati > Bacteroidota > Sphingobacteriia > Sphingobacteriales > Sphingobacteriaceae > Pedobacter > Pedobacter cryoconitis. Next base: position 157,982 of record NZ_JACHCG010000004.1, read on the forward strand.
AAATTACAGCAGAGGAGAATATGGCGGCAGCATTGAAGTAATTTGCGGCTCCATGTTTTCAGGCAAAACGGAAGAACTGATCAGAAGATTAAAGCGCGCAGAGATCGCTAAACTAAAAGTAGAGATTTATAAACCGGCAACAGATACCCGTTACGATGAAACAGCAGTCGTATCCCATAACTATAATTCTATCGAAGCTACCCCTGTAGCACATTCTTCTGCAATTCTGTTGCTGAGATCCGATACACAGGTTGTAGGTATTGATGAGGCTCAGTTTTTCGATGATGAACTTCCTGAAGTTTGTAATAAACTTGCAAATAAAGGCATCCGTGTAATTGTAGCTGGTTTGGATATGGATTTCAGCGGCAAACCTTTCGGCCCTGTTCCTGCCTTAATGGCCATTGCAGAATTAGTTACCAAGGTGAATGCAGTCTGCGTAAGATGCGGAAGCCCTGCTATGTATTCTTTTCGCCGGGTAGCCAGCGATGCTAAAATCCTGCTTGGAGAAAAAGAAAGTTACGAACCCAGGTGCAGAGCTTGTTTCCACGCGAGGGACTAATTTAAACTTCAGCGCTTATTGTATAATTGTGGTTTCACCAGGTAAATATCCCCGTCTTTGAAACTATACTGTTTCAGTACATCTGCCCTTTTTCGCAAAGCGGATAGATTAAGCAGATCAGGATCGTCTACTGCGTGGAACCAGATCACGTATACTGCATCTTTACAGAAGAAATCATGAATATCGTGGTCTTCGATCCAATGTGGCAGTGAAGTTGCTCTTAATCCTCCGTTAAAGTACACTGCTTCTGCTGCATTAGAATATAACTCATGCCCAGGTTTAAAAGCTGAGGAATGTTTTCTGAGAAACCTGGCAGTTTGGGAATTCTTCCAGGAATCGTCCGTATATCCCGCAATACCGTATTCGCTGACCTCCTGGTACATTCCATAAAGTTTGACAAGTTCACCCGCCTGAAAAGCAATGAGGACAATACCTGCACCAGCTAAAGCTATGTACCGCTTTACAACCGGCAGCCGGACTATTGTTTTCGGTATCCAGCAGGTGAGTACAATCAGCATAGGAATATATACCGGGGAGATAAATCTGTTATTGATCTGCTCGAAATGCGAAAGTGTAGAAACCCCGATAATAAATACGGTATAGACAATAAAAAATGCGGCAAAGCAATTTTCTGTAGTAGTATAACCTTTAACAAACCACACGCGCTTCAAGTATACCACACATACAATCAGGAACAGAACAATAGCCGTGCTCATATAGGCCCCCGGATGCTCGTCCAATGCAGGCAGCCACCAGCAGATCACTTTTCCATAATAAAAAATATTATCTCCTAAAGAGGTAATTCCTGATTCCCTGGGGCCGGTCAGTGATTCTGCTACAAGCCTGTTGTGAATCAGGTTAGCTGCCAATAAAGTAATAGAGAGAAAGCCGAACAGCAAACAATGTCCTGTTTTTTTCCGCCATTCCAGAGAACGGTCAAAAACCATCATCATCAAACCGGTTGCGATCACTGTAATACCTGCATATCTGGTTATACAGGTGATGGCAGCAATAAACGAACAAAAGAGCAGCGCAGTTATGGAACGCGTCCTCATATAGCTTCTAAAGGCTATCAGGAATAAAAGCGACAGCAATATGAATAATGTTTCCGACCAGAACATGGCATAAACATCAAATAGTGACGGGCTGATAGCAATACACAGGAGAATCACCAGTTTATAAATGCGGTTTTTTCCCTGAAATGATTCAATCAGGTTACCGGTACAGAAAATAACCAGCGCAAAGAGCAAGGCGTTCAGCCAGGGCCCCGCAGCAACCGGGTCCAGTCCGGAAAAAAAGGCAGCCGTGCTTAAAAATAAAGGATAAAATATAGGAAAGTCAACTATTGGCTTTAAGGTGTAGTCCAGTAATGCACCATATTCATGGATATTCCTGGCGACGCTTACATATACGATAGAATCGGGGGAGATCCCAATTCCTGTATGACCGGTATAAATCAGGAGCAGGATAAAGCCAAGTAATGCAATAAGAAGGCTATCCAGATTTTTAAAAGCTGATAAACCAGCCAGAGTCTTATTCATTTAGATGTCGTATACTTTTTTTATGTAACAAATATACTGAGAAACGATCAGATATCGTTTTTTGTATGTGATGAATAGTACAGATTAACTATTCTGGAAAATTTTGTAATAATTAGCGGATATTATACAGTTAAAGTTTTTTTTCTGTATCTTATCCTCTTGTTAGTTCACATCACCGATTGCCTGTTTAAAACTCAAATTGTTTTATAAAAATTAATCTCCTATGTGCTAAATGATAAGGGTTTACAAATTTTGAAATAGATTAAATTATGCAACATTATATTGTCAAATTTCAATAATTTAACTTAGAAAATAGAAACACGTCATATTTACACTCATATGTGTAAATTATAAATGGGAATATAAATTACTTAGTCGGCAAATGGAAGGAAAGGTAAAACTAGATCTTATTGAACAGCATGTGGTTGATTTCGTCAGAAAATTAAGAGCTGACAAGAAATTAAGACAGGAAGATATTGCTTACATTATTGGGGTTAAAGCATCTTTCATTGGTAACGTGGAAAACAGTGGAAATCCGGCTAAATACAATTTAAAACACATCAATGTATTTGCCGATCATTTTGGACTGTCGCCCAGAGATTTTCTACCATCCACGGCACTGCTCGAGAAAAAAGACAAAAAAGTGTAGTCCGTCAGTTGAAAGGTTTAATGCATCCCCTAAAATTCCATTAAACCTTTCAATTGATGTTTTTCCGCAAAGAGTTATACCATTCTTTATAGAACGCTCTGTAAACAGCAATACGCTTATCCAGGTTTTCTTCTCTCTTTAGCCGGTCATCGAGCAGGAGTAATTTTTCACCATACCATTTATGAATTTCCTGATGAATGGGGATTCTGTTTTTTTTGTCGCCAAGACTCAGCCTCATCATTCCAAAAAGAGACATACAGGAATTCGTTTCCACAAACTCTATCAGGTTTATAGCTCTTTCACTGGCCATGGAAATATTATTCATAAAATATTGCAGTACTTGTACAGCTTCAATGCCATTCATTCTGCAAAGCAGATTAAAATCAAAAGTCAGGGTTAAAGAACGCTCTTCGTCCAGCAGGAAGTGCTGCGGATAATCCACCAGTGGTGACATATCAATTTCCCATTCTCTCATCAGAATATAACTTTCCTTCATTTTATCCACCGTTGACAGATAAGGATTATCATTCAGCTCACTCAGCATTAAAATATATTTCAGAGATATTCGCTTGACCTTTCTGTCCTTGACTGCTTTTATCTCCGCATTTACTTCTTTTTTACAATCAATCACGATACTCGTGGCCCATAAAGAGACTGCTTCCATTTCCCCTCCGTTAAACGCGTAAAAAGATACCCTGTTAATGAAGTATTGCAATACATCTTCTTGTTTAAGATTGTTGATCGTACAGGCCACCCTGAAATCGTCAGTATAGGCTAACCTATCTCGTCCTTTTGAGTCCATATTATTTATTTTGTTTTCCTCACAGGCATAACCATGTCCATGACTCAAGAGTTTTAATTTTGTTGATTTGCTGCACTGCACAATGGTTTCATTGAAAGCAGTCAAAAGATGTACCTCACCTATTGTCCGTTTAAACGGACAATCATGGCAGGAATAACCGGGTTTGATTAATTGATGTTCTGATTTAGTGCATTATACCACGCTAGATAAAATTTATTATAATTTCTTGTTTTGCTTTCAAGATCACTTTCCCCCTCCAGTCTTTCATCCAGTTTCTGTAATTGAGCTGCGTATTTTTTATACATCTCCTGCTGTGGTAGTATCTTATTTTTAAAGCTTTCATGCTTGCTGCTCAAAAGCAACAGGAAAGCTGTGCTGGGATCTGTTTTAACAACCTGATAGAGATTTAAAGCCCGTTCCCTCGCTAAAGATATCCGGTTGATAAAATATTGAAGCAATTCCTGTATTTCAGTTCCGTTCATCCGGCAGACTAAATTAAAGTCGAATGACAATTCCAGTTGATAACCATCCACAGTCTCTATTTCCAGTTCATAATCTGTAATGGGAAGCATTTCTGAAGACCATTCTTTCATGAGGGAAACAATTTTATAGTGTGCTATCATTTTGGAAGCTCCGCTGCTCATATTTAAAGCAGTCAGTTTCTTGATATATTTTAAACAAATTTCCTGTATTCTATGATCATTTACTGGTTGTGGTTGTCCGCCATGTACTTCTTTAAAATCAATACATGCATTGGTTGCCCACAAGTACATAGCTTCCATGTTACCACCTATAAACGCATAAAAAGAGACATAGCTGATAAAATACTGTAGCAACTCTTCAGGTTTCAAATTATTTATTTTACAGGCAATTTTAAATTCCTGAGTATAATTGAGTTTAATTTGTCTTTTTGTTTCCATCCTTCTTGTTCATTACGATTTAAACATAAAAACAGGTTTCTTTCTTCCAGGAAGATGAAACTTTATTCGGTCTGCAAAAACCTTCAAAATAGCCTTGTTTAGTCCAAAGTGGAACTTTAACCTCTAAAATAATAGTTTTGATTAAAAACACAGAAACATAGGATATATTTTTTCCATATCAAAATAAATTTAACTCTAATTGACAAAAAATTTCCTTCACAATAGTATTGGATTCCAGCCAATTGTTCAACTATTTTGACTGCGCCATTTATATTTAATATTTCTTTTGAAATATTAAATGCCGATAACTTGTTATTGTTTAGGACATTATTAATGATTAAATTACTAACTTAAGGGCTTAAAATAATTAAGATTTATAGTTTTTATCGGGTCAATAGCTAAATTTATACTTAAAATGGTCTATTTTTAGATAGAAACCAATCATTTCTACTATTTCTTAGTGTATTCAGGATGATTTTAAAAAAGCGATTAAACAATTACACCAATAGGTGTTTAAACGAGCGAATAGTTTAATTAATTTTTATTGCCAGATATAATTTAAATGAAATACAATAGTCTCTCTGATAATTCTTTAGTGGATTTATTAAAAGATAACGATGGGTTAGCTTTTAAAGAAATCTATACCCGTTATTGGGTAGGGATCTATAAAGCGGCCTATATCAAAGTTTACCATAAGGAACTGGCTGAAGAGCTGACGCAGAATCTATTTGTAGACCTTTGGAGAAGAAGAGAAAGTATAGCGATCAATTCACTGGACTGTTATCTGTTTGGAAGTCTGAAATATAGTATTATCAACCACTACAAATCTCAGCTGGTTAAAGAAAAGTATCAGGATCATATAATTGGTCAGCTGTCCCCTATGACCAGCAGTACCGATGATTTAGCACTGGTCAATGATCTTTCTAAAGCACTGAACCAGGGGATTGCATTATTACCTAAAAAAACGGGAGAAGTATTCAAGCTAAGCAGGATCGATAACCGGTCTACCAAAGAGATTTCTCAACAATTGAATATTTCTGAAAAAGCAGTTGAATATCATATTACACAATCCTTGAAAAGTATGCGGTTTCATCTAAAGGAATACCTCTTTTTACTACTCACTTTTCTATTCTTTCATAAATTTTAAATTTCTTTCATTTTTCATTAGGGATAAGGCCGCTTAAACGTACATATAGTTTTAAAGGCACCAAATGAAAAGACAAGCCCTTCATTCATTATTAGAAAAATACCTGGAGAACAAATGTTCTCAGGAAGAATTAATCGTGATTGAAAAATTGTACGGCATGCTGGACAGAGATGATCTGGAAGAGATTTATCCAAATGAGTTACCTACACTTGAACAAAAACTATGGGACAGGATCAATCTGGAAACCGATAGTATCAACCAAACTCAGCCGCCTGCTGGCCGGCTCAAACGGTTGTCAATTCTGACCTGGCTTGCTGCCGCCGCAACAATAGCACTTACTTTGACTGCTGGTTATTTGTTTTTAAACAATCATCAGGATCCCCGGTATTTAAAATTCCAGGCACTGACCACTATCCTGGAAAAGAAAAACAATACTTCTGCCCCACTCCGGGTTAATCTGGAAGATGGAAGCGTTGTCATCCTTCAACCTTCTTCTTCCTTGTCTTATCCGGAGCATTTTTCTGCACAGACCCGGGAAGTATCTTTACAGGGAGAGGGTTATTTTCTGATCAGTAAAAATCCACACAGACCTTTCTTCGTCTATAACAAAAATGTAATTACCAGGGTAGTTGGAACCAGTTTCATTGTCAGGTCCAATCCGGTTACGGAAGAAACCCAGGTCATTGTAAAAACAGGAAAAGTAATGGTTTGCCCGAATAAGGATCAGCATTTAGATCTTAAGCATCTTTTTAATCAGGATCAAAAGGTTATCCTTACCCCCAACCAAAAGACAACTTATAAAAAGGACAACGACAATTTTGAAACTACTTTAGTCGCCGATCCCCTTCCAATCGTCCCTGTTAATCAAAATGCACATCAAGCTGCCTACGTATTTGAAGAGGCCCCGCTCACTGAGGTACTGAATCAATTGCAGACCACCTATGGAATTGCATTCATCATTGAAGACCGGGAACTTTACAACAATACGTTTACGGGAGATATTTCCAAACAGAATTTATATCAGAAACTAGACCTGCTGTGCCATACGATAAAAGCACATTATGAAATATCAGGTACCAAAATAATTATCAAAACTAAATAACCGATCAACTAACCTAACCAACCAAAAATCAAAGTAGCCTATGGACCGATTAAAGATCTACTAACCAAATTCCTCAAAAAAAAGAGGCTGACAAAGTTCCCCAACATTGCCAGCCAATAATCTCTGTACGAAATTTTCACATTAACGAACAAAAACTTCTAAAGGTATGAAAAAAAAGCGATTTGTTGCTTTAATCAAAACAGCAATGCGGATATCCATGACACAAATTTTTCTTGGCATTTTATTCACCTGCACGTCCTTCGCCAAAAATGTGACGGGGCAGGAAATATTAAACAAGGAAATCTCAATTAATATTAACCAGGGCCAGATCAAGCAGATACTGGCCGAAATACAACTGCTGACCAAGGTAAACTTCGTCTACAGTGCTACTGTAATCAAAGCACAGCGTAAAGTGAATGTAAGTGCAGTTAACAAGCCTTTAGGGCAGATACTGAACGAGACGCTGAATCCGCTGAACATTTACTATAAAGTGGAGGATAACCAGATCCTGCTTTATGAGAAAGATGTTTCAGGATTAACAGCTGGTTTGCTGACTAATCAGAACCAGCTCACTGTAAAAGGTAAAGTAACTTCTGATAAAGGAGAACCATTGCCGGGTGTAAGTGTCAATGTAAAAGGGACTAAAATTGGTACTACAACAGATGCAAACGGAAGTTATGCGATTGTGGCAACCGGACCGGATGCGATATTGGTTTTCTCTTACATTGGTTTCACCGCTAAAGAAATGCCTGTAAACGGCCGTACCACAATAAATGTACAACTAGTTGAAGAACTTACTTCCTTAGGAGAAGTCGTGGTAGTTGGTTACGGTACGCAACGAAAGAAAGATCTGACAAGTGCAGTATCGGTAGTGAATGTAGGGTCAATGATCAAACAGCCAACTGCATCAGTTAATAATCTCTTGCAAGGCCAGGCTTCTGGTGTTACGGTATTAGGCTCAGGGCAGCCTGGAGAAGAGCCGCAGGTAAGAATCAGGGGTGTGAACACCTTTGGAAATAATAATCCTTTATATGTAGTGGATGGTGTGCCTACGCAAAGTATCGCCGATCTGAATCCGAATGATATTGAGACTATGCAGGTACTGAAGGATGCAGGATCAGCTTCAATTTATGGATCCAGAGCTGCAAACGGGGTAATTGTCATTACCACTAAAAAAGGTAAGGGTAAAGTAAGCGTGACTTATGATGCGTATTATGGTACCCAGCGCCCTAAGGGTGGCAATGTATGGAATATGCTGAATCCCCAGGAAATGGCAGATCTTAAGCATCTGGCCATGACCAATTCGGGAGCTACAGACTTTGTAGATTCTTTATATGGCAGCGGCCCGGCGTACGTACTGCCTGATTATATCTTACCAGCAGGCGCTAAAGAAGGTGATCCAAGAGCCAATCCTGCGCTCTATAAACTAAAACCTTTTTATACTTCTGCGAATGAATACAATAGTTTTTACCGGATTTCAAGAGCGAATAAAGAAGGAACTGACTGGTATCATGAAATATTCAGACCGGCATCAATCACCAGCCAGAATGTGGCCATTACAGGAGGATCTGATCAGGGTAGTTATTTGTTTTCTGCAAATTATTTCAATCAGCAGGGTACTTTACTGAATACTTACCTGAAAAGGTATACGATCCGTTCTAATAGTCAGTATAATGTGAGTAAACACGTCCGTGTGGGTGAAAACCTTGCGTATTCCATTACAAATAATCCGCAGATCGCGGGTTTAAGTGGTGACAATGCAATTGGTCATGCTTTCAGAGAGCAGCCTATTATTCCTGTAAGAGATATCATGGGAAACTTTGCCGGATCTTATGGTGGTAATTTGGGTGATGCTTACAATCCGGTAGCAATGCAGGAACGTACTAAAGATAATAAATCCCAACAAAACAGGTTATTCGGAAATATCTTCGCAGAGGCTGATTTAACAGACTTTTTGACGATAAGATCTCAGTTTGGCGGAGAAAACTATTCGGGTGCTACCCGCGCGTTTGTGTATCCGCAGTATGAGAATTCAGAAAACTCGACAACCAATTCTTATTCAGAATCTGCTTTGGATGGTTATAATTATAGCTGGACCAATACATTATCTTTTAATAAGACATTTAATAAACACCGGATTAAAGCGGTAGCAGGAACAGAGTTTTTTAGAGAAAATACACACGTTTCTACAAGTTCTAACCAGGGATATTTTTCTTTTGATCCGGATTACACCAATCTCTCGACCGGAAGCGGGCCGATGAAAACGACCAGTGAGCGGACGGCCAATACTTTATTCTCCCTGATTGGAAGAGTAGATTATAGTTATAATGATAAATATCTGATCGGTGCAACGATACGCCGTGATGGTTCTTCAAAATTCCTTCAGCATGTATACGGCTGGTTCCCTGCGGTAAGTGCGGGATGGAGAATTTCTCAGGAAGGTTTCCTTAAAAATGTAAAATGGATCACTGACCTGAAAATCAGAGGTGGTTATGGCATCATGGGAAATCAGCTGAATGTAAGTGGTGGTAATTCGTTTACAACCTTCGGAAGCAAAGTAGGGACGTCTTATTATGCCATTGGTGGCGGAAACAATATCGTTTCCGGATTCTATCAGAATCAAACTGGTAATCCAAACGCCAAATGGGAGAAAAACATCAATTCAAACTTTGGTTTTGATGCGACTTTATTTGGTGGGCATATTGATATCTCTGCTGATTATTACCGTAAAAACATCAAAGATCTGTTATATAATCCTGAAATGATCGCAACAAGTGGTGCAGCAAAAGTGCCTTTTGTGAATATAGCACAGATGAAAAACAATGGCTTTGACATCTCTGTTTCCGGAAATACACAGGTCAGCAGTTCTCTTAAACTGAATGCGACGGCTACAATCACGACTTACCACAATGAAATCCAGAAGATTTCTGGTGGTTCTGATTATTATGATGTGGATGCCCGTCGTTTTGATGGAAGTAATATTATCCGCAATGCAGTAGGACATCCGATCAGCCAGTTTTTTGGCTATAAAGTAGATGGTTTCTGGAATTCTCAGCAAGAGGTGGATGAGGCTAACAAAAAAGCACAATCGGCTACAGGTAACCCCAATGATGTTTACCAGACTGATATAGGGGTAGGCCGTTTTAAATATGCGGATGTGAATGGTGATGGCCGTATCACTGCGGAAGACCGTACCTTTTTGGGTAATGCTAATCCATCTTACAGTTATGGATTAAACTTAGGCCTGACTTATAAAAACTGGGACTTCAGTGCATTTTTCTATGGTGTTCAGGGTAACTCGATCTGGAACCAGGTAAAATGGTGGACTGATTTCACGCCATCATTCGGAGGGGCGAAAAGTAAAACAGCTTTATATGATTCCTGGACTCCACAGAATCACAATGCAAAAGCACCGATTCAGGAAACGGCGAATTCATTCAGTACCAATGCGGTTCCTAATTCATATTTCGTAGAAAACGGTTCTTACCTGAGATTAAAAAATGCGCAGATTGGTTATTCTTTCAATTCGGCAAGATTACAGAAAATAGGCGTTAACAAATTAAGAGTTTACCTGTCTGGAGCGAACTTGTTTACGATTACCAAATACTCTGGTGTTGATCCGGAAATTGGCACATCAAGTGAAACCGGACAGCAGACTGCTTATGGAGTTGATGATGGGTCTTATCCTAGTCAGCGCACTTTCTTAGTTGGTGTAAACTTATCCTTTTAATCACCTTTTGGTTTAAAAAATATTAAGATGAAAAAATCTACATTTATTTTATTGACTGTACTGGTTTTGACAGGACAATCATTCTATTCCTGTAAAAAGGCATTACAACAGCCTCCTCTGGGTTCGGTATCTGAAGAACTCGTGGCTAATAAAAACGGTGTAAACTCCCTGCTGATTGGCGCTTACGCGGCGCTGTATGGTATGCAGGGAGCAAACCAGAGTTTAGGCGGCGGTGAAGCCTGGCAGGGTTCACCAAGCAACTGGGTCTTCGGATCAATTGCTGGTGGCGACGCCTCTAAAGGTAGTGACGGCTCTGATCAGCCCGCTATTGACCCTATTGCCAACTTTTATTCTGATGCAAACAATGCTTATTATAACGGAAAGTGGAAGGCACTGTATGAAGGTGTCTCCCGCACAAATAACGTACTGAAATTTTTAGCAAAGGCGACGGACATCACACCGGAGGAAGGAAAAGTTATTGCCGGACAGGCCAGGTTTTTAAGAGCTCACTTCTATTTTGAAATTAAGAAGTTCTGGAACAATGCGCCATGGATCGATGAAACCACCACCGATTTTAATCAACCAGTAAGTACTGAGCTATGGGCCAGAATTACCAGTGATTTCAAATTTGCTTACGAAAATCTTCCTGCAACACAGGGAGAAATAGGCAGAGTCAATAAATGGGCAGCCGGTGCTTACCTCGCAAAGTCTTATTTATACCAGAAGAAATATGCGGATGCTAAAGCGGTATTTGATGTGGTGATCCCGTCGGGCGTAACCAGCAGTGGTAAAAAGTACGATCTGAATGCTTCATTCGAGGATAATTTTATGCCTAGTAAGGAAAACAATCCGGAAGAAGTATTTACGATACAGATGGCAGCGAATGCAGATCCGTCCGGCCCGACAAGTGGTAATAACGGAGATATGCTGAATTTCCCTTATGGGGGCAGTCCATTTGGGTGCTGCGGATTCTTCCAGCCTTCTATTGATTTAGTAAACAGGTTCAGAACCAATGAAACAACGGGTCTTCCTTACCTTTCCAATTACAATGACTACGCGGTTAAAAACGACATGGGTGTTGGCGGAGGTACAGAATTTATTCCTGACCAGGGAACTTTAGACCCAAGAATTGACTGGACTGCTGGCAGAAGAGGTGTTCCTTATCTGGACTGGGGAAATTATCCGGGAGCAGCGTGGATCAGAGATCAGAGCTATGGTGGGCCTTATGGACCAAAGAAAAATATATACTGGCAAAAAACTGCGGCTACAGATGCGGATAAAACAACCTGGGCTCCGGGTTCAGCAATCAATTACCTGGTTATCCGCTTTGCTGATGTCTTGTTACAAGCTGCCGAGTGTGAAGCACAGGCGGGAAGCCTGGCTACTGCACAACAGTATGTAAACAGGGTAAGAGCCAGAGCTGCAAATAAAGAGGGCTGGGTTTATAAATATATAGATGATTCTAACCCGCTTGGAGGGTTCTCTGATGTTCCGGCTGCAAATTATAAGGTGAGTGAGTATCCTGCCGGTGATTTTGCCAGCCAGGGCCAGGCATATGCACTAAGCGCAATCTATTATGAACGTAAGATAGAACTGGCAATGGAAGGACACCGCTTTTTTGACCTGGTACGCTGGGGTATTGCAGAGAAAGAACTGAATGCTTATTTCAACTATCAGGGCAAGATAACTTCTGATGTAAGAAGGGGTAAATTCACGTCCGGAAGAAATGAGTATTACCCTATACCTCAACGTCAGATTGATCTGAGTATTCAGGGAGGTACAAAAATACTGACACAAAACCCCGGGTATAACTAGCCAGAAAATACATTCAGGAACTCCCTATCTTTAAGGGAGCTCCTGTTTAAAAAAGGAATAAACCTAATAAGCCTATGAAACCACTAACCGAGCGTTTTCTTTCCCTGGATGTATTCCGTGGCATGACTTTATGTTTCATGATCATTGTAAATTCTCCCGGAAGGGGCGCAATACCTTTTGGCATCCTTGAACATGCCGCCTGGCACGGGTTCACTCCTACTGACCTGGTTTTCCCTTCGTTTCTTTTCGCTGTAGGGAATGCAATGAGCTTTTCTATGAAAAGATTCAGCCAGATGGACAATTCCCAGGTGCTGCTGAAAATATTCAAACGTACTTTTCTCATTTTCCTTATCGGATTCCTGATCTACTGGTTTCCGTTTTTCAAACATGATAACCAGGGGCATATCATATTTGCAGATATAAGAAACACCCGTATTCTGGGTGTTTTACAAAGAATAGCGCTGTGTTTTGGAATTGCTTCGCTAATGATCCATTACCTATCAGGAAAAACAGTCATCTGGATGAGTGTGCTCTTTCTGGTGGGTTATTGGATTTTTTTATTAGTTTTTGGTGATCCTGGTGCCGAATTAACCATGACAGGGAATGCAGGGTATTACCTGGATAAATTCGTGATGGGAACTTCTCATTTGTATCATGGTGATTTTATGAATGGTAAACATGTTGCTTTTGACCCCGAGGGGATTTTAAGTACAATTCCATCCATCGTAAATGTGATTATCGGATACTTTGCCGGTAAATTTATCCAGGAAAAAGGGAAAGGATATGAAAGCATTGCCAAACTTTTTCTGCTGGGAAGTTTATTCGTCTTAATCGCAATATGCTGGAATGCTGTACTGCCTATTAACAAAAAGTTATGGACCAGTTCTTTCGTACTGGTCACCACCGGACTTGACCTGATGATTATTGGTGCCCTGCTTTATATTATTGAGGTTAAACAATCTACCAAATGGACAAAATTCTTCGTGGTTTTCGGGAAAAACCCGTTGTTCATTTATATTGTTTCAGACTTATTACTGATTATTATTGATTTACTTTTTCCACAATTCCATTTTAGTAAGTGGATAAATGTTAATTTCTTTCAGGTGATTGCACCGGGGCCGATAGGTTCCTTACTATTTGCAATTAGCTTTATGTTAGTATGTTGGCTGGTAGGTTATGTACTTGACAGACGCAAAATCTATATTAAAGTCTAAGCTATTAATTTTAACTCTAACAAGTTATCCACATAAAATGTGGATAACTTGTTTACAACGTGAATAACGTGTTATGGATTGGCTTAATGCCATGCTTTTCTGAGGAACCGCAGCCAGTTTCCCTGCATCAGGTTTTTAATATCCTCAGTTGTATATCCTCTTTTTGTTAAAAGTGCAGGTATCTTCTGTAAATCGGCAATGTTTTCCACATCATATGGACATTGTTCTGTTCCGAATGCACCATCCAGATCCGATCCGATACCTACGTGTAAGGTATTACCAGCGATCTGGCAGATATGATCTAAATGGTTCACCATAACTTCCAGGTTACAGTTCATACTTCTTGGTGTTGACTGTCCGCGAACCCAGTTTGGGACCATCATCCAGGCATCAAGTGCTAAGCCAATAACTGCGCCACGGGTAATTAGTGCTTTAATTTGCCCGTCGCTATATTGACGGTTGTGGTTAACTAAGGCTCTGCAATTGTTATGAGATGCACAGATATGTCCGTTAAAATGGTCCAGTGCTTCCCAGAAACTGTCATCGCACAAATGTGTGGCATCCAGAATGATGTTCAGACGTTCCATTTCTTTGAGCAGTTCATGACCTTTTGGACCCATAAAACCTGTGGCATCTGTACCTTGTGCATACCGTCCGGGGCCATAATGGGCCGGTCCGACTGCACGAAGACCATTGGCATGAGCGCGTTCCAGATGCTGAATAGTCACGATAGAATCTGCACCTTCGAGGCTTAAAATATAACCGATGGGCTTCTGTTCGTCCGGTTGATCGTTCTCCCATAACTGCACATGCTTTTCGAGTGTTTGCAGGTTATTGATCTGTACCATCTCCCCGGCTTCTTCCATGGCCTTATACCAGGCCAGCTGACCTTGTGTTTGTGCCCAGGCCTGTTCTGGTGAATGCCAGCCGGGCAAGTTATTCCCAGGGGCAACATAACGTGCAATCTGGGTAGCGACGACTAAACCTATCTTACCTTTCCGAAGCTCCGGTAAAGACACTACGGCTTTGGCACGATCAGGTTTATCTGTTAATCCTTTTTCTCTTTCATTAATGGCAGCAATTGGCAACCGCAAATCGCGGTTCCATTCCAGCGCATTCATACTTAAATCCAGGTGTGCATCTATAGTAAACATCAGCTTAAAAATTAAATATTAATCTTCCTCTCCCGTGAAATTATCTTCCACCCCTCTGTTAGTTTATGATTGTTAATGATATTCGCACTGCCGTAAAGTGCTACTGTAGGACAGATATGTACTGGTAAACCATACAGGATATCCCCGATCCGGAAACCATGACCTGACCCCAGCTCCAGCACCAGGTGTTCTTCGCTCTGGCTTACGGCTTCTGCTGTGGGTGCATTCAAAAAATAAACCCTCTTTTTTAATAAATTCTCTGCTGCTACTGCTTTGTGCCCGAGGTCCACCGTGATCTTTGTAGCAGATGTTAAGGAAATAACACGGGTAATCACCAGTGCTGCCGTCAGATAATCCTGCTCTGCAAAAGCATCCTGATAGCCTTTATCCCATAATACAAATGTACCAGGACTGCATTCTATAGAGTCCAGCTTTGCATAAATCGGGAAAGTAGGTGTTCCTCCGGCAATAATCACCGGCTCTGCCATCCCTTTCCCAACAAGCTGTCTGGTTAATTTATCAATAGACGCTAATATAACAGCGGCCTGCTTTTCTCTTAATGCGTAATCTGCATCATGAATGTGTCCGTCATAAGCATGAAGCCCTAAAATTTCAACACCTTTTTCGGCTGCCGCAGTTTCATAAAGTGCCAATGCATGCTCGTCCGGCAGTATGCCAGTTCTGTTCATCCCGACGTTAAGGTCAAGAAAAACAGGTATGACCACTCCTGAAACTGTCGCCGCATGGGCAATCTCTTTCAGAGAGGATTCATTATCAATCAGACAAGAAAACACAGTATCCGGATAGGTTTTGATCAATTGAATAAACCGGTCAATCTTTGGCCCTACAGGTTGATAGGCTAACAACACATCCGATGCTTTACAAAGACCAAGCATCTCTGCTTCGGCAATAGTTGCACATTTAAATTTAGTGATCCCGGCAGCTAATAACTGCTGCGTAATTTCTACTGTTTTATGGGTTTTAACATGTGGTCTCAGCCTGTTTATGGCAGGAATGTGCTGCTTTAATTTTTCAATATTTGCAGTTATTCTTTCCTGGTAGAATACCAGGGCTGGCGAGTCCAGCTGTTCCACTTCATCAATTAAATACCAGTCTGCTGCCATATTACTCATGCAATTCGAACATCGCCTCAATTTCTACCGGAATATTATCAGGCAATGAACCAAAGCCTACAGCACTGCGTGTACCTATTCCGTTTTCTTCTCCCCATACTTGTGCAAATAATTCACTGCATCCGTTGATAATAAAAGGGTGTTTTTCGAAGTCCGGTGTACAATTGACCATGCCTAAAACTTTGATCACTCTTTTTACCCGGTTCAGTGTACCCAGGTTAGTTTTAATGGTGGATAACATGGTCAGACCAACTTGTCTTGCTGCCAGTTTACCTTCCTCCTGAGTAAGATCAGCACCGATACGGCCAATAATCAGGCTTTTATCGTCATTCACAGGCCCGTGTCCGGACAAGTAAAGGTATTTACCATCAATCAAATATGGTTTATAAACTCCAAGAGGTGTTGGTGCTGGTGGCAGCGTTAATCCTGATTTTGCAAATTGCGCTTCTGCACTTAAGTTTTCCATTGTATATTATTTAGATAATTTGATTTAATAAAAGTACGCCGATCAGTCCTGCTGTTCCAACTATTGATTCCATCAATGCCCATGATTTAAACGTATTTTTCAGACTAAGGTTAAAATATTCTTTAAACATCCAGAATCCGGCATCGTTTACGTGAGAGAACATTAAGCTCCCGGCCCCTACTGCGAGTACCATCAGATTGGGATTGGTGTTCGTAGCCACCATCAGCGGTAAGATAATACCTGCGGTGGTTAAGCCGGCCACTGTAGCTGAACCGACACAAAAACGGATGACAGCAGTAATGAGCCAGCCAAGGAACAGTGGTTGCATATGCAGTTCTTTTAACATCACTGCGATTTGTGCACTGACGCCACTGTCTACGAGTACTTGTTTTAATGCACCCGAACCGCCAATAATCAGCAGAATAAGGGCTACATCTTTAATAGCTTCTCCATAGAGCTCCATGATATAGGTCATTTTCTTTCCCTGGAAAATCCCAAGAGTCAGTGTTGCGGTAATTAAAGCAATCAGCATGACCACATTTGATTCGCCTGCAAGCCCCATCAGGTTATTTAGTCCGGGTAATTGTTTAGCGGAGAAAGATAATACCGAAGCAACAACGAGTAATAAAACCGGTAAAAGAGCAGTAAAGAAACTATTGAAAGTTCCTGGCAATTCGTCCTCAGGTTTATCGGCAGGAACAAAACTTTTTAATGGAGTAGAAGGAATGTTTTTGAGTGTTCTGGCAAAAAGAGGCCCGCCAATCACAATTGCGGGTATAGCAACAATTAAACCGTACAACAAGGTAAGCCCCATATTCGCTTTAAATTGTATCACTAAAGCAGATGGTGAGGGATGCGGCGGAAGAAATCCATGGGTCACAGAAAGTGCTGCCAGCATGGGCAGACCGATATATATTGCGGGCAGTTTATATTTATAGACTACAGAAAAGATTAACGGAATCATTAATACAAATCCAATTCCGTAAAAGAGTGGGATACCAATTAAAAATCCGGTCACCACTACTCCCCATTGAATGTATTTTTCTCCGCAGATCTTCATAATTACAGCAGCGATCCGCTGGGCTGCCCCACTATCAGCAACCAGTTTTCCCAGCATGGCCCCTACGGTAATAATGATAAGTAATGAGCCCAGTACATCGCCTATTCCCTTTTCAACTGAACCAGCAATTTTATTTAGCGGGATACCCAGCGCTATGCCTGCAATGATAGATACGATCAGGAAAGAAAGAAAAGCATTGATCCGCATGGCGGACACCATTATAATTAATAAAAGGATACAAAGCAGTACAATAATCAGGGTCATTTGGCTCTTTTTAGATCAGATAAGATACAAAGATTAAAGGCAACAGGAGAGGAAATCCCAATAAAAAAAGAGGCCGCTTATTCCTGAATTTTCATCAGAAATTTAGCAGCCTCCAATATAAAGTGTTAGAATTAAACGTTCTCCATTCCGTACTGCTTCAATACATCGGCAGGTACTCCAGTCCATTTGTTAGGTACATTACCTACATATCCCAAATCTTTTACACCCATTTCTGTGGTGAAAAATCCAGAGGCCGTCAGATCTCTCATCAGGCTGAAAAAAGCGGCTCCCTGCTGCATTCCAGGTTTAACTTTTTTCGGGTAGGCAATGTCTTCGACCATCTCAATACGCTGTTTTTCTGACGCGTCTTTAAATGTTTGCTGAAAACGGTTAAGGCACTGGATGTCCAGCCATTTTAATCCGCCACGCATAGGTATCTGGTGGTCGGGAATATCTTTAACGATAAATTCAATAAATTCCGGCACTTTAGCATCTGTGGCACTTCCTGATTTTCCATCCTTTGGAATGATAATATCTGAAAGGATTGCAATAGTAGCCATCTCATGTGCATTGAAGAACTTTGCTGCATTTAAAGCATTGTCTCTTTCTACTTCGAAAGCTTCTCTGCCTGGTTGAGCAGCAGCTTTTTCATCTGCTGCTTTATCTGTTTTAAGCGCTCCTGGTTTACAAGCTTCCAGCAATACTGCTGAACTTATAGCCGTTAAGCCTAAGGCTTTGAGTGATTCACGTCTGTTCATGTCTATTTTGGTTAGCTCAGGTTTAATTTTTTCTTTTCTGCAAGGATATATTCTGCTGTACGCATCGATAGGGCCAGAATTGTCCACGTTGCATTTTTATCACCCTGTTGTACAAAAGGGGCAGCATCCACCACAAACAGATTTTTACAATCGTGTGCCTGGCACCATTTATTTAAAGCAGATTTTTTTGGATCATCTCCCATCCTTACGGTACCTACCTCATGGATAATTTTACCCGGGGCTTCTAATCCATAATTATCTTCCGGCCCATGAACTTTTGAAGTCACAATAGCGCCCATGGTATGCATCATTTCCTGGAAGGTCTCCTGCATGTGTTTAGCTTGTTTTACTTCTTCAACAGCCCATTTATAGTTAAAACGTAATACAGGGATACCGTATTTGTCCACTACTTTAGGGTCTATTTCACAGTAATTAGATTCTCTGGCGATCGCTGTTCCACGTCCGGCCATACCTACTTGTGTACCAAAGAAACGTCTGTAATCGTCTTTTAAACCAATACCGTATCCACCTGCTTCTTTCATTTTACCGTCTCTTGCGGGTACAGCACCATTCATGTTCTCTATGCCACCACCAAAGCCGTAGCCCGGCATATGTAATCCACCGCCGTATTCGATATGGTAACCACGCGGAAAGTCCAGTTTTTTATTGTCTAGCCACCATGGAGAGTAAATGTGCACACTACCTACTCCATCTTCGTTATAACGTTTACGGTCCATGAGTTGTGGCAGAAATCCACTTAAACTTGCACCAGTTGAGTCATGTAAGTATTTACCGACTACGTTGCTGTTATTAGCCAGACCATTAGGGTGGGCCACTGATTTAGAGTTTAACAACAAACGGGCAGATTCGCAGGCACTGGCGCCAAGGATAACTACTTTCCCTCTAACCTGATGTTCTTCCATCGTAGTCTTATCTACATAAGATACACCGGTAGCCAGACCACCTTTATCTGTAAGTACTTCACGTACCATTGCATTGGTGATCACGGTCAGGTTCCCTGTTTTTACTGCTGGTATAACCAGGCAGGATGAGGAAGAAAAGTCACCGTAAACTTTACAGCTTCTGCCGCATTGCCCACAATAGAAACAAGGGGCACGATCTTTATTATTTGGTAATGCTTCTGTTAATACTGATCCGCGGCCCGGAATAACGGTTACGCCATTCTTTTTAGCTGCTTTTTTAATAAACAGCTCATTTAATCTTGGTTTCGGCGGCGCCATGAAAATACCATCAGGCTCGCTTTCTATACCTTCTACAGTACCGTAGATCCCGATTAACCGGTCTACTTTATCATAAAATGGCTTGATTTCCTCATAAGTTATAGGCCAGTTGTCTGTCAGTCCGTCTTTACACTTAAAATCCTCTGGTCCCATCCTCAAAGAGATACGCCCCCAGTGGTTGGTCCTTCCTCCCAGCATCCTTGAACGGAACCAGGCGAATTCAGAATTGTTCTTTTGGGTGTAAGGTTCTCCATCAAGTTCCCAACCTCCATAAGCAGCATCAAAATCTCCGAACGGGCGTACAGTTCCTGCACCACGTCTTGGAGATTCCCATGGCCATTTTAGTTGCTGCGCATCCAGACGTGGATCAAAATAGGCACCTGCTTCAAGCATCAGCACTTTTTGACCGGCATTGGCCAGCACGTATCCTGCCATACCCCCACCCGCTCCGGATCCAACTATTATGGCGTCATATTCGACGTCTGACTTTTTAATTTGAAATTCGTTCATACTACCTGCTTTTATTATTAAATGGTTTTAGCTCGTATTTGGCGTATGTAATTTAGTATTAAATTCTAAATTTTGGAATTTTTATCAAATAAGTTACTGATGATGGATTCAGTCTCAGGATGAGTAATAACCGGCTGTTTAATGACATAGTCTGTAGCAAGTTGCGTGAGCACGGTAGAAAGCGTATTTATGCCCCAGTGTTCACTGTATTTACCGTTTACAATCTTTACAATATCAATGACCTGAATGGCAACTTTTTTTCCGGTAGGCGGCATTCCCATGAAAGTACCGTTGTGTGTTCCTGTAATTGTTTTACGGGTAGTCACCAGCTCTCCTTCTGCAATCTGATCATAGATCGTAACTTTAAGGTCAGGAAAGGCGGGTCTTAAGACTTGATTAAATGTATAAATCATTCCTCCCGGACCGTTATCACTTCCTTCAGGGGCGGTATGGTTAATAAACTGGTCATCCATCAATTCTTTAAAGCTTTCCAGGTTACCTTGTTCAATGACTTCGAGATTAAAGCGCTTGACTACTGTTTTGTTTTGTTCAAGTTGAGTTTCCATCTTTCTATTTGTTATGGGAACCTTAAATTGGTTCGGTATTCTACAAACAAAGATAAGGCCGGATAGGTTCTGCCTATCAGGTTTAGTATTAATTTTCTACAATGGTTTTATGAATGATTTAAAATATCATTAGCTTTATCAGGCTGTTTATTTAGCATTATTTATGGCCGAACTGCTCTTATTAATGGGTTTACTATTACCACAAACTATTGCCGGGATTTTTGCAAAAAGCCAGGGAAGAAGTTTTTGGTTCTGGTTTTTCATTTCCTTTCTTATTCCAATCATCTCTTTAGTAGTGTTATTATTTCTGGACGATAAGAGTGAGGGTAGTGATACTGGCTTCAAGCTCGCAGACCATGTAAAAAGAGATAAAGAGGAAGTATAAAAGGATCAAGTCATCAACTTTTGGAGCAGGTTTTTTTTTAAGCATAAATTTTTGACATGCTCAACAGAAAGTCTTTGAGATCACGGATGCTCTTATGCCTGTGGAAGTTGCGCTGAAAGCTTTCAATTTGCATGGGAATGACCCGGCCGAAACAAGGCCGGGCTGTTAGTAAATAAATTCAAAATAGCTAAATAATAACTCTATACCGGCCGGGTACTGCCTGAGTACTGCCCGGGTACTCGTTAGGGTAAGAGCAATGCTAAAGTAACGTGAGTCCATGGCAAGTCCAAGTCAAAACAACTAGTTGAAATGACTTAGAGTACGTATGCTTAAAGGCTGTTTACAACCTGGTATCACTCCGATCTCTATTCAGGCACAACTTAGGTCATAACCGGATGAAGATTAATGAAATTATAATTTTCCCTTTGACTAACCCACAGACAACTGCGGACAATTGCAGACAGCTGCGGACAATTGCGGACATTTTTTACGCATCCGGATAATCTTTAACGCGAATAGCTTACATTGGTGGAAAAGCATTTATTTATTATGGGAAGTTTAACGGGTAAATTTTCAAAGGGAATCCTGGGCGGTTTCATTTTTAAAGCAGCAGTTTGGAGTACATTATGAATTGATCCCTATAAAATGAATTTTGGATCAGTAAAAAATTCAGGCAGAAAACAAAAAAGCTCTATTTCGTATGAAATAGAGCTTTCTAAGTTGTGGTGTGGGCCGGGATCGAACCGGCGACACAAGGATTTTCAATCCTTTGCTCTACCGACTGAGCTACCGCACCATCCTTTTATTAACATGATTTCAATCATGCCCCACCTCGGTTGGTGGGCTGCAAATGTAGTTTCTTTTTTTGGATTTCAAAATGGTTAGTGCATTTTATTTAAAATAAATGCATTTTTATTCTTCTGAGTCAGAATTTACAGGCTCCAGTGTCTTCAACTCTTCTTCAGTAAACAGCCTTGAATGTATGATAAACCCCATATCTAAAGTTGATTCAAGGGAGAAACCAGCGGCCCTCCCTTCCATAACATCTAAAGTAAGCTGGGTGTGTTTCCAGTATTCAAACTGATCTCCAGCCATATAAAACTTGCATCCTTCAATTTCTCCAAGACAAACATCGTTAGATCCGATCAGAAAACCTCCTTTTTCAAAACAATGTGGATAGGACCCTTCACAACATCCCCCGCTCTGATGAAAAAATAACTCACCATATTCTGCTTTCAACTGATTGATTACACCTATGGCTTTTTCTGTCACTAAGATTCTCTTGCTGCTCATGATTATTTAGCAATTTTAACCAATATTTTCACCTGTGTAGGATTGTTCAGCAAGGCTTCAAATCCTTCTTCTACGATATTTTCAAGCTCAATTCTTGCAGTTACCAGTTTTTCAACAGGCATTCTGCCAGTATGAATCAGCTGAATTACTTCTGGAAAGATGTTCCGGTAAGCTATAGTCCCCTTAATGGTAATTTCACGCACAACCTGATCAAAAGCGTTCGTTGTGACCGGTTTTCCAAAAAGAGCGACTAATAAAGCAGTACCTCCATTTTTTAAACTAGCAATTCCAGCATCATAAGTTGCCTGCACACCTGCCGCATCAATATAAATATCCGCACCACCAGCAGTTAATTGCTTAACCTGAGCTGACACATCTTTCTCTTTTCCATTGATGACCTGGGTAGCGCCAATTTCAAGCGCTTTCTCTAAACGTTTTTCGGCAACGTCTACAACAATCACGGTTGCAGCACCAGCTGCAATTGCAGCCTGTACACAGAGTAACCCAATCGGTCCGGCCCCAAATATAACACAAGACTGTCCGAGCTTTAATCCACTGCTTTTTACCGCATATACAGCTACCGCAGCTGGTTCAACCAATGCTCCCTGCTCAAAGCTCATGCTGTCAGGAATAGGATGTACCATATAATCTTCTACGACAACAAACTTCGCAAAACCACCGTTCGAGGTCAGTCCGACAAAGCCCAGTGGTTCTGACAGATTATACTCACCAGTCACAATAAAGGGGCTTTCAGGATTTCTAAAAAGAGGTTCTACAACTACTCTGTCCCCTACTTTCACTTGCCTGACTTCTTTTCCAACTTCGGTAACCACGCCCGAGAATTCATGACCTAAAGTGGTTACGCCAATATGTCCGTTTAAAGGATAGGGCACATCAGCAGGAATCAACATAGGCCCGTGTGCATATTCATGCAAATCAGAACCACAAATACCCGCGTACTGCACTTCTATTTTCACTTGTTTACTACCAGTGGAGGGTATTGGGGCATCTTCTACTCTAATATCTTTAGCGGCATACCAACGGGCAGCTTTCATAACAGGAACTGACATATATAAAATGGTTTAATAATAATTAATTTAAAAGAACCCTAGCTTGTTCTTGTCATAAGAGATCAGCATATTCTTAACGCTTCGGTAATGGTCAAGCATCATTTTATGGTTCTCTCTGCCGAATCCGGATTTTTTATAACCACCGAATGGCGCATGGGCAGGATAAGAGTGATATTGGTTCACCCATACACGACCAGCCTGGATAGCACGTGGCACCTGATATAACTCATGTGCATCACGTGTCCATACGCCGGCACCTAACCCATATAAAGTATCGTTTGCAATTTCAATAGCTTCTTCTACTGTTTTAAATGTTGTTACACAAAGGACCGGGCCAAATATTTCTTCCTGAAAAATCCGCATTTTGTTATGCCCTTTAAAGATGGTTGGTTCAATATAGTATCCTGTTTCCAGCTCTCCAGGTAATTTATTGATTCCTCCTCCGGTCAGTACTTCTGCTCCTTCTTCGATTCCTATTTTGATATAAGATAATATTTTTTGATACTGCTCATTGGAAGTCTGCGCGCCCATCATACTTTCCTGATCCAATGGGTTTAATGTTTTGATGGCCTTTGTCCGTTCAATAACACGACTGATAAATTTATCATAAAGGCCTTCCTGTATCAATAAACGGGATGGACAGGTACAGACCTCACCCTGGTTCAGTGCGAACATCACCGCTCCTTCTACTGCTTTATCAAAGAACTCATCATCCTGAGCGCCTACAGAATCAAAAAATATATTTGGTGATTTACCGCCTAACTCCATCGTTGATGGAATAATGTTTTCAGCAGCATATTGCATGATTAAACGACCTGAAGTGGTACTGCCGGTAAAGGCAACTTTAGAGATTCTTGAAGAGGTAGCCAGTGGTTTTCCGACTTCCAGACCATAACCATTTACAATATTTAATACCCCTGGAGGAAGAATATCACCAATCAGCTCCATTAAAATAATAATTGATACTGGAGTCTGTTCTGCTGGTTTAACCACCGTACAGCAGCCCGCAGCCAATGCCGGCGCTATTTTCCAGGTAGCCATCAGCAAAGGAAAATTCCAGGGTATAATCTGCGCTACAACGCCTATCGGCTCGTGCAGCACGATGCTTACTGTATGTTCATCATGCTCTGCAACAGTACCTTCCTCGCCTCTGATTACACCAGCAAAATATCTGAAGTGATCTACTACAAGAGGCAAATCCGCAGCTAATGTTTCTCTGATCGCTTTACCATTGTCGATGGTTTCAACTGTGGCGAGGTAAGTTAAATTATCTTCTATTTTCTGCGCAACTTTCAACAGGATATTACTTCTGTAGGCTGGAGAACTTTTACTCCACGTTTTAAAAGCTTCGTGTGCGGCATCCAATGCCAGCTCCACGTCTTCTTTACTTGATCTTGCTGCTTTTGTAAATACTTTCCCGTCTACAGGAGATATGTTATCAAAATAGATACCTTTTACTGGCGGTACAAACTTGCCTCCGATAAAATTATCATAATGAGATTTAAATGCCGGTCTTTCCATGAGGATATGAATTTATGATTTGGTTACTGCAAACGTAACAGCTAATTGAAACCGGAGATAGGACAATTGTAGCAAGTAGTAGCATTATTGTTGCAGAAACGTAAGCGTACTGAAATAAAGTTATATTTGAGTATACGCCCTTAGTACTAACCAAAACCTATAGGTCATGATGCAGCATAAATTAAATCTTGTTGAGCTGAGTAAGGAAGCGAATTTACAAACCCTGGTAGAAAACAGAACAGCCTATACACTGGAACGCTGTGAGCTGAACGTGTTTGAAACTTATTCTGAGTCGTATAAAGTACCTTTGACTTTCAATGATTTTGTCATCACCAGCATGTTGCGCGGTAAAAAGGTAATGCATCTTGGTGATCAGCAGGGTTTCGATTATTTGCCAGGAGAGACTGTCATTGTCCGCCCTTCCCAAACAATGGAAATAGATTTCCCCGGGGCTTCCGATCACAATCCTGCACAATGTATTGCATTGGCCATAGACAACGACCAGATTAAACAGACTATCCGTTATCTGAATGAGTATTTTCCTAAAACTACCGCTGGTCAGCAGTGGTCTTTGAATTATGAGGAATATCATTTTTACAACAATGAAGAGATCTCATTTTTAATTAATAAGATTATCCGCATTTGTGCGGAGGAGTCAAAAGAGAAAGATGTACTGGCAGATTTGACCTTAAAGGAATTACTGGTCAGGATTATGCAGACACAAAATTTAAAGACCATTGGCCGCACTGATACGAATCATAATCCCCTGGCTTTTGTAATTGGTTATATTAAAGCTAATCTGAATGAGAAAATAAGCATCAATAGCTTAAGTAGTAAGGCTTGCATGAGCAAAGCTACTTTTTACAGATTATTTAAACGGGAACTCGGTATCAGTCCAAATGATTTTATCTTAACCGAAAAGATAAACCGCGCGAAACAAATGCTTGCTACACCTGGTTCAAAGATTGCTGCGGTCAGTTATGAGCTTGGATTCAGTGATGCTAATTACTTTATCCGTGTATTCAAAAAACTTGAGGGTATTACTCCCGGAAGTTATCAATTGCAATTATCTGCGCTATAATATTACCAGCTTATAAATTTATCAGGAAGTTCTCTTGCAAAAATTTATTTGCCGGCAAAAATCATATTTAACAAACAATTCAATACATTTGCGCTCCAAGAAAATAAACCACTTAGCGCTCAAAATGTTATCATATATTAAAATTAATTTTATTGCTCAGGCAATTTTTAAATCATCACGTGTTTTTCTTTTAACAACAACATCAATATTATTTCTTATTAATATTGCTTCTGCTCAAAAAACTAAGGAAACCAATAAACACAGCAAATTTTCTGACTCTTTAAAAAATAAATTAGAAGTTGGTATAGCTGCTGGGTTAAGTTTAAACCACTTCACTAAAGGACAGCCTCAAACTGGATCAAATACAGGATATACTGCCGGAATTTCAGTTAACTACAAGTTGGTTAAGGAAATAAGCCTGCAATTAGAAGTAAATTCTTTGCAGCAAGGTGGAAGTATGATCCGTTTCAAGGATGACACGAGGTTTGGTTTACCAGAAAGTTTTGAGACTAAAAATGTGAAGAACAGTTCTTATAAACTGAATAGTATCGAGATCCCTCTTTTACTTAATTATACATTTAAGCTTAAACAGCTATGGAAACCTTCGGTCTATGTTGGTGGAAGTTATGCATACACTTATAATGTAAACGAACGCTATCAGAAAACCGGCGACCTTCTACCGGGAGAAGATATTATTGCGACAGTTAATGCTTCACAGAATGCGGGCAACTTATTCAATGCTTCAAGGTTCAACTTAATAGTAGGCGCGAATTTAAAGTTGCCTTTGACTTCAAGATTCCTCCTGCTTATAGACATGAGATATTTAAATGGCTTGTCATCAGCAAGGGACAAATATTCTTATATGGAAAAAGTGGGGTTTGGAACAAATATCAGAGCAAACTCTTTCCTTACAAAACTAGGCATCATTATGCCGCTATCAACTCTTAAATAGAGTTCCATTCAATCAAAAAATCCAATTTACTTAAATAAATAAGCATAATATGAAGCCAAAATTTACTATTTTAACGGTTATAGCGCTCGCTATTCTGATTGCAGGTTGCAGTAAGGATAAGTTCAACGAGAATGATGCCATCAATGCCCAAAAAGACCTGCTGAATTTAAAATATCAGCATGAACTTGATCTTGAAATATTAAAACAAAAGGGTGCAACTGCTATGCAGCAATTAATCAATACAGCTGCTCTTGAACAGTTAAAGCTGAATGATAGTTTGAAAATAAAAAGTAATATCGCTGCTAGAAAGCAAGATTATACGGTAAGAGTTGTTGATGTGATCTCTAATGCTCCACTTGCAGATGCTGATGTTACAGTATCTTCTGAAGGAAAAATATTCGCAGCAAAAACAAATGCACAGGGTATAGTTACTTTTACAGCCTTATATCTATTCCCAACAAGTACTTTCCTGGTTTCAAAAACCGGATACGCTGCAACTCAGATTTCACAACAGTTTGCTGGTAATAGCAATGTGAAATTGTGGAATACTACAGATTTAACAAATGAGATTACTGGTAGTCTTTATATTGAAACAGATTTAACAAATAATATTCCAGAAAAAGTAGGGGCCAAAGTATTAGTGACAGCTGCTGCAAACATTCCTACAAATTCTTCAGAGTCTTATACTGTTTATTTTCCAACATATACTGATGCAGCTGGTGTTTACAGTATTAAAGTTCCTGCTGCTCCAAACGGATATACACTTACATTTGAACAAATCTCTGCCGATCAAAAGCTTTATGTAAACGCAACAGAAGATAATGCTGTAACTTCATTTCCAAGTAGCTTACCAAGGTTAACTACAGTAAAAACTTATTTTAATGTGAATAGTTACAATGCTCCGGTTCCAGCAGTATATAGCGCTTATTACTTTAAAGCTACACCTGATAAGGCTGGTAAAATTCTATACATTCCAGGAAATACTAATTACAGTTATTACAACCAGGTGTTGTTATCTACTTTAGGTGACAAATTTCAGGTAGAAAAACTTAATATCAACAGTACTAATACCCAAAATGGTAATGTCGACATGGGTTTATATACCTACGATGCCAATACCAAAATTGATGTAGAAATAGTTGACATAACGGGAAATACAATACAATCGGCTCCTAAATTAATGGCTAACATAGGGTCTAATGGAAAGATAGCTTATACTTACTCTGCTGAAGGTGGAAATGGCTATATTCATCTTAAAAGAGATGATGCCGGTGTTTTAGTACCTGACGCTAAAGGAGTTATTTTAAAGGCTGTGCCATATGATTCATACTACTCTGCACTAGGTAATAGTTCAAATCTAAACATAGCATCAAACAGATACGTAACCAATAGTTACTTACTAAGTAATAAAGGTGACAAAAAAGTTGTCAACTTTTACTACGGTTCTGGCGATAGCAGAGTAAAACAAGTATACTAGTTAATAGCCAACATATTTAGTTTAACATAAAAAAAGAGAGGGTTTCCCAGGAAGCCTTCTCTTTTTTTATGTTATGTTTTCCAATATCAAGGGATCAAGTCATAAACTTGCGGATTAGGGATTAAATTTCAAGTTTTGGGTTTGATATTTTTTGAGTTCAAAGCAACTGGTTAAGATTCTTTAATAAGATGATTACTTCCTGATTTTTCCAGGCTTGCTACTTTTACGAAAGTTCTCTGATGCCTTTTTCGGTTTCCATTGATTGTTTCATTATGCCCGGTACAGAACTTTTGAAACAACCAGTACTCCAAACTGCTGCTTTAAAAATGAAATCGCCTAGGATTCCCTTTAAAAATTTACCCGTTAAACTTCCCATAATAAATAAATGCTTTTCCATAAATGTAAATCATTAATGTTAAAGTGCATCATCAGGAGTAGACAATGTCCGTAATTGTCCGCAGCAGTCTGCAATTGTCCGTAGTTGTCCATGCCTTAGTCAAAGGAAAAATCATAAGGTTTATGAAGCTTCAGTTAGTTGTGCTTGAGTTGTGCCTGAGTGGTGGTCGGTGTAAGTGCAGGCCGTAACCAGCCCGGGAGTATGACAACTCTAAGTCATTTCAACTAGTTGTTTTGACTTGGACTTGCCATGCTCTCACGTTGCTTTAGCATTGCTCTTACCCTAACGAGTACTCGGACAGTACTCAGGCAGTACCCGGCCGATATAGATCTGTTATTTAGCTGTTTTGAATTTATTTACTAACAGCCCGGACTTGTTTCCCCTGAGTCATTCCCATGCAAATTGAAAGCTTTCAGCGCAACTTCCACAGGCATAAGCGCATCCGTGACAGCAAAGACTTTCTGTTTAGCGTGTCAAAAATTTATGCTTAAAAAAGAGACTGCTTCACAAGTTGATGACTTGATCCATATCAAGACTTACCCCTGCACAGTATGTTATCCAAAATAAAAAACCTTTGAAAACAAAAAAGCTCCAGATTTCTCTGAAGCTTTTAGAAGAAGTGGTGTGGGCCGGGATCGAACCGGCGACACAAGGATTTTCAATCCTTTGCTCTACCGACTGAGCTACCGCACCATCTTATTTCAACATGTTTGACCATGTTCCCCTCGGTTGGGAGTGCAAATGTAGTTTCTTTTTTCGAATTGCAAAACTTTTTCTGAAAATAATTTAAAAACCCCTCAGAATTATTTAAAAAGGCTCTAAATTTGAAATAATTATGCAAGCATAGTATTTTTTGTCTGCTAATTATTTTAACTTAGCATGACTGTAAAAGATTAACCAAATAATGATTTCACAAATTCTATTTATAGCAATCACTTTAGCGGCTATCGCCTTATTCAGCTTCAACCTGAAAAAGGTCATCCGTAACATCAGAATTGGTAAAGCGGCAGACCGTACTGACCAACCTCAAAAAAGATTGATGACCATGATCAGGGTTGCCCTTGGGCAAAGCAAGATGGTGGTACGTCCAATTCCTGCTGCCCTGCATTTTGTCGTGTACATTGGTTTTGTGATTATCAATATCGAAGTGCTCGAAATTATGATTGACGGCATGTTTGGCACTCACCGCGTATTTGGCGGGCTGGGCAGCTTGTATAACTTTTTGATAGGATCATTTGAGATTCTCGCTTTAGGAGTATGGGTTGGCTGTGCAATTTTCCTGATCAGAAGAAATATTTTAAAACTGAAAAGATTAAACAGCCCCGAATTGAAAGGCTGGCCAAAATCTGATGCCAATTATATCCTGATCACAGAAATCCTGTTAATGACCGCATTTCTGCTGATGAATGCAGCAGATGCTAAATTGCAGGCTTTAGGCGCACATCATTATATCACAGCAGGCGCTTTCCCTGTAAGTCAGTTTCTCCAAAGCTTATTGCCAGGCAGCGAAAGCAGCCTGATCGCTATAGAAAGAGGCTGCTGGTGGTTCCACATTATCGGTATCCTTGCCTTCCTGAACTATTTACCTTATTCCAAACATTTCCATATCCTGTTTGCCTTTCCAAATACATATTTCTCTAACCTGGAGCCAAAGGGTGAATTTACAAATATGCAAAGCGTAACCAATGAGGTTAAAGCTATGCTGGATCCGTCCTTCACTCCCCCTGAGGCTGAAGCAGGTCGTTTCGGTGCAAAGGATGTGAATGACCTGTCATGGGTAAACCTGATGAATGCTTACACCTGTACCGAATGCGGACGTTGTACTTCAGTATGTCCTGCCAACATTACAGGCAAACTCCTTTCTCCACGTAAGATCATGATGGATACCCGTGACCGCATGGAAGAAGTGGGTAAAAATATTGATAAAACAGGCGCTGGTTTTGAAGATGGAAAATCATTAATTGATGATTATATCACCAGAGAAGAACTATGGGCATGTACAAGCTGTAATGCTTGTGTAGAGGCCTGTCCTATCAATATAGATCCGCTGGCAATTATTACAGACCTCAGAAGGTATGCGGTAATGGAAGAGTCTCAGGCTCCTGCAAGTATCAATGCGATGCTTGGAAATATTGAAAATAATGGTGCGCCATGGAAATATTCTCCGGCAGACCGTTTGAACTGGGCAAAAGAAAGTTAAATTTTAATCTATTACTCAAGCTGAATAATGAGCGAGAAACTAAATATAGAAGTGCCTACTATGGCAGAAATGATTGCCAGGGGCGAAGAACCTGAAATTTTATTCTGGGTAGGTTGTGCAGGCAGTTATGATGAACGCGCACAAAAAACAACACGGGATATTTGCAAAATCCTTCACCATGTAGGCATTAAATATGCCGTATTGGGAACGGAAGAAAGCTGTACAGGTGATCCTGCTAAACGTGCTGGAAATGAATTCCTGTTCCAAATGCAGGCCATGACCAATATCGAGGTATTGAATGGTTACAATATTAAAAAAATTGTAACAGGCTGCCCGCATTGCTTTAATACGATTAAAAATGAATATCCGGGTTTAGGTGGTAATTAT
Organism: Pedobacter cryoconitis; assembly: GCF_014200595.1. Lineage (NCBI taxonomy): Bacteria > Pseudomonadati > Bacteroidota > Sphingobacteriia > Sphingobacteriales > Sphingobacteriaceae > Pedobacter > Pedobacter cryoconitis. The sequence continues at coordinate 189,376 of NZ_JACHCG010000004.1, forward strand.
GAGGTTATTCACCATACCCAATTAATTCAGGATCTGATTAACGATGGCAAGCTGAAAGCTGAAGGAGGCGAAAGCTTTAAAGGTAAAAAAATCACCTATCATGATCCTTGTTATTTAGGCCGTGGTAATGGTATATATGAAGCCCCAAGAAAAGCTTTAGAAGTTTTAGATGCACAATTAGTGGAAATGAAACGTTGTAAGTCTAATGGCCTTTGTTGTGGTGCAGGTGGCGCCCAGATGTTCAAAGAACCAGAAAAAGGGAACAAAGACATCAATATAGAAAGAATCGAAGAAGCACTGGAAACTAATCCAAGTATTATTGCAGCAGGTTGTCCTTTCTGTATGACCATGCTTAGTGACGGTGTTAAAATGAAAGATCAGAATCAAAATGTCCAGGTATTGGATATTGCAGAAATTACAGTACGCGCAAATGGGTTGTAATCCCCTTTTTATTACGTCAATAAATTCAGGCAGTAACGGCAATTGTTATTACGTAGGTAATGCAAAGGAGGCCGTGCTGATTGACGCTGGAATATCCTGCCGGGAAACTGAAAAACGGATGCTGCGTCTGGGTTTATCTATGGGCAAGGTGAAAGCTATTTTCATTTCGCACGAACATGGTGACCACATCCGCGGTTTAACTGTCATGGCGAAGAAATACCGTATCCCGGTTTATATCACTCCGGGAACAATTGGTAACAGCAAGCTGGAATTACCAGAAGATTTAATCAATTCATTCTTTAGTCACCAGGTAATCCAGATCGGGTCGTTGCAAATCACTTGTTTCCCTAAAATTCATGATGCAGCAGAGCCGCATAGTTTCATGGTTTCATGTGGAGAGATCAAAGTTGGCGTGTTTACTGATCTTGGTGCAGTTTGTGAACAGCTTACCCTGCATTTCAAGCAATGTGATGCAGCTTTTCTGGAAGCGAATTATGATGAAGATCTTTTACACAATGGTAATTACCCTTATTACCTCAAAAAAAGGATTAGTGATGGTTTTGGTCACCTGAGCAATAAACAAGCCTTAGAACTGTTTACAACATGCCGCCCGGCTAAGCTGACGCATTTATTGCTTTCACATTTATCAAAAGATAATAACAACCCGGATTTAGTAGAAAATCTGTTTAAAGAACATGCGCAGGATACGATGATCGTTGTTGCACCGCGTGATATGGAAACCCCGGTATTTACTATTGGCGGACCTTCAGGCTCATCTGCCGGAATTTCTCCATTAACTGATTCAGCTCCTCTGGTTCTATATTCTTAAGTGGTATGGCCATAAACGTGGCCATACTATCAATGTCATTACCTTTTGTATCATTATAGGTCTGCACAATAACGTCATCCCCTTTGGTACGTAAAATTAAATTCCCGGATTGTGCTGTCCCTGCATAATCCAAATCCTTGTATTTTAAAAAGTTAAAAGAGAAATATTCTATCTTTCCATTGTTAAAAAAACATTTATAACGACAGAACCCACTGTTAGTAATCCGTAGTTCGTATTTCTTTATACTCCCTCCTTTAGCTTCTTTATTGTAATGATCTTCTAGTTTTTGCTGTACATATATAGCTTCTTCTTCTGTTGGGCCATAGGATGAAAAGGAGAGAAAAACAGCGCATAACAGCGAATAGACACTAATTTTTAAGGAGATTGTAAACTTTTTCATCTCAATTGCTATTTGGGTAAATCAATTTAAATAAAATGTTAAATTTGTGATATGAGTTTTTCTCCACAATCAAAAGTTTGGATCTATCAGAGCGATCGTGAATTCAGTGACCAGGAGGTTAGTGCAATTCAACAACAATTGGACGGTTTTACTGCACAATGGAAAGCCCATGGCCATCAGTTACAGGCAAAAGCAGAAATCAGGTACAATTATTTCATTATTTTCACAGTAGACGAAGCTACCGCTGGTGCTACAGGGTGTTCTATTGATGCCTCAGTACGCATAGTTAAGGGAATTGAAACCGAATATGGAGCCGATTTATTTAATCGCTTTAATATGGCTTACAAAGTTGACGGAAAAGTAATTGTTGTCAATAAGGAAGATTTCGAAACACTGATCAGTATTAAGAACATTACACAGGATTCTATTGTATTTAACAATATGGTTCAGACTTTGGAAGATTTCCAGACGAAATGGGAAGTTCCTTTCAGGGATAGCTGGCATAATAAAGTATTCGCGGATTTACTTTAACCCGCGAATACCTTAAAACCTGCAATGGGCTTACTTAAATTTTATTGGCCCAAGGTTTCTTATATTTTTCATAATCAGATATTGCCTGTGCCTGATATAAAGGGTGGGATGCACAGGAGTCCAGCGTAACGGATTAGGGAAACAGGCGACAATTAATGCTGCTTCTGATCTGTTCAGATTTCTGCATGATTTCCCATAATAACTTTGTGAAGCAGCTTCTGCACCATAAATACCATCGCCCATCTCAATCACATTCAGGTAAACTTCCAATATCCGCTGTTTGCTCCACATCATCTCAATCAGCACCGTAAAGTAAGCTTCAAAACCTTTACGTACCCAGGATCTTCCGGGCCATAAAAACACATTCTTAGCAGTTTGCTGCGAGATCGTACTTCCACCTTTAACTTTGGTGCTATCTCCTTTATTAGCGCTGTATGCCCTGCCAATAGCTTTCATATCGAAACCCCAGTGGTGAACAAACTTCTGGTCTTCACCAGCAATAGCTGCACGTTTGATCTGGTCTGACATTTCACTGAGTTTTACCCAGTCTTTCTCTGTTTTAAAAGTCTTCCCATCAGATTTACGTTCAATATTACGCAAGATCATTAAGGACGTAAAAGGCGGGTTAATAAACCGGTAAGCCAAAACCCAGAGGATCGTACTCAGGAAAAACCATAAAATACATTTCCCTATTAATATTGGTAAATTCCTGAAGTCGAATTTTCTTTTTTTAGTGTTTTTGCCACGTTTTACAGCCATCGCCCAAAGGTAAATAAAAATAGAGATTTGTCATGTCAGTGCATATATTTAAAGCAGTATAAACATTCGGACTATTTACTTGTTTTTTGATTAAAACAATAGAATATGGAAGCGAATAAAGTAAAAAAAATACACGATTATGGTCAAAGTATCTGGCTGGACTTTATTGATCGTGACATCATTAAATCTGGTAAATTAAAAGAACTGATTGAAATTGACGGCGTAAGAGGGTTAACTTCTAACCCGGCCATATTTGAGAAAGCGATTAGCAGCAGTGCTGATTATGATGCTGATATCGCTGAACTATCAAAAGAGAAAATAAGTAACGAAGATATTTTTTACCGTCTTGCAATTAAAGACATCCAGCAGGCAGCAGATTTATTACTTCCGGTATATAATGAAGAAGTAAAAGGTGCGGATGGATATGCGAGCCTGGAGGTTTCTCCACTTTTGGCCCTCGATACTGAAGGTACAATTAAACAAGCCTTACAACTTTGGAAGGAAGTAAACCGTAAAAATGTAATGATCAAGATTCCTGGTACACAGCCAGGATTAGCTGCAATCAAGAAGACTATCTCTGAAGGGCTAAACATCAATGTAACCTTATTATTTGGTCTGGAACGCTACAAACAGGTAACAGACGCCTACCTGGAAGGATTGGAAGAACGTGCAGCAAGAAACGAGAGTATTAAAGATATTGCATCAGTAGCCAGCTTCTTTTTAAGCCGGATAGATGTGCTGGTCGATCCTATCCTGGAAGAAAAACATCTGGGCGAGTTAAAAGGTGAAGTTGCAATTGCTTCGGCAAAAAAAGCATATGAGATTTACCAACAGGTTTTCAGTGGAGAAAGATGGGAAAAACTAGCTGCTCTCGGTGCGAAACCTCAGCGTTTGCTTTGGGCAAGTACAAGTAGTAAAAACCCTGCTTTTAAGGATACTAAATATGTAGAAGCACTGATTGGCCCCGATACAGTAGATACCATTCCTATGGAAACACTGGAAGCTTACCGCGATCACGGTGATCCGGAAAGCCGCCTTGGAATTGATATTGATGGCGCATCTGCTATATTGGCACAATTACGTCATGAAGATATTGATCTCGCCAAACTTACCCAGCAACTGGAAGATGAAGGGATAGAAAAATTCAATGCGCCTTATGAGAAATTATTAAATGCAATTGAAAAGCAAAAACAATTAGCTTAATAACTAGATTTGCGCTTACATTCAGATCATAAAAAATGAAGTTTACAGCATCAAGGCTCTCAGAGGGAAACAAGGTTTTTCCGGCAGAAATTTATTTAGAAGAAAACAGTATTGAAATAAAGGTTCCAGGCTTGTTTAGCGGAGACTCTAAATACCTGAATTACGAAGATATTACTTCGATTGAGGTTGACTCCCCAATGATTGGGTTTGCGACTTTACGCTTGTTTGTGAATGGCAATAAAGTAGAAATTCACGGTTTCTCTAAAAAAGATATTAAAGAAATCCGGAAAGTAATTGATGAAAACAGATCTAAAAGAAGAAGAGTTTAAAGCATAAAAAAAAGCGTTCCGATAATCGGAACGCTTTTTTTTATATTCGTTAAGATGAGATTACTCAGCTACAACTGCGAAAGGAACTTTAACTTTTACTTCTTTGTGTAAGTTTAAGTTAGCGATATATTCACCAACAAATTTAGGTTCAGTTTCGAAAGTGATACGGCGACGGTCAACATCAAAACCTTGTTGTTTTAATGCATCAGCAATCATAATAGTGTTTACTGCACCAAAGATTTTACCAGTTTCACCAGCTTTAGCACCGATACTCAATTTAACATCAGCTAAACGAGTTGCGATACCTTCAGCATCTTTCTTAATTTTATCTTGTTTAAACGCTGCTTGTTTTAAGTTCTCTGCTAATACTTTTTTAGCAGATGGAGTAGCTAAAGCACCGAATCCTTGTGGGATAAGGTAGTTACGTCCGTAACCTGGCTTTACGTTTACAATATCATCTTTCTCTCCAAGAGATTTGATGTCCTGTTTTAATATAATTTCCATGTTCAGCTCTTATTTTAATTGGTCAGCAACGAAAGGTAACAAACCAATGTGGCGAGAACGTTTAACCGCTTGAGCCACTTTACGTTGAAATTTCAATGAAGTACCGGTTAAGCGGCGAGGTAAAATTTTACCTTGATCATTGATGAATTTTAACAAAAAGTTTGCGTCTTTATAATCAATATATTTAATACCATTCTTTTTGAAACGGCAATATTTTTTTCTGTTATCGTCCACTTTTGGAGCGGTAACATATTGTATCTGATCTTTAGCCATTATGCTGCAGCCTCCTCTTTCTTAGGTTTTTTGTTAAAAGCACCACTGCGTTTCTTCTCATTATAAGCAACCGCGTGACGGTCTAATCTAATGGTAAGGAAACGAAGAACACGCTCATCGCGTTTTAGTTCTAATTCCAATTTGTTAATTAATTCACCTGAAGATTTGTATTCTGTAAGGTGGAAAAATCCGCTTGCTTTTTTTTCAATCGGATACGCTAATTTTCTCAAACCCCAATTGTCCTCTTGAACAATTTCGGCACCGCTGTCAGTGATGATTTTGCTGAATTTCGCTAATGCTTCTTTCGCAACTTCTTCTGACAACAACGGGGTTAGAACGATAACAGTTTCGTACTGATTCATTGTTATGATTATTTTATGTTAAATCCTGCGTTAAACAGGGATGCAAACTTAGGAATAATTTTCTACAATTCAAAACATTTAAAGCTTGCCAAACAGGTAATTAACACCAATCCGGTAGCGTTGCATATTAATACTGAAATTACTGTAATTCGTAACCGGAGAAGAAAAAGCATAACCCGCAGACAATTCTATTCGCTTATTAAAAACTACACCTGCTGTGAAAGGCAATGAAAAATTAAGTTTTTCCATCTCCAGCGCGTTATCTGTTGTTGTAGTTATGTTTGTTAAAGAATTATACTCGCTTGTTCTGTTATTGGTATAACTGGAAACGTTAATTCCTATCCCTCCGCCTGCAAATAGTTTCAAATTACTGGCATTATATATATTGTATATAACCTGTGGACTCAAAGCAATAGTTACCTGATCAAAAGTATGTTTTGAATTTGATCCGGCATATCGATAGGTATTTATAAAAGCTTCATTTTTACTCATCAGCAAAGACGTCTCCACTCTGTAAATCAATTTGCCAATAGCCGGATTAGCTAACATATCAATTCCAAATGTCAATAAAGGACTATAGGAAGTTTTAATTACAGCACCCCGCTGGGCAAAAGCGATATCACCTTTATATTTTGCTTTAATTATGTTTAAACCCGACCCGGCAAAAAACCTTACTCCAAATCCTTTAGATTTAACCAATTGCTGTTCATTAATAAGCGCAACAACCCTCATTATATCTGATTCCCTGTAAGGTAAAGATGCAAGACGTCTGCGCTCATCAGCTGTACCGGCATTTAATTTATTCATAATCAACGATAACTGTCTGATATATCCCGTTCCTTTGATCAGAATACTTTCCTCACCCGATTTCATGTATTGCTGATAACTCAGTTCGTAGGGTACCGGATCATCATTACCCTGTATATAAAGCCTTTGTTTAATTCCATCAGTATAAGAATACAGCGTTACATTTTTACCGCTTTGCAAAATTTGTAAAAACACGGCACTCCTTATTTTTGAGTTATCAATACCGACAGATAACTGATCAATACTGGTCTTACTCATACTTATATCGACCTCAAACTTCCTGTAAGCCTCAAAACCTTCAACAGCCCACGCGGCAGCATTATTAACAGTAAAAATTTGAGCATCTGTATCCAGACTGGCTTTAAAAGTAACTGAAGAAGGATTTTTTCTCCATTCTTTATAATCAACATACCCTTTTAGGGTGTCCTTTAAATTGTTAACAACATATCCTTTTTGAAAATTAGATTGAGCAGAGCATATAGCAGATGTGCCTAATAAAAGACCTAATAGAAAGCGCTTCATGAATTGGGTTAAATATTGAATTAATAATAAAAATCTCAAAGTTAACTATATTTAACATTAAAACGAACAAATTATCTTTAAGCCAATACTTCTTCCCATTCCTTGTATACCTCTGTATCCATTCGGTGAATGCTCATAATATTCAAAATATTTAAGTCTGCTCAAATTAGATTGATAGGTCTCATTCAATAAATTGCTGACCTGTACCTGCACTTGCAGCGGATATTTTTTTGAATAATTAATTGTTGCTCCGGCAGCTACATTAAAAAGTAAATAAGATGAAGTAGCAGTTTCTGTATCATTCAATGCTAAATAGCGATTCTGCGCTCCATTATACTCACCTTCTGCTCTGAAATTCATTATTGAAACCAGTTTGGAATTAAGTTTGATGTCCTGGCTAACGCTGCTCAATAGCCGAACAGGCGGAATAAGTGGTAAATACTCCCCTCCTGTTTTCTTATCTTTAAATATCGCTTTTCTATTAAATCCATAAATCATAGAAAATGAATTATCAAATGAAAAGCCTTTCCATGCTTCCGGATGAAGATTAAATGTAGTTTCAAATCCGTAAAGCTGCGCGGACGACTGCTGATATTGATAAGTTTTATCTCCCTGCGCGCTGATAATCGGGTTCCCTCCTGCATCAAGCAGCTGGCTTAAATAAATATAATTCTGAATATTATTGTTGAAAACACTAAATGACATGGATAAGTCTTTCAGTGTGATATCTGCACCAATGTCTTCCTGTAAAGAAAACTCTGGTTTGAAATCTCGGTTTCCTAAATAAATAATATGTGCACCAGGATCTAACCCATTGGAAGCAAATTCCGTGATACTTGGTGCACGATACCCTCTGGCAATATTAGCTTTTAAACTAACCTGATCATTTAATTGATAAGTAGTTCCTAAACTTAAAGAGATCCCCCCGAAAGATTTATTAAAAGAAGGGAATTGCAAATTTGCCTTTGGATCTTCAGCAGGCGAAACGTGCTGACCAAAGCCTGTCTGTGCATTTGTTGAAGTATAAAAATCATTTGCCTTTAAATAACGCAGATCAGACCGGATACCCCCTCCGATTGTCCATTTTTCATATTTCCATTTGGCAAACAGATAAGCTCCTGCATCAAACAAGCTATAATCCGGAATCGGAAAGTCCGTTGCATTCTTATTTAAATTGTTCTGGTACATTCCATTTATACCAAAAGTAAATTCAGTATTTAATATTTTAGGCGCATTGTATTTTACGCCGTAATTTAAGGTATTTAACCTGACAAACATTCCCGCCTGATCCGGCATAGTCGGGTGATTATATTCCCTGCGAACATTTTGCTGAAAAGCTAACATCACATCAACATCCCCTTCACCAACCTTATAATGATTATTGTTATAAATACGGTAATGTTGAATATGCTGGTGCAAAGGGCTCAATTCATAAGAATTTAACAGCGCATCAGAAACAATGGGCCGGTTCTTAATATCATCTAGTTCTCCTTCATAGATTTGATGTGTAAATTTCCTGGTCAATGAATCACGGCTGCCATCAGGGATACCCTGAATATTATCATAAAGGGTGAGGTTAAGTGTGGAATTACCTTTACTTGTCTGATAACGAACGGTACCAGATGCATTTGTTTCTCTGAATCCTGTGTTATAAACCCTTCCATCAATCGCGTTACTATAATTTTTAGCGATGCGATAAGAACCCCGTAATGCGAAAGACCAATGATTTTTAGAATAGAATAATCCTATCCCATTTCCAATCAAACCATTATTACTCTGGTATTCAGATAAGACCTTACCATGCAAAAGGCCATCATCGATTCCCGGCATAGAGGACATCAGGCTGACCACACCGGCAAGTGCATCACTACCATACATTAAACTCGCAGGCCCTTTGATGACTTCAGAACGTTCAATGTTATAGGCATCGACCTCAATACCATGCTCATCTCCCCATTGCTGACCTTCCTGACGAATTCCATCATATAATGTCAATACCCTGTTATAGCCTAGCCCCCTGATAAAAGGTTTTGAAATATTAGGCCCCGTTTTCACTGCATTAAGTCCCGGAACATTTCGCACCAGTACATCTATAATGTTACTTTCTGAAGATTGTTCTATCTTCTTTTTGGAAACTGATACAATAGGAACCGGATTTTCTTTAGTAAGTGTTGCCCTGGAAACGCCTGTTACAACAACCTCATTCAGTGCATCCGACTTCGTATCCAATAATATTTCATAATACTTTTTGCTGGTATCAATTGATATTGAGTCAGGTCTGTACCCCAGGTAAGAGATTAAAAGTTTTCCACTATTCATTTGCTGAGGAACAGCTAATTTGAATTTCCCCTGTTGATCAGCAATAGCAGATCTTTTAGAGTTTTTAAGTTTTATAGTACTTCCCCCGATAGCTTCATTGCTATTGACATCTTTAATCACACCGGAAATTTCTATGTCCTGTGCCATCCCCCGGACAGAAAATAGCAGAAACAAAATGAGCATCAATCGTTTAAATATTAATTTTAACATAATCACAATGTATTTTTAGTTTTGACAAATCTAATAAATTAGATTTAACTAATTTTAATAATTATGTATTTCTAAAAATAAAACACAAAGAAGCCAATTCTCACTAAAGCTTCTGATAACGGCTATAATCATGTCGGGTTCATTTTATTTTGCTCAAAATCCCTTCTGCTCCATAAAAATTTTATAATTTCGCAGTGAAATGGAAAATTTTATTGTCTCGGCCCGTAAGTATCGTCCAGCAACGTTTGAAACCGTTGTAGGGCAAAATCACATTACCGGAACTTTAAAAAATGCGATTAAAAATAATCAGCTGGCCCAGGCATTCCTTTTCTGCGGACCAAGAGGGGTAGGTAAAACAACTTGTGCAAGGATTCTTGCAAAAACAATTAACTGTACTAATTTAACAAGTGAAGTTGAAGCCTGCGGAACCTGCGAATCATGTGTTTCATTTCAAACTGGTCATTCTTTCAACTTCCATGAACTGGATGCCGCATCTAATAACTCAGTAGACGATATACGTAGTCTGATCGAACAGGTCCGTATCCCGCCACAAGCTGGTAAATACAAAATTTATATTATCGATGAGGTCCATATGCTTTCTGCAAATGCATTTAATGCATTTTTGAAAACATTGGAAGAGCCACCTTCTTATGCAATATTTATACTGGCAACAACAGAAAAGCATAAAATCTTGCCAACTATCCTTTCGCGTTGTCAGATTTTTGACTTCAACAGGATCCAGGTAGATGACATTTCCAGTCATCTGAATAAGATTGCTATCCGTGAACAAATTACTGTAGAAGCAGACGGGCTGCATATTATTGCCCAAAAAGCAGATGGTGGTTTACGGGATGCGCTATCTATGTTTGATCAGATTGTAAGCTATACCAATAAGAACCTGACTTATAAAGCTGTAATCGATAACCTGAATATTCTGGATTATGATTACTATTTCAAGTTAACGCAATATCTCAATAATGCAGATGTAAGTTTAGCACTGGTCTTATTTGATGAAATTCTGAACAATGGTTTTGATGGAAACAATTTCATCAATGGACTTGCAAGCCATTTGCGGAATTTATTGGTCAGCAAAGATCCGCAAACAGTAAAACTACTGGAGGTCAGCGAAAATATAAAACAGAAATATATCTCACAAAGTCAGCAAATACAGGTATCGTTTATTCTTACGGCGCTTAATTTAGCTAACCAGTGTGATCTTACGTATAAAAACAGCAAGAATCAGCGACTACAAGTTGAACTGGCACTCATCAAGATGTGTCATATTCCGTCAGTCCTGCAACTCGCACAACTACCTTATACAGCATCTACAACAGCAACTGACACAGATCAGACTAAAAAAAAAACTGATGTAAAAACTGTACCTGTAGTGAATGTGGAAAGGCCTGAGCCTCTGCCACCTCCCGCAGGAATTAACAGCAAACCTGTAGAAACGCCCGCTAAGGCTATTCCATCAATACCACAGGCCGCACCAGCTGAGGCCAGCCGAGCGTCAGTAACTCCTAATCTGAATTCTGTCAATAAGATTGCGCTAAAGCCGAATCCATTAGGAAATATGGCCGGAGGAACACTGATTCCATCCCTTACCGCATTAACTAATGCAGAAGGCGGCATAGTGAGCGATGAACCAAAATTTGTATTCGGTGAAGAGAAGGAACCATTTACCCATGAGGAATTGATGGTACTCTGGAAAGAGTATATACAAAAGATTAAGGAAGAAAATAAAATCAATTTCTATACAATCCTGACTACAAATGATCCGGAACTGACCAGCCCTGAGCAAATTACAGTATGTATTACTAACCTTGCGCAAGAAAGTATTCTTCAGAATGAGCTGGTAGAATTTCTGAATTTCCTGAGAACCAGGTTAAAGAATTACAGTGTAGGAATCGTTACTAAAAGGGTAGAAAATAAGATTGAAAACCGATTGTACACCAGCATTGAAAAATACCATTACCTTTTAGAAAAGAATCCTAAACTGGAAGACATGCGTAAACGCCTGAACCTGGATCTGTTACCTTAATTTAGGCTCATCATTTTTCGGATACCCTTCTTCATCCAGATCTGTACGTTCATCTTCTGGTGTTCTGGCTAAAAATTCATCTTCCGCATTGACTTCTACAATATTTCCGTGGTCAATGTGCATACCCTGGTTATCAAGTTCAGCTTTTCTCTTTTCTGCCCAGGTCGCATACTCGTCGCCTACATATGGATTAGCCTCATCATAATCTGAATTTTCATCTCCACCATTCTCTGCTGTAGTATCGTATGGAAGCGGATGATCATAATCTTTATCCGGCCCTTTTACATCAAGCTCATAACTATTTTTCTCTTTGTCAAAAGATAATTGGTTAAAATCTTTTGTCTCTCCTAAGTCAGAATTATGAAGTTTATCTCCAGATCCTTTATCTTCACCTGCATTATTTGCGTCTGTAACCATAGCTTAATGTTTTATGTCAATATAACGTTACTTAATCTTCATTTGTTTTGGTAATTTACGCGAAAATGAGGCTATAAACTCAAAATTTATATCTTTGTTTTTTTATAAAGTTAAAATTGAAACCATAATATGTCTGTACAAAAAATTAAAGTAGACCAGCCAGTTGTAGAGTTAGATGGTGATGAGATGACCCGTATCATCTGGAAATTCATTAAGGATAAACTGATTTTACCTTATCTTGATCTTGATATTAAATATTATGATCTTGGTATAGAATACCGTGATGAGACTAATGATCAGGTAACTATTGATTCAGCTGAAGCCATTAAAAAATACGGTGTAGGTATTAAATGTGCTACCATTACTCCTGATGAAGACCGCGTAAAAGAATTTAATTTAAAACAAATGTGGAAATCACCAAACGGAACCATCCGTAATATCTTAGATGGTACTGTTTTCCGTGAGCCAATTGTGATGAGCAATGTTCCCCGTTTAGTGCCAAACTGGACTGCACCGATCTGTATCGGCCGTCATGCTTTTGGTGACCAATACCGTGCTACTGATTTAGTAACTAAAGGAAAAGGTAAATTAACCCTGACATTCACTCCTGAAGATGGTGGTGAGGTTCAGTCATTTGATGTATATAACTTCAAAGGTGACGGTGTTGCTTTAGCAATGTACAACACTGATGAGAGTATCCGTGGTTTTGCACATGCTTGTTTCAACCAGGCATTAATCAAAAAATGGCCTTTATATTTATCTACAAAAAATACTATTCTTAAAAAATATGATGGCCGTTTCAAAGATATCTTCCAGGAGATTTATGAAAATGACTTCTTAGCTAAATTTAAAGAAGCTGGTATTACTTATGAGCACCGTCTGATCGATGACATGGTAGCTTCTGCCTTGAAATGGAACGGTAACTTTGTTTGGGCTTGTAAAAACTATGACGGAGACGTTCAATCTGATACAGTTGCACAAGGATTTGGTTCATTAGGCTTAATGACTTCAGTATTGGTTACTCCAGATGGAAAAACTATGGAAGCTGAAGCAGCGCATGGTACAGTGACTCGTCACTACCGTGATCATCAGGCTGGTAAACCAACTTCTACAAACCCTATTGCTTCTATCTTTGCATGGACAAGAGGATTGGAATTCCGTGGAGTGTTAGATAACAATCAACCATTAATCAACTTCTGTCACGCTTTAGAGCAGGTTTGTATTGAAACTGTTGAAAGCGGTAAAATGACTAAAGATTTAGCTGTTTGTATCCATGGTAACAAAGTAGAACATGGTACACACTACTTATATACTGAAGAATTCTTAGCTGCGATTGATGAGAACTTACAATCGAAACTAGCTTAATTACTGAAGTAGTCTAATTTTTATTTTAAAAAGTCCTGTTCTTTATTGAGCAGGACTTTTTTTTTAAGCACCATATAGCTAAAACAATTTTAATAGCTAAATTCACAACTACATTGCACTATATATTTTTCCTGAAACATCCTTTCAATTAACTTGTTAACAAAATAGCTTTAGCAAGCTGCTGAATATTATAAAAATATATAAACCAAAAAACCATATTCCAATGAAAAGATATCTTCTGCTGCTGAGTACTGTACCCTTTATGATTTCTTGTAATTCACAGACAAAAAAGAATACAACAAAGACAGATACAACCATTAATGATACGACTACAAATGCCTTGAACCTGCCAGTACCAGATACCGGTGCTTCCAAAACCAAATTCAGTAAGGTCATAGGCTGGCCGGCAGATAAGACACCTGTAGCACCAGCAGGATTTACGGTAACCAGGTTTGCAGGAAATATTAAAAGCCCAAGGAATATTTATGTCGCTCCTAACGGTGATATACTGGTTGTGCTTTCCAATTCTGAGCGCAATACCAAAGAGAAAATTGCCAATGCCCTGAGCGGTAAAGACAAAGCAGAAGTAAGCGGTTCAAGTGCAAATACGGTACTCCTGTTCAGAGATACCAATAAAGATGGTAAGTTTGATTTACAGACCACTTTTTTATCCGGACTTGATCAGCCTTATGGTGTATTGATTATTGGTAATTCATTTTACGTAGCCAACACAGATGGTTTATATGTATACCCTTATAAAACTGGTGACACTAAAATTACTGCAAAAGGCAAGAAGATTGTGGAACTGCCAGCTGGTGGTTATAACAATCACTGGACAAGAAACCTGATTACAAATGCAGACCATTCTAAAATCTATATTACCGTAGGGTCAGGAAGTAATGCAGGCGAGAATGGAATGGAACATGAAGTACGCCGGGCTAATATACTGGAGGTCAACCCTGATGGGACAGGCGAAAAAATATACGCAGCAGGATTAAGAAATCCGGTAGGCGTGGCCTGGGCTCCTGTGACCAATGCCTTATGGACTGCTGTAAATGAGCGTGATGGTCTTGGAGACGATCTGGTACCTGATTATATTACGAGTGTTAAACCAGGTGGATTTTATGGCTGGCCATATTCTTATTACGGTCAGAATGAAGATCCGAGATTGAAAGGTCAGCATCCTGAACTGGTTAAATCTGCCCTTATTCCTGATTTAGCAGTTGGTTCACATACTGCATCATTAGGGCTGGCATTTTATACCGCTAAAAATTTTCCTGAAAAATATCAGAACGGGGCTTTCATTGGTCAGCACGGCTCCTGGAACCGCTCAGTATTAGCAGGCTATAAAGTTGCTTTTGTCCCTTTTAAAAATGGGAAACCAGCCGGAAAATTAGAAGACTTCCTAACTGGTTTCATCGCAGATGAAGCTAAAGGTGAAGTTTATGGCCGTCCCGTTGGTGTAGCTGTCGCTAATGATGGTGCCCTATTGGTTGCGGATGATGTAAGTGGTGTGGTTTGGAGAGTTGCAGCCAAATAGATGAAGCAATTAATTACGTTTCCAATGCTGGTATTAACTTTAACAGGCTTTAGCCAAATTAAACCAGATACGGCAAAGAAACTTGAAGAGGTTGTTATTCGTCCTTACTTTTCTGCACAGCCCTTGTTAAGAACAACAGGGGCTGTTGCTATTTTAGACAAAAAAGCGCTGGATCAGCAACCTAACAGTTCCTTAGTCACTGCTGTAAATACTATATCAGGAGTGCGCATGGAGGAACGTTCTCCGGGAAGTTACAGGTTATCTATCAGGGGGAGTTTATTACGTTCTCCTTTTGGCATCAGGAATGTGAAGATCTACTTTGATGAATTTCCACTGACTGATGCAGGCGGTAATAGCTATCTGAATGCACTGGATTTATCTGCCATACAAAATATTCAGATCCTGAAAGGCCCTCAAAGCAGCATTTATGGAGCTAATTCGGGAGGAGTTGTATTAATCGCGCCCAATACTATAACGACAGATAGTACCCGGCTTTCATTAAATCTTACAGGTGGTTCATTTGGCTTGTTCCATGAAAATCTCAATCTTGGTAAAAAGTGGAAAAACTATACCCTTAATATTAACCAGTCTTACCAGCGAAGTGATGGCTTCCGCGACCATAGTAAGATGGAAAGGAAATACTTCCAGGTGCATCAAAAATGGGACTATACCCCAAAATCAAATCTGACTGCTTTATTATTTTATAGTGATTTACAATATGAAACCCCGGGAGGATTAACAGCTGCGGAATATGAATTAAATCCAGGAGCATCAAGACCAGCATTTGGTAAAACCAGAAGTCCGGTAGAACAGCAAGCAGGAATTTACAGCAAAACCTTTTATGCAGGTGTGACGAACAACTGGCAATTAAATTCACAGTTTAAACAGGTGTTTTCTGCCTTCACTTCCTATACAGATTTCAAGAATCCATTCCTCACTAATTATGAGCACCGCAAAGAATTCACAATTGGAATTCGAACATATGTGGAATACTTTAAGAAATCAGAAGATGTAACATGGAGATTTAATTTAGGTTTAGAAGCCGCCAAAACGGCCTCAAACATCGAAAATAGAGATAATGACTACGGAATACCAGGTAATTTACAAGCTTCAGACCGGCTAAAAGCAATGACTGATTTTAGTTATGCACATTTAAATGTGGATATCTTTCAGAAACTTTTGCTGGAATTCTCGGTCAGCGGAAACTTGTACCAATACAAATATGAGCGTAAAGCTCCGGTTGCGGATGCTCAAAAAACAAAGAACTTTGACTTGCAGTTTATGCCAAGAGCGGCACTCTCCTACTTGCTGAATAAAGAACTATCGTTGCGCGGTTCTGTCAGCCGTGGGTATTCACCGCCTACACTTGCCGAAATCAGGGCATCAGACAATGTGATCAATGTTGACTTACAGCCAGAGAGTGGATGGAATTATGAAACAGGCATCAGGTATCAGACAGAAGACCGCAGAATATCCCTGGATCTCAATGGTTTTTATTATCACCTGAAAAATGCCATAGTACGGAGATTAAATGAAAATGGGACAGAGTTTTTTATTAACGCAGGCGGGACAAAACAATGGGGCCTGGAAGCATCTGCCTCAGCATGGCTGATTCTGCCAAATAACAAGACTACAATAAGAGAGTTATCCATTAAAAGCGCCTATACCCTGAGCCGTTTTAAATTCGACCATTACCTGGATCGCACAGTAGACCTTTCCGGGAAAGATCTCACTGGCGTACCCAAAAATGTCATCGTTACCTCAATAGATCTCCAATTACCAAAAGGATTTTATATTTTCCTTCAGCACAACTATACGTCAAGAATTCCGCTGACTGATGCGAATACTGTCTATGCCAGAGATTACCATCTGGTACAGAGTAAAATCGGATGGAAAGAACTGCACATTGCAAATACTCCGATAGAAGTTTTTGCCGGAGCAGATAACCTGCTCAATCAAAACTACAGCCTTGGCAATGATCTGAATGCGGCCGGAGGACGATACTTCAATCCTGCCGCCACCAGAAGTTTCTATGCCGGACTAAATATTCATTTCTAAAAAACTATTCCCTCCGGCTCCGCCAGACGGAGGGAATAATTACCTCATAGTTCATACTTGTCAACTACTTCCAGCTTATGGATTACAATTTCGGTTGTATACCGCTGATCACCATTCTTATCCGTATAAGTCTGCGCACTCAATTTCCCTTCCACCTGTATAGCCATACCTTTTTTCACTATATTTTCCACCAGTTCTACTTTCTGGTTCCAGAAAATCAGATTAAACCATTGCGTCTGATCTACTGCTTCTCCCAAACCATTTTTGAAAAACTCATGGACCCCAATGCTTAGCCTGGCCATCTTTTTCCCTGTAATAAAACTTACAATTACCGGATCGGTAGCCGCGTAACCAGTTAAACGCACATTGTTTCTTACTCTATCCATATTTAATCAAATATGAGAAGAAGAACACCTCTTAGTCGTTCATTAACCGGTTATTATCGGTTAAACAGAGATTTAAAAGAAGAAATATTTAACCATAAATTAATAAAAACAGATTAATTTGCTCCTATGAAATATTGTCAGGACTGCGGAGCTCAGCTCAAAGGACGTGCAGATAAAAAATTTTGTGACGACTATTGCCGGTGTCATTATAACAATGAGATCAATAGAAACCGGGATCAGGATTTCAAAAAGATCAATAGTATCCTGAAAAAAAATGCTGGTATTCTTGAAAAATTGATTCAGCAGGAAATTAAAACCTCCACAGTTCACTTACTTTCCGGAGCTGGTTTCAATTTCAACTTTTTCACCCATCAATTGCAGGAACAAAATGGAGAAATAAGTATTTACTGCTATAATTATGGATATATGAAAATAAATGAGGAACAATTAATGATTAAACAAGTCACTCATTCCCTGTCTTCTAAGTAAAAAAAGGAAAATAACATCGAAATAGTGAAATTCGAATGACAGGTTATTTGCAGGTTAGTACCTCAATATCATTTAGGTTTAGTACTTTGGTCTATCAATCAATTTAGACCAAACCTTTAATGAGTTTTTTAACCGCAGAATGGAGAAAATTAGCAATTGCTAATTATGCCATCGATCAAGAGATCCTACGACCTTACCTGCCAGCAGGTACGGAACTGGACATTTGGAATGATACCTGTTACGTAAGTTTAATAGGTTTCCTTTTTAAAAACACTAAACTACTGGGCTTCAGTGTTCCTTTTCATGCTAATTTCGAAGAAGTGAACCTGCGTTTCTACGTAAAGTACACAGAGGGCGACACCGTAAAACGCGGCGTAGTCTTCATTAAGGAAATAGTTCCTAAATTTGCACTTTCTGTAGTCGCTAATACCGTTTATCACGAACACTACGAAACCATGCCGATGACCCACAAATGGTCTGAAACTGAGGATGAGCGGGAAGTAGAATACAGCTGGAGGTGTAAAAATGAATGGCAGGTTTTCTCCGTAAAAGCCAACAAAGCCCTCTCTGAAATTCTACCGGACAGTGAAGCTGAATTCATTACCGGACATTATTGGGGTTATACCAAATGTAATGAGACAGAAACTAACGAATACGAGGTAAAACACCCTAAATGGGCACAATATAAAGTTAAAGAATTTAAAATTGCAGTAGATTTTGCGCATACTTATGGGCCGCAATTCGACTGTCTAAACCATCAGCAACCAGTTTCAGTGATGCTGGCAGAAGGTTCTGACATCTCTGTAGAGGGCAAAAAAGGAATTCAGGGCTAGAAACCCTATTTAAATATTTATGATCAATACATCAAACCTTCAATTGTTGCCAGACAACAAAAAACTACAATCCGCCTGCAAAGCTATGGCTGTATTAGATGCCATACTTTGTCAGGATTGGACTTACCGTTATTACTCCTATAACAGTCAATGGAGCGAAGACGAGGAATTTTTTGAAATGCGCAATGGAGAAGGTGATCAGCTACTGGTCTTATTCAGAAATGAAGGAGCCGTAATTAATGGTTATTTCGCCGAAGCAGAACAAGGGGAAAAGGACAAATTAACCGATCAGCTTCCTGAAGTGTTCCATGAATTCATTTTCGGGGAACCAGTGAACTCTGCCGGAACTACATTTTCGGTATGGCAATTAAACGGTCAGCCCTGGACAACAGGGATTCCTGCCGAAAATGACGACCATTCAGCAGAACTGCTAAGTCCGCTGGATGCAGAACCTGCTACCTATATTAAATGGGCATCAGATTATTTCAAAGGAAGTTATGCAGAAAGCGGAATTCCACTGGATACCGTCACCCGGATATTCAACCAGGAACCACTGACAAAAGACATGGTTTCTTCCCTGGTTAGCGAACTGGAAGACTGGGACCAGCTGATAGAAGATCTGATAGAAATTTCATATCCATATCATATAAATCTGTAAACCATACAATTGGCCTCAACAATCTTATCTTTGCGGCCAATATGAAATTACTGAAGCTAATTACCAATACAAAAATAAGTCTGATCACACTTTGCCTGGGCGGCATCAGCCTGGGAATGACAGAATTCATGATGATGGGGGTATTACCAGATGTAGCTAAAACCCTCAGCATCAGTATTCCCTCAGCAGGGAACTTAATATCTATCTATGCATTAGGCGTTATTATCGGAGCTCCGATTATGGTTGCCGTCCTTGGAAAGTATCCTCCCAAAAAGGTGCTGATCGGACTCATGATTACTGTGGCCAGCGGTAATATCTTATTCAGCTTTGCCCCTACTTACGAATTATTACTTGCTGCACGTTTCTTAGTAGGCCTGCCACACGGTGCATTTTTTGGTATCGGTGCAGTAGTTGCCAGCAGATTAGCCGATCCCGGAAGTGAAGCAAAATCAGTATCGGTCATGTTTGCTGGTCTTACGATAGCGAATATAATCGGCGTACCCCTGGGTACATTTATTGGTCATAATGTAAGCTGGAGAATCTCTTTCCTTTTAGTCTCTGTGATTGCCCTGATTACCGCAGCGAGTATCAAATTATGGTTACCAGTACTCCCATCACAATCAGAAACCAAGTTTTCAGACAGTCTTAAAGTATTTAAAAAGCCGGAACTCTGGATCATTATCGGAATTTCCGCGATAGGTACCGGAGGTTTATTTGCCTGGATCAGTTATATCGCGCCATTGATGACAGAAGTTGCACATTTCAGCAGCAATATGATTACCCCTATTATGGTTATTGCAGGCCTGGGAATGGCAGTCGGTAACTTTATTGGAGGTCGTCTGGCAGACAAATTTTCACCACTCAAAACAACCAGTTATTTATTATTGGCCATGATTGTTACGCTGATTCTGGTTGCCTTGCTGAGCCATATTAAAATTGCGGCGATCCTGTTGACCTTTATTACAGGAGCACTGGCCTTCGCGGTAATTGCACCTATGCAAATGCTGATGATTGGCGCAGCAAAAGGCGCAGAAATGCTGGCCTCTTCTTCTATGCAGGCCAGTGCGAATACAGGAAATGCTTTAGGTGCATTTTTAGGCGGTATGCCAATTGCAGCCTATGGCTTTACCTCTCCGCAATACGTTGGTGCAGGATTAGCATTTGGCGGATTTTTACTGTGTATGTTACTCACCTCATTGTTAAATAACAGAACTAAATTGAAAACTGCTATTGCTTAGCAGTTCTCAATTTAGTTACTTCTTCTTTCATTGGTGTTTGCTCTTCTTCCCCTTTTTTAAGGTACATAATAACCATACCCGTTAAAATAAAAGGAATACTTAGCAACTGCCCCATATTTAAAAGCATGCCTGCCTCAAAAGCAGACTGATCTTCCTTGATAAATTCAATCGCAATTCTGAAACAGAAGATTAAGAAGATGACCATTCCAAAATAAAACCCGGAAGCTCTCGGATATTTCTTCATCATCAGATAAACAAAGCCAAAGATTAACAAATAGGCGATAGCTTCATATAATTGTGCCGGATGGCGTGGGATATTATCATCTCTGAGAAAAACAAAAGCCCAGCTCACATCAGCAGGCTTACCAATAATTTCTGAATTCATCAGGTTACCCAAACGGATAAAAGTACCCGCCAGCGGGACAACCAATGCTACCTGATCCAGCAGAAACCACAATTTCACTTTGAATTTCCGGCTAAATAAGATTAAGCTCAGCATAATTCCTATTCCACCACCATGACTGGCCAGCCCCAGAAAACCAGTAATCCGGAAATGCGGAGTAAAAGTAACCGGAAGAACAGCTTCCAGTGGATGCTGAGAAAAATAAGCAAAATCATAAAACAAAACATGCCCCAGACGAGCCCCGATCAATGTCCCTAAAACAGCGTAGATCGTTAAAGAATCCATGAGCTCTACATCAATCCCATATTTAATAAATTGTTTTTTGACTACGATATAACTAAAAACAAAAGCAAGCAGAAAAAACAAAGAATAATACTTTAAAGCGAAAAAACCTAAATCTATTAGTGAATCACCGGGGTTCCATATTATGGTAGCTATGCTCATATCTCTTTAAAATTTGTGTTAATGCCTGCAAATATAGACATATGCAATCACGTTGCAGATTTGAAATCAAATTAATCCTATCTTTGCTTTCATACCAGATGCCAAGGGCTTTCTTATTCATTTATGTTTAACCGGTTCACACTCTCAAGCTTACGTACCTTACTCACAACAATCCTCCTGTTTGTCATTGGCCCGGCTGTTCATGCACAAAAAACAGTCAGCGTAAATGATAGTGTTAACCAGCATATCTTTAATTTCGGTGAAATAGAGTGGTTCAAAGATGCTCAAAACACACTCAGCTTTGAAAAAATAAGCAGCAAAGACTTTGATCAGCATTTCATCAAAAGTATAAAAAGCACACCGCAAACTACCGATCTCAAAGCAACCTACTGGTTTAGAATTAAGATCAAACACAATAGTAAAGCCAGTAAAAGATACCTGCTTGAATTTTTCGACCAGACAATAGACCATGTAACCGCCTATTTGCCCCAAAAGGACGGGCGCTATAAAATCAAAGAATTCGGTGATCAATTTAACTTTGATCAGCGCGAACTTCACCATAAAAATTTCGAACTGTACATCAATAATGACAATGATGAAACGCAGCTCTACTATTTCAAATTTAAATCCTCACAGATTTCTGATGCGATCATCGTACTCAGAAGCGTAGACTGGTTTATCTCCTACGCACTGGATGAATACTTTTATTTTGGTATTTTCTATGGAATGATCATGGTCTTTAGTTTCTACAACCTGATCATGTTTATCGCCATGCGGCAAAGGCAATACCTCTATTATGTACTGTACAACCTGAGTGTAGGTTTCTTTGAGATGAGTACAGATGGTATCGCCTATCAGTATTTATGGTCTTCGGCTACCGGATGGAACCAGATTGCCTATGCCTTTGCCCTGTACGCGACCAGTATATTCGCCTTGATGTTTACCAAAGAACTGCTCTTTGTGAAGGCTAATGCCCCGAAATTAAACAAGTTTATTCTTTATATCATCGGTATCCGAACGGCGCTGTTCCTTTACAGTTTATTGATAGACCAGTCCTTATTCACCTATAAGTTCCTGGAATTTATTCCCCTCGCCGTCGCTTTCTATACCGGTATTTACATTTACAAACAAGGTTATAAACCCGCTCGTTTCTTTGTTTTAGGCTATAGCTTCCTCTTTATTGGCTTTACCCTGAAATTCCTGATTATGCTGGGATTTGCCTGGTTAAACTTCGGGGTAATCAGCTATTATAGTCTGAGTTTCTGTTTTGTACTGGAAATGGTATTTCTTTCCTTTGCCATTGGCGATAAATTACGTATCCTGAAAACCAAAGAAGAAAAAGCACAACGTCAGATGATCCACCAGATGGCAGAAAACGTGAAGCTGAAAGATACCTTAAACCAGCAACTGGAAACTAAAGTAGAAGAACGCACCAAAGAAGTGTTTCATAAATCACTCATCATTGAAGCTAAAAATGCAGAGCTGCTTGCAGTAAATGACAGACTGCAACAGCAGGCAGAAGAAATATCGAGGATGAATATTCTGCTGGAACAAGACAACCAGGAACTTCAAACCAATGTAGAAAAAGTAACCCGTGACCGGGTGATGTCTGCCGATGTTGATTTTGAAGAATTCAGTAAAATCTATCCTGACAAAGACAGCTGCAACCTGTTTCTATCCGACCTCAAATGGAAAGACGGCTACAGCTGCCGTAAATGTAAAAACACACATTTCTATACCGGTCACATTGCATTTAGCAGAAGATGCAGCAAATGCGGATACGAAGAATCAGTGACCGCTTATACTGTTTTTCAAAATACCCGTATCCCAATCAATAAAGCATTTTACATGATTTTCCTGATCTATTCCAGTAAAGGAAAAATATCCTCTCACAAGCTTGCCGAAATACTGAATATCCGCCAAAGCACCTGCTGGACTTATGGTTCCAAGATCAAACTTTTGATGGAAGAGAGAAAAACGGTGTTAAAAAAGACCAGCAAAAATGGCTGGAGCCAGCTTGTACTCGAATAAAAACCATTAAAATCAGATTAATTCTTTAAGGGTATCAGAGCGTATCGTTTATACAAAGCTATGAACGGGATCTCTTTCTTTATGTGCTGTAAATCAGCTATAAACCAATATTTAACCTACGGTACTGAAGCGTATCAACATCGACATAAACATCTATATATCAGTGATTTATGTAAAAAATATTTGTTTAATATCTTGTTTTTAACAGATATTAGCCCTTAACTTTAACAATCAAATACAAACCTAAATAAGCAAATCATGACTAAAAATTTTACTCTTTTAATCATTTGCCTTTTATGCGGGATCTCTGTAGCCATAGCACAGAACATCAATATAAAAGGTGAAGTCAAAGATAATCAGGGCCTGCCTTTACCGGGAGTCTCGGTTAAAGTCGATGGCACCAGCAATGGAGTGATGACCAACAAAGATGGTATCTACACTTTATCTGCTCCAGGAAACGGCACACTTACTTTTTCATTTATAGGCTATAAAACGATTTCGCAAGCCATTAACAACAGAACAAATATTAATACCACTTTAACAGATGCAAATCAGGAACTGAATGAAGTAGTCGTGGTAGGTTATGGTTCACAGAAAAAGAAAGATATCACTTCTGCGATCTCTACCATCAGTGTTAAAGATGTAAGCGCACGCCCAATCATCAATACCTCTGAAGTTCTTGCGGGAAAAGCTCCCGGAGTACAGGTATTCAACGCATCAGGCGCACCAGGTGGTGGTAATTTCAGTGTAAGAATACGTGGAGCATCCTCACCAAACGGTTCTGAACCTATTTACGTTGTAGATGGAGTTGTGGTAAGAAACACTGAAAGTATAGATCCTAACAACATTGAATCAATCAGCGTACTAAAAGACGCTTCTGCTGCCGGAATCTATGGTTCATTAGGCGCTACCAATGGTGTGGTATTGATCACAACTAAAAAAGGAACAAGCGGGCAGACTAAGGTCGAAGTAAACATGTATGCAGGTAAACAGCAAATCATTAAAAAATTAGATATGCTGAATGCTGACCAGTACAAAGACCTGATTGCTGATGAATATACCAATAAAGGACAGAATGTACCAGCATTTCCAGCTAATTTCACTGCCGATAACAACTGGCAGGATCTGACCTACCGTTCTGCAAACCAAAGTGGAATTAATGTAGGTGTATCCGGCGGTACTGACAAAGGTACCTTCTATTTAGGATTAGGCCGCTTGCAACAAGACGGGATTGTATATGGTACTAACTTTAAACGTTATTCTACTAACCTGAGTTTAGAGCAAAAGCTGAAACCGTGGTTATCTGTAGGAACTAACATTGCTTACAACAGAACTGACGGACGTACCGTGAATGATAACCAGTCTGCTAACCGCGGCGGAACAATACTCGGTGCACTTTATGCCCCACCTATCCTTCCAATTTTCAATGCAAGTGGTAAATACCAGGCTAACACAGATAACGTATCTAACCCATTGGATGATATTTACAGTAATGAGAACCATTATGTAAAAAACAATTTACTGGGAAATGCACATGCTGAAATCACTTTGCCATTTAACATTAAATACCGTTCACAATTTGGTATTTCATTAAATAACTATAACAACGATACCTTCACTAACCCGCTAACTAATCAGGGAGCAAGCCAGGTTAATGGTATAGGATCCAATACAGCCAATGAAACCTTCCGTTATACCTGGGATAATACTTTAACCTACTCTACAGTAATCAACGGAAAACATAACATTACTGCTGTAGTTGGAACATCTGCTATAGAAGAAAAATATACAAACAGCTATTTATACGGTACTGGTTTTCCAGCAGGAATAAAGACATTAAATGCTGCAAGTGCGAATAAACAGATTTCTACTTTTAAAACAGACTGGACAAGTAATTCTTACTTTGGCCGTATCAATTACGGTTATAACGATAAGTACCTGTTAACTGCCTCATTAAGAGCTGACGGATCATCCAGAGCAGGTATTAATAACCAATGGGGATATTTCCCGGCAGTATCGGGAGCATGGCGTATTTCTAACGAAGACTTTTTGAAAGAAAATACAGTCATCAAAGACCTTAAACTAAGAGCAGGTTATGGTGAAGTAGGTAATTTACCTCAAACACTGTACAATAGCTACAGTTCACTGGATCCTTCAGCCTACTTATTTGGAGGAAACAGTGCTTCAGGTTACAGACCAGCTAATCCATTCGGTAATCCAGATCTGAAATGGGAAAGTACTAAAGGATTAAATATTGGTTTTGATCTATCTGTATTGAATGACAGAATAGCGTTCAGTGCTGATTACTACGATAAAAAAACAACTAACTTCATTTTCCCGGTAACTTTCCCAACTGCAATTTCGGGTAATGCAAATACTGGTTATTACAACTTACCAGGTAATATCTCGAACAAAGGGATTGAATTTTCAATAACAGGCAGAATAATTGCAAAAACAGATTTTTCATGGACTGCTAACTTAAATGCATCCTTCAATAAAAATTCTGTAAACGGTATGCCGCAGATCCTGGATAGCAAAGGTAATAACGTAGACCAGACCTTCCCATTCGGCGGTATAGGATTTGGTGGTAATGGAAACAACACCAACTTATCAATTGTTAAAAATGGTCTGCCATTAGGCGCATTTTACGGTTACCAATACACAGGTGTTGATCCAGCCAATGGAAATGCATTGTATAGAAAAGCAGATGGAACGATTACTGCAAAACCAGAAGCTGCCGATCAGACTTATCTTGGTAGTGGTTTGCCGAAAGGCGTATATGGCTTTACCAACAGTTTTAACTATAAAAGCTTAAGCCTTGATATCTTGATTGATGCAGTTACCGGAAACAAAGTTTACAATGCGACAAGAGTAGAAACTGAATCTATGTCTTCCACAGCTAATGCAAGTGCAGCAGTATTAGATCGCTGGAGAAAACCAGGTGATATTACTGATATCCCAGGTGCATTTTTTGGTGGTATAAATGCTGCGGGTACAACCAACACACTTCCATCATCACGCTTTGTTGAGAATGGTTCATTTGTACGTTTGAAATCAATCACGTTAAGCTACAGGATTAAAAACAGCTTGTTTGATAAGCAAGGTATACAGCTTACTGTATATGCTACAGCTCAGAACCTATGGACAATCACAAAATACAAAGGTTATTACCCTGAGGTCAACACCTTCAGTTCAAGCTCTCAGCAAGATGGTAAACTTGGTGCACCAAGCTCTACTGCTGTGGGTATAGATTACGGTACTTACCCGCAAACAAAAACATACACAGCAGGTCTGAATCTATCTTTTTAATCCTATCCTAAATTTTAAGAAATGAACAACTATCATAAAATATTAACCATTGCGATGTGCGGCTCAATTGGCCTGCTCTCCTCTTGTAAAAAAAGCTTTTTAGACAAACAACCAATCTCACAAGGAACCGCTGGAACCTATTACAAAACTGCCAGTGATGCCGAAGGTGGCCTGGTTGGTGTTTATCAGCAAGCCTTTTTAACAAACCAATACTGGGTTTGGGATTATATTACCAATGGTGATGCCCGTGCAGATAACTGTTACGCAGGTGGTGATAACCCGGACAACTTTGCAATTGATAACTTTCAGCTTACTCCGCAAAACGGAAATGCGACCCGTAACTGGCAGAATTTATATCAGGATATCTATGCAGCGAATATCGTACTGGATTATGTCCCTAAAATTGCAGCAGAACAATTTAAAGATAACAGACAACAAGAGATCCTGGGTGAAGCTAAATTTGTAAGAGCACTGGATTACTTCCAATTGGTAACGACCTACAGTGATGTACCAATAATTTTATCAACTGTTGATTTCCCGGCTAAACCAAGCAGAAACGCAGCAACAGAAGTTTATGCACAAATCGAGAAAGACCTGATAGACGCAGAAACTGCCCTGCCACTTACCGCAGCTTCAGTTGGTCATGCCACTAAGGGTTCAGCACAAGCTTTATTAGCTAAAGTATATGCACAAGAAGGAAAATATCAGCAAAGTCTGGACTATAGCAATAAAGTGATCAACTCAGGAAAATATGCACTGGTCCCTAATTTTGCTACTCTGTTTGATGGTACCAAGAACACGTCTGAATCTATATTTGAGATTCAGCACTCTTCTGCAAGTGGTTTTACCAGTTACAATGTTTCCTTATTCTTGCCTGCGAAATTTGGTACTTACTCTTTCAATAAGTTCAATCTTCCAACAAATGACCTGGTTAACTTGTATAAATCTCAAAACGATAATATCCGTTTGAATTCATCGGTTTATCTGGCAACTGTTGGCGCAGATGGCCTGGCTGCCGGAGATCCTATCCCGACACCATATACCGCTGCTTATGGTACAATTCCTTTCCTGTATAAGTGGAAAACCAATATTTCACAATACGGTGGTGGTACAGATAACACGATACTGCTGCGTTTAGCAGATATCATCCTGTTAAAAGCTGAAGCATTGAACCAGTTAGGTCAAACAGGGGCAGCAATTCCTTTAGTTAACCAGATCAGAGCCAGAGTTTCACTCGCGCCTATCACAGTAACTTCAAAAGACGATGTTGCTCTTGCCATTTTAAATGAAAGAAGAATGGAATTAGCATTTGAAGGTAATCGCTGGAATGACCTTTTAAGATTCGGTAAACAATACACAATTGACCTGATGAATAAACAAGTTGGCCCTGATGGAAAACCATTGAATTACAATGTAAGTCAGACCAAATTATTATTCCCTGTTCCATTTAATGAAATACAATTAGACGGGAACCTGACGCAGAACCCTGGTTACTAACGAAATTTATTATTGATCCCGAAGGCAGCTCAGGCTGCCTTCAATTTTTAAGCCCAAATAAACAATTAAGATGTATTTAAAAAAACCCCTCTCTGTTCTTTTGTTAATGCTCTCTTACGGAATAGCCGGTGCACAAACAAAGAATAATGCGAAAGTAGAAAGCCTGCTTCAGAAAATGACTCTGGAAGAAAAGGTAGGTCAGATGGCACAGATAACGTTAGACGTTATCGGAACCGGTAAAGATCGCTATACCAGTGATGAGCCCTTCTCTCTGGATCAAAAAGCAATGGAAAAAGCACTGATCCAGTATAAACTGGGGTCAGTATTAAATACATCAAATAACAGGGCAAGAACACCTAAGGTTTGGTATGAAATTATCAGCAAAATTCAGCAAACTGCGATGAAAGGAACCAAGAATGGTATTCCTGTCATCTATGGTATTGATGCTATTCATGGTGAAACTTATACCGCAGGTGCAACGATGTTCCCGCAGCAGATCGGACAAGCAGCGACTTTCAACAGGAGCCTGGTTCGCAGAGGTGCTGAAATCACAGCTTATGAAACCCGTGCAAGCTCTATTCCATGGGCATTCTCTCCTTTATTGGATTTAGGTGCTGATCCACGCTTCCCTCGTCAATGGGAAAGTTTCGGAGAAGATCCTTATTTAGTAAGTGAAATGGGTGTTCAGGCTGTAAAAGGTCTGGAAGGAGACAATAATGATGTTTCCAATCCATACCGTGTAGCTTCTTCAATTAAACACTTTTTAGGTTATCAAGTACCAATTTCAGGTAAAGACAGAACTCCTGCCTATATTTCTGATCAGGCTTTAAGAGAATATCACTTACCGTCTTTCAGAGCAGCTATTCATGCAGGTGCTAAAACTATTATGATCAACTCCGGAATTATCAATGGTGTTCCGGTGCATGCAAACTATAACCTGATCACTAAGTTGTTAAAAGAAGAATTAGGCTTTAAAGGTTTAGCAGTAACAGACTGGGGCGATATTGAGAACCTTTACAAAAGAGATCATGTGGCTAAAGACAATAAAGATGCGGTAAGAATTGCTATTAATGCAGGTATTGATATGTCAATGGTTGCTTATAACTATGAGCCATTCTGTGATGACCTGATTGCTTTAGTTAAAGAAGGTAAAGTTAAAGAAAGCCGTATCGATGATGCAGTAAGAAGAATCTTACAGGTAAAATTTGATTTAGATCTTTTCAACAAGCCAACAACCAATCCTAAAGACTATCCTAAATTTGGCAGCAAAGAATTTGAACTGGCTTCTTACCAGGCAGCAGCCGAATCTATTACGTTATTAAAAAATGCAGATCAGGCTTTACCATTGAACAAAGGAGTAAAGATTCTGGTTACAGGTCCTAACGCAAATTCAATGAGAACTTTGAATGGCGCATGGACTTATTCATGGCAGGGAGAAAAAGTAGAAGAATTCGCTGCTAAATACAATACTATCCTGAAAGCTTTAGAAAATAAAGCCGGCAAGCAAAACGTGACTTATGTACCGGGTGTGAGCTATAAAATGGATGGCAAATACTTTGAAGAATATGCAGACCAGTTAGATGCAGCTATCGCCGCAGCTAAAGATGTGGATGTAGTTGTATTATGTTTAGGAGAAAACTCTTATACCGAAACACCGGGTAACTTAAGCGATCTTTATCTTTCAGATCTTCAGACTGAGCTTGCACAAAAACTTGCAGCCACAGGTAAAAAGATCATTTTAGTTCTGAACGAAGGACGCCCAAGAGTGATTTCTAAGTTTGAGAACAAAATGAGTGCTGTAGTACAGAGTTATTTACCAGGTAATTTTGGTGGTGATGCTATTGCTGACATCCTTTTGGGTACAGTAAACCCATCAGGTAAATTGCCTTATACTTACCCACAGTATCCAAATGCTTTGTTTACTTATTACCATAAACCATCTGAATCACGCTCAACTACAGAAGGTGTTTACAACTATGATGCAGATTACAACCCTCAGTACGTTTTCGGATTTGGTTTGAGTTATACAACTTTCAAATACAGCCCGATCAAATTAAGTACTGCTGCTTTGAAAAAAGGAGAAACTTTAACAATCTCTGTGGATGTTACCAATACAGGTAAAGTTGCAGGTAAAGAAAGTGTATTGTTATTCACTTCAGACCTTGTTGCTACCTTAGTTAGCCCGGATGTAAAACGTTTAAGAGGTTTTGATAAAGTAGATTTAAAAGCTGGTGAAACTAAGACAGTAACTTTCAGGATTACTGCGGATGATTTAGGTTTCATTAATCCAGAAGGTCAGAAAGTAACTGAAGACGGGGACTTTACAGTACAAATCGGAGATCAGAAAATCAATTTCACTTACAATCAGTAATTATGAAGAAAAATATCTTATTTGCTTTTGCGATTGCGCTATCGGCGTGTTCAGCAAAAAGAACAGCAACAGATCCTAACCGGTCTGCTGCTGCTAACGGTGAAATTAAATACTGGCTCACTAAAGGCGATCAATCAGCCTTATTACAAGAACAGCCAAAAACTTTAAAATTTGGGACAGCTCAAGCTGCTAATCCAGTAATTAATGTTGATGAAACTCAGAAATTTCAAACTATTGATGGTTTCGGCTACACTTTAACTGGTGGTAGTGCTGGCTTAATCAATGCATTGGATGAAAAGACTAAAGATGCCTTATTGCAGGAACTGTTCTCTACAAAGAAAAACAGTATCGGTGTAAGTTACCTGAGAATCAGTATCGGCGCCTCTGATCTGAGTGCAGATAATTTTACTTACAATGAATTACCTGCCGGACAAACTGATATGAATCAGGATAAGTTTTCTATAGCTAAAGAAATGACAGATTTAGTGCCTATCCTGAAAAAGATTCTGGCAATTAACCCTGACATTAAGATCTTAGGTTCTCCATGGACTGCTCCTACCTGGATGAAAACTAACCATAGTTTTAAAGGTGGAAGCCTGAAACCGGAATATTATGAATCTTATGCTAAATACCTGGTGAAATATATCCATGCGATGAAAGCTCAGGGAATTACGATTGATGCGATTACGATTCAAAATGAGCCTTTACATCCTGGGAATGTTCCAAGTATGTATATGGAAGCAAAAGATCAGGCTATCTTCATTAAATCTGCTTTAGGCCCGGTATTTAAAGCTGCTGGTGTTAAAACAAAGATTATCATTTATGACCATAATGCAGATCGTCCTGATTATCCAATCACTATTCTGGATGATCCACAGGCAAAACAATATGTTGATGGATCGGCTTTCCACTTATACGGGGGCCAGATCAATGCGTTGTCTAAAGTGCATGAAGCACATCCGGACAAAAACCTGTATTTCACAGAACAATGGGTTGGCGGACCAGGTAAATTTGATGAGGAACTAAAATGGCATGTCTCTACCTTAATTGTCGGAGCAACCCGTAATTGGAGCAGAACTGTTTTAGAGTGGAATTTAGCCGCTGATCCTTTATATGGCCCACATACTGTAGGCGGCTGTAAAAATTGCTTAGGAGCGATTACAGTAGCTCCTGAAGTCACAAGAAACGTGGCTTATTACATTATTGGACATGCGTCGAAATTTGTAAGACCAGGGTCTTACAGAATCGGTTCTAACATTACTGACAATTTAGAGAATGTAGCATTCAGGACTCCTGATGGAAAAACTGCCTTGATCGTTGTCAATGGAAACACTGCTGAAAAAACCTTTAACATTCAATATAAAGGAAAAACAGTAGAAACTTCATTGCCGGCAGGTGCTGTGGCGACTTACGTTTGGTAATGTAAAGTTATTACGATAATTGCACTTTAAGTAAAGTTTCGATAACTCTTATAAAACAAGAAAACCCGGTAAATACCGGGTTTTCTTGTTTTATAAGAGTTATCTATTAGAGTTTAATTTCTATTATTTGATTAAAAAATAGGCAGTTCAGCAAAAGCTTCATTACTAATTCCCCACAAAACATCAGGTGCAAATTCTTGATATAAGATATATATACCAGGAACTTTTTCTAACAATAGGGGATAATAAACATCTTCAAGTAGTGATGTAGCAAGAGGCTCCTGATTTTCCATGTTTTTAAGAAAAATAATAGATGGCGATTCATAGAGTTCCCATATTTTTTTCAACACTCTCCTATTTATTATCAAGCTTGCTGGCTTAATTCTAAATAGAATTCTATTAAATTTATTATTCACATTAAAAAGACTTTCTTCTAATAAAAAATCAATATTCGCCTCTAAATCATTATCAAAATAGTTCAGACGTAAACCATAAAAATATACACCCGCCGTAGTTTCTAATAAGTGATTAATTAAGAAATCCCATTTCATTTCACTTATATCTAAATCATTAGTGAAATCTTTGATCGAAATTTCATAAGGATTTCGCATATCAATATCTAAATCTTTCATATCAAGTTATTTTTTGTATTTCCAAAATTGAAAAGGAGCTGATGGTGGATATTGCTTACTACTACCATATATATTTCCATCAATATTAAATCTAAAAGTAGAATGATTAGTCATTATCTGTGTTTTGTGATCCGGACCAGCACTGGGACTGAACCAAAGTCATGGATTACTCTGCTGCGTTTATAATGTGTATTATGTTATTTAGCTTTGGGCCGGTTCTTCTCCGGCAACAGAGCCAGCGAAAGGACAGCAAAAGACAGAGACAAGCGAGCCCTTTGCGAGCTGGCTGGATTTTGATGGACTGGAGGCGTGCGCACTACGGCTGGCCTGATCCAATTTGATAACCAATAATGGTTCTATCAGTATTGGGATCATCTTTCTTTTCCAGTAATTCATCCAGATACTGGAATACAACTTCCATATTCTTGTCCTGATTGTCTAACTTTTTCTTGATCTTTTCTACCTCCAGGCGTAGTTCTGTATGATCAGTTAACAATTGCCTGACCCGGGTGAATATCCTGATGATCTGTATATTTACCTCTATAGCCGTTTCACTGTTAAGCACACTCGATAACATCGCCACCCCCTGTTCAGTGAAAGCATAAGGAAGCTTCCGTAAGCCCATTTTCTCTTTATTGGATATCACATTTTGTGATTTCCAATCTGACAACTCTACTGCGCTCAGCTGAAACATGAAGTCAGCGGGAAAGCGTTTTTCATTCCGCTTGATAGCCTGATTCAATACACGGGTTTCTACCCCGTACATTTCAGCAAGATCACGATCTATCATTATTTTCTGACCTCTTATCAGATAGATTTTATTGATGATTAGCTCATCAGATATGGTTATGGGTTTATGTTCACTCATATTACAAAGGTATTCAGGTATGTATTCAACTTGGTTATTTATTTAAGTGGATGGTGTTTATTTAAAGCCTCATATCCACTCTTTAGCAGAATATGCTCGACATTGGAAGCAAGATTATGGAACTCAGGAAGCGAAAAGCATGGTTACAGGGAGACCTGGCCAAAGCCGTAGAAGCTTCAAGGGATATTATTGGAAAGTATAAACGCAATGAAAACAGCCCCTCTGTAGAGATGGCCTTAAAGCAGGCCAGGGTGTTTGATATTTCTGTAGATTATCTGCTGGGAGAAGGAAAGCATGCTGCTTATGACAAAGACACACTTAAGCGATTAGAAGATATACAGGTCTTAGACCAGGATACCAGGCTCATTCTATTTAACATCATAGATACCTTTCTAAGGAACGCTAAAGCCAGAAAAGCTTACGGACAGTAAATAACAAAGCCCGGCTTATAGCCGGGCTTTGTTATTTACTGTGGCACCAAAGGAAACCTCTTTAAAGGAGAAAAGTCACCTTTAAATACTTCTAACTCAAATAACTTTCCGTTGGAATCTAAAATCACAGATATAAAGACTGGAACCTGATCAACATCAGAAAAGTCAGCTTCAGCTAAAACTCTTGAATAAGCCCTATCATCTTTTCCTTCAACGATAACTTTTAGACTACCCATTCCCCCATCATTCATTTCCTTAACATTAACATCACTTAACTTATTAATTATATCTTGCCCCTCGATAGTATCCTTTATCATCCAGGTTATTAAAGCAATCTCTTCATCTTTTAACTTTCTTACTATCATTATCTAGGAGGTTTTATTGAACCTATGTTTATTTTCCCACCAGGCAGTTTCACACCGCTATAGCTTACTTCTACATTATTCACTATAACGGTACCTGTAATCCTTACTCCAGTTCTATATGTGGAAGCAGGCTTTATATCCTTTACAATTGCCGCTTTTACAGCTTCTACATTTAGTCCTTTTGCTTCGATATGTCTAGTTGCATGCCACATTTGCTCTGGAGTATTACCAAAGGACGGTTTAGGTTGGACAATACCGACCATACCATGAGCAAATGCTGTAAGTCCCATAGCTACATTCACTGGATCGCTCCATTGCGCTTTTACCTCCTGAAGCACAAAAGAGCCATAGCTCCTACTGCCATATAAATACTCAATTGCTGCTGCCTGTACATTTTCAGAACTTAAGAAATTGAATCCTGCCTGCTTTAAAGTTTTTTCGCTTATCGTTTGTTCAAATTGACCTCTCCAATAATCATTCCATCCTCTTGAATCTGCCTGACCTGTATTAGGAGTGCTTGACGCTTTCGCATTTTCACTAAATTCCTTAACCCTATCCCAAGGTACCTGATAAACATCATTACGTCCATCATTAGAATTAAAAGTGTTTTTCCGTTTGGATCTACATATCTTGTTGTAATTGATTCAGTAGACCTGCCATCAGGATCAATTATAGAAATAGGATTATTTGTAGCATAATTATAAGGTGACCAATGTTGATAGCTCTCCGCAAGCGGATCAATCGTGCTCCACCTTCCAATAACTGGATCATAGAAACGAGCGCCATAATCATACTCCTTTCAATTGTAAGAAGTCTCTCCAGCTATAGTGCGCTACATTTTTCTTCCATTCAGAACAACATAATTTTCTAATATATCAATCGAAAGATACTCATAACCAACCTTTATATTATGATTTATGTAATATGTATTAATGAAATCCTCTCTTTGTTTATAATCATAATATTTCACTTTATAAGATTTAAAGCTAAGGTCTACTGGTGCACCATAGTTATTACATATTACAAGTTGATCTGTCATCTTTCTTTTCCACACGAATGTTAAACTATTTTTATTCGTAGTTTCAAGATATTCACCACTAGGTTTCCATAACCCAATATATTTACCTGGGATAACAAGGCATTTTCCTCCAAGTCTTTTCCAGATAGTAATACATTCCGTTTTATCCTTATTATAATAAAAACTACGTTTTTCTACGAAATAGAAAGCACCTAATAGAAATACTATAAGAAATACAAACTTCCATTTTATATTTTTCATTTTTTATACCTCTTTATAAAAGAATTAAAATAACCTATTCCCTTGTTCCATCCAGCTTTCTGTGAGAGTTGTGTGGATGAACTTTCACTAGAAAAACCACGTTCCTGAATACTTTGAAGAGCGTCAAAACCCATCCGCGATTCACCCCAGCTAAGCCCTTCTCTTCCGGCTATATATCCTGCCGCATAATTCCCTATATCTCTTGCTGAAGCATAAACTTTCTCACCGTCCTTTTTATGGCCAAAAGGCATTCCGCGATAAAAATAGTCTGAATTATTTTGCTCGTCTTTTCCTCTATTTGGCCCAAGCCTTTTAAAATCATAATCTCCACCACCAACCCCATTCCACATATAACTAATTATACCTAAACTTTTATTTCCAATAATGTCATTATTAATAAACTTTAATCCGCTTCCATCTGTAGGATCAATAGTCCCCTTCCATTCATTAGTTTCACTATAATAAAATGACTCCATAGTTAATGACTCACCTATCGTTTCACCAGTACGTTTACCATCGGTACCAACTACATAAATATTTTTGTCTCCATCATTTACATTTCCTCCAACTACCTTATAAGTTCCATCATCATTTTCAGTTACGTCTGTAGAAAACATTCCATCAGGATCAATGAATCGGATTGGGTTATTATTCCCATAGACATAAGGCGCATATCTTCTGCCATCTTCAGAAAGTGGGTCTATCGTACTGAAACGCCCAATCACCGGGTCATAGAAACGAGCCCCGTAATCATACTGACCTAACTCATCTTGCAATTCCTTACCATTATACAAATACTTATTATCTAAAGATACTGGAGATCCTGATGATTTGCGTAATCCAAACGGATAATAATCATCACTCTGCAATCTTTCCATTTTATTTGTAGCGGGATTTTTATGAAAGCTGTAGCGTACATTTCCTAAATGATCTGTCAAATTATATTCATAACTATAGCTTGAGCCAATTTTTCTGGCAACACCAACTTCTGTATTTATAAATTCAATATTGCCATCCCTGTATTGAATTCCTCCAACATAATCTATAACTACATCACTACTAGTCTTCTTTAACTTATTTCCGGCAGCATCATATAAGTAAAAAAGTTTCAAACCCGTTATTTTAGCAGGAAGGTTCAAATCATTATACGTGATTGTCTGTCCATTCTTTCCATCAACAGTAGCATTCCCATTTTCGTCATAAGAATAAGCACTTATTTCATTTCCCCCTGTTATCTGGCTCAACTGGTTACCACTGTAAGAATAAGACCGTGTAACATCATCACGTTTTAAACTCTTAATGTTACCCATCAGATCATATGTAATGACTTCACTCATTCCACCACCAATGCCGCTTTCTAACCTATTCAACTTATCGTAAACATATACAAATTTGTCATTCAGCGTTTTTCCAGATCCCCATAGCTGATCTGAAATATTTCCATTGAACTGCGGGTTCGTCCCCTCCTCATAACGTAATTGTTGACTGAATTGATCAGAAGTACTACTTTTCAGCCATCCACGTTCATTATAAGTATAAATAGTCTTTTGTTCGCCATTGCTTAGTTCTTTCATTCTGAGCTGACCAACCTCATTATAATAATTCTGTAGCCCAGAGTGATAGAGCTACTAAATTCGATAGCATCCACATCTCCACCAAAGGTGTAAACTTTACCATCTTCAGTAGTAATCGTAAATTTATAAAAAGGTTTGGGAAGACTTTCTCTCGTCCCATTATTGGTTTGTCCTGTAGGAGCATAAAAATCTACAACAAGATCTTTATTTTCTACTTCTACTTTTATTCTTCTTCCATCTTTTGATTTGACCTTTATCTTTACAAGGCCATCAGTATCACGATACATATAAAAACTGGCATTAATTCCAGGCGCATTGACTATGAACTCATCGGGTTCACTATCGGCATAATTCGACTGGGTTCCCTCTCCTGCAGGAAAAAAATTAGTAAAACTCGCCTCACTTAACCAGTCAGTTCTATTTAACAGATACCCACGATAGAAATATCCATATACAGGATTACCATTAAATCCAGGACCACCTTCGCGTATAACGTCGGTGTTATTCCGCTCATCTTTGAATCCGTGAATGACTCTGGTAATTGATCCACCACAAGAAAGATTCCATCCCAGACTAACCCATGTAGGATGTTGCTGCACTTTAAGTCCACTTGCATAATAACTCAATTGTATAGGTACTTCTATATCCTTAACCTTAATAGTATGTATAGGAACTGCAATTTGAGGCAACCCATTGAAAAGATCAGTAGGGATTTGTCCATATCTTCCAAGTTCAGCTGCATTTGGTGTTTGCGGTAACACTTGAGCATTTAGCTTATACAGCGATATATAAAAAAAGTAGTATTTTTTTCTTCATAATGATTGTTTTTTTTTAAAGAGAATGCTGGTCATTCCCCAAATTTATGATTGAGAATATTTTTAAATAAAATTGATTTAAATATCAGATAGTCAATCTTCAGAGATTAACTGTAAAACAGTTATATGTTTTAATGGGGGCTGAGAGAGCATGCATTTTTCGTATAATTGCTTAACTATAATGTGTCGCAATATACAATATCAGTTAACTATAATTCATTATTAAAAAATAAAATAAGCCATAAGCATACTTTTATTTAACAAATAACATTAAATAATTACATAAACAGAATCCGTTAATAATCAATATGTTAAAAAAGAATATTACAAATCATTATTCAAAAGAAAATTCATCATGTGCTTTTTTTCTGGCTAGAATCTTGTCTTAAACAATCGATATACTTATTTTTAGCAGAGAAATCTGCATAAAAACACCAGCATGAAAAAAACAATTTTATCATTAACCATCCTGGCAGGACTTTTTGCTGCCTGTCAGCAAAATAAAACTACAGAACAAAAAATAGACAGTCTGGCTACAACACCAGATACGAATGCTTCCAAAGCGAAAGCCTGCTACGTCTACATTAAAGATAAAGACACCGTTTCCCTCTCACTGATTACCGCAGGAAATGCAGTAGCAGGTAGCTTAAACTATAATTTTTATGAGAAAGATAAAAATGCCGGCACTATCGCGGGAATAATTAAAGGAGACACCATTATTGCAGATTATACATTTCAATCTGAGGGATCAACCTCTTACAGACAAGTTTCATTTATCAAAAAAGGAGATCAGTTGTTAGAAGGTTACGGCCCAACACAAGAAGCAGATGGCAGAAGGGTCTTTACTAATATAGCAGGCTTAAAATACGGGGACATTACCCTTTCACCGGTCAACTGTAAATAAGAAACGTTTTGAATCCTTAAAAGGACTCAAAACGCTCCCAAAATCCGTCTACAGGAAGTTTGGCAAAGATATTTACCGGTTCTTTTTTAACCGGGTGAAGGAATTGCAATCTTCTGGCGTGCAAACAAATACTTCCTTTACGGCTGCCGCGTGGGTAGCCGTATTTATTATCCCCAACAATCGGGCAGCCTAAAGTAGAAAGCTGGACCCTGATCTGATGAGAGCGTCCTGTTAAAGGATCGACCTCAATCAGATAATATCCGCCAAGTTCGCCAAGCAGCCTGTAGCTTAATTCAGCACGCTGACTTCCCGGAACTTCTGTATTGTGCGGCGTAACCACATTTGTTTTTGGATTTTTTACCAGCCAGTGTACCAGCGTTCCGGAAATATTAGCCGGACGGTTGCGTACAACCGCCCAGTAAGTTTTCTTAACCTCCCTGTTTTTAAAAATGGCATTCATTCTTTCCAGTGCCTTACTTGTCTTTGCAAATAAAATCACCCCGCTTACCGGGCGGTCTAAACGATGTACCACACCTAAAAAAGCACTGTTAGGCTTATTATATTTTTTGGCGATGTACCTTTTCACCATATCTTCCAATGGCTCATCACGAGTTTCATCCACCTGAACAATATCACCTGCACGTTTACAAATCGCAATCAGGTGGTTATCTTCGAAAAGTACATCTTTATCAGTTACCGACATTTTTAGTATTGCTCCTTTTCATTTGGAAAGTCATTCGCTTTCACATCCTTAATATATGCTTTTGCAGCACCTAAAATTCCGTCATATAAATTAATATACTGACGTAAAAAGCGTGGTTTAAAGCCTTTAGTTAAACCGATCATATCGTTTACTACTAAAACCTGTCCATCACAATGTGGTCCTGCCCCTATGCCGATAACCGGGATATGAAGACTTTCAGACACTTCTTTAGCCAGTGCAGCAGGTATCTTTTCCAATACAATTGCAAAACAACCAGCATCCTGTAACGCCTTTGCATCAAGTTTCAGCTTTTCAGCTTCTTCTTCACCTTTGGCTCTAACTGTATAAGTTCCGAATTTATAGATCGACTGAGGAGTTAAACCTAAATGGCCCATTACAGGGATACCCGCAGTAATAATCCTTGAAATAGAATCGACCACTTCAGTACCGCCTTCCAGCTTTACACCGTGAGCACCTGATTCTTTCATGATTCTGATGGCAGAACTTAAAGCCTCTTTAGAATTACCCTGGTAAGAACCGAAAGGAAGATCTACTACTACAAAAGCGCGTGTTGCGCCTCTTACGACACCCTGTGCATGATAAATCATCTGATCCAGTGTAATCGGCAAAGTAGTTTCATGGCCCGCCATTACGTTTGAAGCTGAATCACCAACCAATAAAACATCAAGTCCCGCATCATCCAGAACCGTAGCCATGGAATAATCATACGCAGTTAACATTGATATCTTTTCACCACTCTGTTTCATCTCTTGCAGAATGTGGGTCGTAATACGCTTTACTTCTTTGTGTATAGACATAAATTTATGCTTTTAGGGGAGCAAAATTAGGGTATTCAATTGAGAAAATTACCCTAAAACCAATTATATAAGGGATATCCAACGTAACAATTCAATCCTGATAAAAAAAATATGGATTTAAAGATGAAAAAGCTATCTTTGTATCCCGAAATGAACGGGTTAAACAACAGCACATTTGTTAATCAATATAGCGACTTCAAAACCGCAAATCTTCATTCATTAATCCCTTTTTTAAACTTTATTTTTCATTTTAATTACGATGACTAACTACACCAAGTTACCTGCTATCCTGTTATTGGCTGACGGTACTGTTTACCACGGTAAAGCT
Source organism: Pedobacter cryoconitis (assembly GCF_014200595.1). Taxonomy (NCBI): domain Bacteria; kingdom Pseudomonadati; phylum Bacteroidota; class Sphingobacteriia; order Sphingobacteriales; family Sphingobacteriaceae; genus Pedobacter; species Pedobacter cryoconitis. Next base: position 230,083 of record NZ_JACHCG010000004.1, read on the forward strand.
GCCGGAAAGATTGGTACAACGACAGGAGAGATTTGTTTCAACACAGGAATGACGGGTTATCAGGAAATTTTCACTGACCCATCTTATTTCGGACAAATCATGGTCACTACGAATGCCCATATTGGTAATTATGGAATTCATAAAGAAGAAATCGAATCTGATTCGATTAAGATTGCAGGTCTGGTTTGCAAGAATTACAACATCGGCTATAGCCGTAAAGAAGCAAATGAATCTATACAGGATTATTTCCAGGATGAAAACATCGTTGGAATTTCTGATATCGATACCCGTGCTTTAGTAAGAAAAATCAGAGATCAGGGAGCAATGAATGCGATTATCTCTTCTGAAATTACTGACATCGAAGAACTGAAAGCTAAATTAGCACAAGTACCTTCCATGGATGGATTAGAGCTATCTTCACAGGTTTCTACTAAAGAGCCATATTTCTACGGTTCACCAGATGCGACTTATAAAGTAGCTACCCTGGATTTTGGGATCAAGAAAAACACCTTGCGTAACTTCGACGAAAGAGATTTATATGTTCAGGTTTTCCCTGCAAAAACAACTTTTGAAGAAATGGACAAATGGGGAGCTGATGCTTACTTCGTGTCTAATGGCCCTGGCGATCCATCGGCAATGCCTTATGCCATTGAAACTGTTAAACAGATCCTGGCTTCAGACAAACCACTTTTCGGTATCTGTTTAGGTCACCAGTTATTAGCACAAGCTAACGGAATTGGTACTATGAAAATGTTTAACGGCCACAGGGGATTAAATCACCCGGTAAAAAATATTATTAAAAACCACTGCGAAGTAACTTCTCAAAATCATGGTTTCGGTGTAATCCCGGAAGAAGTAAGAAGTTCTGACAAAGTGGAAATTACACATATCAACTTAAATGATCAGTCGATCGAAGGAATTCGTGTGAAAGGCAAAAAAGCATTCTCGGTACAGTATCACCCTGAATCTTCACCTGGCCCGCATGATTCACGTTATCTGTTTGATGACTTTGTGAAGCTGATCAAAGGCGAATTAAGCTGGTAGACTGGTAATCACCGGTTCTAACCATCATTTTACCGACATTTTAAGAAAGGATTGAGTCACATCAATCCTTTTTACATTAAACCTTGTTACATTTATCTCATGGATAAAACGAATACCATTATCAGTGTCCGTAATCTGGTAAAAAACTATGCTGACTTCAAAGCAGTCAAAGGGATTAGTTTCGATGTCTATGAAAATGAGATTTTCGGACTGCTTGGCCCTAACGGTGCAGGAAAAACAACTACATTGGAAATTATCGAGACGCTGCGGGAAAAAACTTCCGGAGAAATTACAGTAGATGGATTTTCTGTAGATAAAGATGCCAATGAGATCAAAAGAATCATTGGCGTACAATTACAGGCTGCGGGTTATTACCCAAACCTGAATCTGGTGGAGCTTATGGAACTTTTTGCTGGTCTGTATGGCGTAAACATCAAACCCATGGAGATGCTGGAGAAAGTAAATCTTCAGGATAAAGCAAAAGCAAAATTCAAAGCCCTCTCCGGAGGACAGAAACAACGCTTTTCTATCGCTACCACTTTATTAAATTCTCCTAAGATCATTTTTCTGGATGAACCGACAACCGGACTGGATCCTCAGGCGCGCCGTAATTTATGGGATCTGATTATTGATATCAGGAACAATGGAACTACCGTAGTGCTAACCACCCATTATATGGATGAAGCAGAACAACTTTGCGACCGTGTAGCTTTTGTAGAGCATGGAGAAATCATTGCGCTTGATACCCCGGATAACCTGATTGATCAATTAATCAACAGCGGATTCGAAAGAAAAAAAGAAGTTAAAAAAGCTAACCTCGAAGATGTATTTATCAATCTTACAGGCCAGGAATGGCGTGAAGGCTAAATGAGCTCAAAAATGAATAAACCATACAATAATACTAAAGCGACACTGGCCCTTGCCAAAGCAAGTTTCAGATCTATTACCCGCAGCCCGTCGGCTGTAGTTTTCACCCTTGCCTTTCCATTGATTTTTATCCTGGTATTTGGTTTCCTTGGCGGCGGCGGCGTTAAATTAGATCTTGCCGTAGCACCAGGCTCGGATATGCAAAATCCGGTAATCATCGCCCTGCAACATACTTCTGTAATCCATTTGATTACTGATCAAAGCGAAGTTGAGCTTCAGCAGCGGTTAGAAAAAGGAACGATTGCTGGTGTAATTGATGTCCATAAAAACATCGTGGAACAACCTGCTTATTTAGCAAACGTAAAATATACTTCTGCATCGATGGATAAAGGAAACATCCTGAAGTCGATACTGAACAACCTGATGTATACTTTAAATACGAAAGATTTGAAGCCATCGGTAGCAGAATTGAAAGAAAGTACTGTTCATGGCAGAACTTACCGCACGATAGATTTTATCCTGCCGGGACAGCTTGGTTTCTCGTTATTGAGTACCGGCGTTTTTGGAACAGCTTTCGTTTTCTTCAGCTTAAGACAAACCCTGGTGATCAAACGTTTTTTTGCCACTCCGGTAAAAAGATCGAGCATTATCCTTGGTGAAGGCCTCGCCAGGATAGGTTTCGCCTTAATTGGTGCGTTATTTATCATTCTGATCGGCCATTTCTTTTTCCATTTTACGCTCATCCACGGGGTCACGACGGTGATTAATATGCTGCTGCTTTCCACTATCGGTGTCATTGTGTTTATGGGCTTCGGTTTTGTCGTTTCTGGTATCGCAAAAAGTGAAAGCACGATCCCTCCTATCTCAAATATTATTACCTTACCACAATTTTTATTATCTGGTACGTTCTTCTCTATAGAGAATTTCCCAAACTGGCTGCAACCAATTAGCAGGGCCTTACCGCTCACCTATTTGAATGACGCGATGAGACAGGTTGCTTTTGAAGGCGCCGGGCTATGGGATGTGAAACAACAGATTTTAATCATGGTGATCTGGGGAATAGGAATATACGCGGTAGCGGTGAAGGTATTCAAGTGGGAATAAAATTATAGGAAAATCAATCCTGATAATTTATAATTTTATTTTAACTTTGATCATCACCTGGTAATTGTATTATTTACACTAAGGAGATAAAAACACTTAAAACAACTAAAATGAGTTTAATTATTGATGTTCATGCAAGGCAAATCCTCGATTCTAGAGGTAACCCTACTGTTGAAGTAGAAGTAATCACTGAAAATGGCCAAATGGGCCGTGCTGCTGTACCATCTGGTGCAAGTACTGGTAAACATGAGGCTGTTGAGCTAAGAGACGGAGATAAAAAAGTTTACATGGGCAAAGGTGTATTAAAAGCCGTTGAGAATGTGAACAAGAAAATAGCTAAAGAACTTCAGGGTATCGACGTTTTTGAGCAAAATCTGATTGACAAGGCAATGATTGACCTTGATGGTTCAGAAAACAAAGGAAATTTAGGAGCTAATGCAATCTTAGGTGTTTCTTTAGCAGTAGCTAAAGCAGCGGCAGCAGAAAGCAGACAGCCATTATACCGTTATATCGGTGGTGTAAATGCAAATACATTACCTATTCCAATGATGAACATCTTAAACGGTGGTGCACATGCGGATAACAAAATCGACTTCCAGGAGTTCATGATTATGCCATTGGGAGCCAGAAGTTTCTCTGAAGCACTACAAATGGGAACTCAGGTATTTCACCACCTGAAAGACGTATTAAAGAAAAAAGGTTATTCAACAAATGTTGGTGATGAAGGTGGTTTTGCACCAAACATCGGTTCAAATGTTGAGGCTATTGAAACTGTTTTAACAGCGATTGAAACTGCTGGTTTCACTCCTGGTAAAGATATCTGGATTGCTATGGATGCGGCTGCATCTGAAATGTATGATTCAAAAACTAAAACTTACAACTTCCATAAATCATCTGGTGAGAAATTAACTTCTGACGAAATGGTTAAGTATTGGGTAGACTGGGCTAATAAATACCCTATCATCTCTATTGAAGACGGTTTAGATGAAGATGACTGGAATGCATGGGAAGCTTTAACTTTAGCTATCGGTAACAAAGTACAGTTAGTGGGTGATGATTTGTTTGTAACTAACGTTAAACGTTTACAACAAGGAATCGATAAAAGCATCGCGAACTCTATCTTGGTAAAAGTAAACCAGATCGGTACTTTGACTGAAACTATCAACGCAGTATCATTGGCACAAAACAGTGGTTACACGTCGGTAATGAGTCACCGTTCAGGAGAAACTGAAGATACAACCATCGCTGACCTAGCAGTTGCTTTAAACTGTGGTCAGATCAAAACTGGTTCAGCTTCACGTTCTGACAGGATAGCTAAATACAACCAATTATTACGTATTGAAGAAGAATTAGGTTCTGCTGCACGTTTTATTGGTAAAGATTTCAAATTCTTGAAAAAATAAGCTGGGTTTCCAGTTTTAGCATAGAAAGCATAGTCGGAAACGGCTATGCTTTTTTTATTTTATAATTTATATCTTTGTTTATATGAACAGATTACTGGAAATCTTTCGCAACAAGTACTTTCTCTCTACCGCAGCATTCGCAGTATGGATGTTATTCTTTGATAAGAATGATATGCTCTCTCAATACGAGTACCGCACAGAAGTACATAAGTTACAGGAAGAAAAAGATTTCTATGAAAAGCAAACTGCTCAGGTGAAAAAAGATCTTAACGAACTGAACACCAATCTGAACACTGCTGAAAAATTTGCAAGAGAGAAATACTTCATGAAAAAAGACAATGAAGATGTTTTTGTGATCATTAAAGCAACCCCTAAAGACTAATAGCCAAATCTCGGCAGCGAAAGCTTATAGCGGACTACCACCACTCTGAGTGCAAAAATAAATCCGATAACCAATACTTTCGCCACATCAGCTTTAAGATTAAAAAACAATAAGGTGAAGTATAAGATCCCTCCCAGAATACAGGCCGTAGCATAAATCTCTTTTTTAAAGATCAGCGGAATAGTATTCAGCAAAGTATCCCTGATTACTCCGCCAAAACAACCTGTGATTGTACCCAGTGCAATACAAATCCCCGGACTCAAACCAAAAGCTATCCCTTTTTGAATCCCAAGAATAGTAAATAACCCCAGTCCCATCGAGTCAAACAGAAACAGTGTCACCGTAAACCGCTTCCGATGTCTTTTTAAAACTATGGTTAGCAATGAAGTGACCAGGATCAGCAAACAGTAGTTTACATCTCGCATCCATTTAACCGGGGTATCGCCCAAAAGTAAATCCCTGACCGTACCACCACCAATAGAAGTTACAAAAGCAATAATCAATACCCCAAAAGGATCAAGCCGCCGCTGTATAGCAGAAAATGAACCAGAGATCGCAAAAGCGATGGTTCCTAAAATTTCTATAACCTGAGAGGTAGTGAATTCCATAAATTAACCTTTATTACAGCGCCGAATTTCTTTTACGTACAAACCATTCTATGCTGAGCATGGCCATAATCAGCACAAATAAGCTTTTTAAATTAATCAATTCCTCATACTTGCGATCTTCATAACTCAGCGTTTTCAACTGGTTACTTTGAAGCAAGTCATCCTTAATTTTTGAAAGCTGGTCTGGAAGATACAATTTTCCGTTGGTCTGGGTAGCTAACTGATACAATAATTGATGATTTGCCAGGGTCTGCTGAAATTCGGCAGTTAAAGTGTTGACGAAAAAGGAGCCTTTATCCTGGTAATGCTGATTACCCAATGTTGTACTGGCTGTATAACTGTAATTACCCGGAGGCAATACACCGGCATCCAGCTGATAAGAAGATTCATACCTGGAAAAAGTAAAATTATAAGTCTTGCCCTTTTCATCTTTTAATAACAAATTGACATCAGGTGTATTTACTGGCTGATAACTATCATTATATAACAACGCATTCAGTAATACCCGATCATTCTCTTCAAAAGTATTTTTAACCGGCCTGACTTTAAATTTCCTTTTGTCATCCTTCACAGAAAGATACTGCACTATCTTCCCCATCAGGTCATTGAATACCGGGGTCTGCGGGTTTTCACGGGCTTCTGACAGCTTCCACTTCCATAATCCTTCTCCAATCAGATACCCCACCTTACGACCGTTATCATTCATGAAAAATAACTGCGGACGATCAGTTTTCGCTTTTCCATTCCGCTGATCCAGTACAACCTGCTGCGTTCCTAAAATCTTAAACACACCAGACGGTGACTGTAAAGGATCAAAATTTTCAATGACTTTACGCGAGACAGGATCTAAATCAAAAACGGAAAGGTTTTGATCAATAGCACTATATTGATATTGAGGGACTGAATTTCCAGAAAAGCTAACCTGCTGCTGTACCTGGTTAAACCTGCCCGGATTACTTTGCATCCCCACCACATACCAGAGCGGAACTTTCTCTGTCTTTATTTTCGCCAGAAAACTGCCAGCATCAAATTGATTATCGGGCAATTGATAAAGAATGATTAACCCATAGGTCTTCGGATCAATCTTCAGCAGCGCATCATTCAAGACCACCGAAACCTCATGATGTTTATTTAAGCCGATTGCCTGCTTCAAAGCTGCCAGATCCGGATGCGGGCCTGCCGCAGCAATTAATATCTTTTGACGCTCATCAATAACATCTACTAAAGTTTGATAAACATTATTTTTAGTGGAAATCTCCTTAGCCACTGGGGCTACTGAAATGGTATATTTATGCTGGCCAATTTTTGAGGCCTTTAAATTAACCGGAATGTTTTTAGAAAATTGAGGTGAAGTTACCTGAACAGCCTTTTCGTATACCTTTTTCCCGTCTTCCAGCACCGTTAGCTGAATTGGAAGACCATCACATTGAAATGCCTGTACCTGTATCTCCATCCTGAAATCATTATCCAGGTAAACCAGGTCATTCACATTAACAGCATTGATCGATATATCTTTTTTAGGAATAGTATCTCCCAAAGCGATCGTATAAACCGGGGCTTTCAGTAAAGCCAGTTCCTGCGCCGGATTACCCCCGCGATTAAAAATCCCATCAGTAGCTATAATCACTGCTCCGACGTTTTTATTGAGCAGTTCATCATTGAGTTTACTGATCAGCTGTGCAGCGTTGGTAAGTTTACCTTTATAGCTAAAATCAAGCCCGCTAACCACACGATCGCTAAAGCTATAGGCTCTAACCTCATATTTCTCTGAAAGTTCAGCCTGAAGCTGCTGAAGTGACTTTCTATACTTTACACTATCAAATCCTGCTGGTTTAAAAGCCATAATAGATTCTGAGTTATCCTGTGCGATAATCACAATTGGCTTTTCCAGCGTATAACTTGTCTGTTTAAGCAATGGAGAAAACAATAACCATAAGATCAAAGTAAGCGTTACCGTCCTGATTACTGCTAAACCTATGTTGACCGGGCGGGTTAAATTTGAATTCTTTCCATAGAGCAGCCATGCGAAAAACAAACCAGCTGCCAGACAACCAGTAAACGCAAGAAAGCTATAGAAATTGAAAGTATCGCTCATAGATCAGCCTAAAGATGCTGATTTTTTAAAAACCGAATGCATAATTCTTTAGAAAAATCAGATTTATCTGCCTGTCTTATGATGTTTTCACTCATAAAAAAGGGTAAGACCATTTCCTGTAACAGAAACATTTTTACCCTTTTAAATAAAATTTAATGAATTAGCTGACGCTTATAACATACCACCGCAAACAGACAATACCTGTCCGGTTACATAGGCACTCATATCAGAAGCAAGGAATACACAAACATTCGCTACATCCTCAGGTTCACCTGCACGTTTCAAAGGAATACCTTCTTCCCAGCCTTTAACAACTTTAGGATCCAGTACATCAGTCATCTCTGTACGGATAAATCCTGGAGCGACCACGTTGGTACGGATATTTCTGGAGCCTAATTCTTTAGCCACTGATTTAGAAAAACCAATAATACCAGCTTTAGAAGCTGCATAATTAGCCTGACCAGCATTTCCCTGAACACCTACTACCGAGCTCAGGTTAATGAAAGATCCTTTACGGGCCTTCATCATCACTTTTGATGCTGCTTTAGTCACATTGAACACAGATTTCAGGTTTACATTAATTACGTCATCCCAGTTCTCTTCGCTCATACGCATTAATAAACCATCTTTAGTAATTCCTGCATTGTTAACAACGATATCAATTGTACCAAATTCAGCAACGATATCACTAATTAGTTTTTCTGCTTCATCAAATTTAGAGGCATCAGAACGGTATCCTTTGATTTTAGTACCGAAAGATTGTAGTTCCTGCTCTAATGCTTCTCCTTTTTCTACTGAAGACAGATAAGTGAAAGCAACATTCGCACCCTGTTCTGCAAACTTCTCCGCTATTTTGCGGCCTATTCCTTTTGAAGCACCAGTAATTAATGCTGTTTTTCCTTCTAATAGTTTCATGTAGTGGTTATATATTGTTTTTTATAATATTTAATCTTTTTATATTGCTGGTTCCTGTTGACTCAGGCAATGGAAACTACCCAGTCCCCAGATAATATCTGTAGAATCAATCCCAACTACTTTGCGGTCAGGGAAAGCACCTCTGATAATATCCAGTGCAATCTCATCATTCACATCTCTGAAAGTAGGTACAATTACCGCAGCATTTGCAATGTAAAAATTAGCATAGGAAGCAGGCAAACGTGTATCCTCATGGATAACTGGTGATGGCATTGGCAACTGGATGATGTTTAAAGGCTCACCATTCAATAAACGCATGGTCTTCAACTCTTCCAGATTTTCTTTTAAAAGGATATAATTCTCATCTAATGGATTTGATTCCACAACAGTTAATACCGTATTCGCATTCACAAAACGGGTTATATCATCAATGTGACCATCAGTATCATCACCTACAATTCCATCTCCAACCCATAAAATCTGTTCTGCACCATAACATTCTTTCAGATACTCTTCAATCTGCTCTTGATTCAAATGCGGATTTCTGTTTGGATTTAACAAACAAGCTCTGGAAGTTAAAATCGTTCCTGCACCGTTAAATTCTACAGATCCGCCTTCCATAACTATACCCGGATTAAATACCGGCAAACTGAAATGATCTGCAATACGGGTAGGTATAACATCATCTAACTCATACGGAGGATATTTTCCACCCCAGGCATTATAACCCCAGTCAATTACTACCTTTTGCTGTTCTGCTTTTGGATTCAACAAAAAAGCAGGGCCATGATCACGGCACCAGGCATCATTGCTCGGATTAAAATAAAATTCTATCTGCGTCAAATCTGCACCCGCCTCCTGCAATTTTGAAATTGCGAAAGCTTTGGTTGCTTCATCATTTACATTGATTCTTACTTTTTCTCCCTGAGCCACGATTTTGATAAACTCACAGTATGGTGCGTAAATCATATCAATCTTACCCGGCCATGAAGCTTCTTTATGCGGCCATGTTAACCAGGTAGCCTCATGTTTTGCCCATTCAGCAGGAAAGCTATATCCGGCTTTCTTCGGAGAGTTATCAAATAGACTCGTCATCTATATATCTTTTGGTAATTGGTGAATAAGTATCAATTCTTCTGTCACGTAAAAATGGCCAGTGTGTTCTGTAACGGTCAGACTTGGACAAGTCTAGTTCTACCACTTTCAGTTCTTCCTGATCGTGTGTAGCCTGGTATAAAAGAGAACCGAAAGGATTGGACACAAATGACCCTCCCCAGAAAGAAACACCAGCTTCTTCACCAACACGGTTGATACTGACTACAGGTACACCATTTGCGATAGCGTGCGAACGCTGAATGGTCTGCCATGCATTGTATTGTTCTTTATTCGTTTCCTCATCCTGTGTGGTTGCCCATCCTATTGCAGTTGGGTAAACCAAGAAATCAGCCCCCATCAGCGCAGTGATTCTTGCAGCTTCAGGATACCATTGATCCCAGCAGATCAGGACACCAATTTTTGCATATTTGGTTTTGAATACTTTATAACCTAAGTCACCAGGAGTGAAATAGAATTTCTCATAAAACCCAGGATCATCCGGGATATGCATTTTACGATATTTACCTAAATAGGAACCATCTGCATCCAGAACAGCAGTAGTATTATGATATAAACCTTCCGCTCTTTTTTCAAACAGAGAAGCAACAATAACTACATTTAATTCTTTGGCAACGGCCGATAAAACATCGGTAGACGGGCCAGGGATAGTTTCTGCTAATTTGAAGTTCTCATACTCTTCAACATCACAGAAATATAGTGAGGTAAAAAGCTCCTGCAAGCAAACCACCTGGGCGCCCTGAGCCGCTACTTCACGGATCTTTGCAATTGCTTTATCTAAATTTTCTTGTTTGCTACTGGTGCAGGTCATCTGCACCAATCCAACTTGTACTTTAGCCATTCTTTGAATTTTTGTGACCACAAAGTTAGCAGAAAAAAAATTCTGTACTTCATTATTCTGAAAAGCGTATCTCAGCTAAGATTAAAGGCTAAAAATCAGAATTTTATCAGTGTTTTCGGCTTATAATAATATTGATAAAAAAGCAGATAAGAAATAATCAGACTTGCAGCAAAAGATAATCTGGGCATACCGAACATGATGATATAAAAAGATAAAATAAATAGGCCGAATACCCATAACAGGTATCTGTACATTCTTAAGCCCATCAAATATAAAATACTCCGGAAAAGCAGCGCTGTACTTAATCCGGACAATAACATTTCTACTGCTGTTAAAAAAGGAAATTGAGAGAAACACCAGATACACTCCGGCAGAATAATTAAGAAGTAGATGAAAGAGAAGTTTAAAAACAACTTGAACCTGCTGTAAGGAAGGTTCCTCGCAAAACTGAGGTAAGTTTCTTTAAAACGATGTTCCTGATAAATCAGTACGCTGTGCAAAGTAACAATAGCGAGTATAATAATATAGGGTACGCGCAAGTCTTGTTTGTTGGCTGCAAAAATATAAAGTACGCCGGTCATCACTAACAATGAGGCAATTTTAGTGAGCAGATAGATCAGCTTTGTCCGGTCAAAAAGATGATACATAAATAAGCTTGAAAAAGGTTTGCTGATCCCGCTGCTCAGTCTGAGGAGCAAAGAAGTTTTCCTGGTTTTGTTAATGCGGTTAACCAGGTATATATAAAGCAATGCACTGATCAAGGCCATGAACAGAATGTAGACCAGGGTAATTGCAGGGATCATATTCGCATCATAGATTACACCCAGAATAGTAGCAAAAAGCCAGTAGCCTAAAAATGGCAGAGAGATCACCAGCTGTACACAGAACCAGCTTTTGAACTGTTCCAGCTTACTGAAGGAAGTCATCCCGTAAAATAAAAACTGATTATTTTCCAATTGTAATTGTGCGGCTACGTATTGCCAGCTTTTGATAGAATAGATCAGCCAGCAGGCGAAAACCAGCAGCATCATGACAGGAGTAATAATGAAAGTCATCATTAACATCAAATGATAAAATGTAGACTCCTCCATTTGATAAACACCAGCAGTATTTATAAAAAAACAATAACTGATAATCGTGACGAAAAGGAAAAGTAACAGCCCTGATTGTTCCCTGTAAAAACGGTAGGCAAATATTTTAAGCAGTACCTGCGTGAGTGATCCGGACATCTTATAAGCGTGTTAAATGCTGATTTTCGATTAAGATCTTTTTAATTAATGGCAAGACTGCGCTTTCAAATGGCTGATGTGATGCCAGCAGGAAACTCGTTTTATCCTTTTCATGTTTTTCTGCGATCCACCGGTAAAGGATCTCCAGTGATTCTACATCAACAGTAATTAAAGGTTCATCCAGTAAAATAATTTCTGGTTTGCCTAAAAAAGCAAGAATAAGGGATAGTTTCTTCAGCATACCACTGGAATAGGTTCCCAGGTGCCGGTTAATATAGGAGGTCATTTTCATGCTTTCTATATAATAAGCTGCTTGCTGCGCATCACCACCTTTTGCAGCAGCAAACAAGCTAACCATTTCTTTACCTGTTAAGAACTCAGGAAATATGGGCTCTGCTTCTGCGAAATTTACCAGTTTACGAAAAGCAAGAGTCTGCTTTTTCACGCTGACCGGATTAGCCAGATTACCAGCAGGAGATTTCAGGATAATATCGCCCTTAAAATCAAGGATACCTGCAATTGTTTTCAGCAGCGTACTTTTCCCGGAACCATTTGCCCCCTGGATCCAGTAGATACCCGGATCCATACTATAGTCATCTATTTTTAAAGCCGGGAAGTTATGATATGATTTTTGATAATTTACGAAGCTAAGCATATCCAGTCTTTAGGATAGTAGGACAGCAATCAACTGGTATTGTTACGTTTAAAAGAAAGCTAAATATTTTTTTTAAGAGGCAGCCGTTTGATTCAGGGAATCCCTGTATTCCTGCTGTAATTCAAACAGGCATTTAGCACAAAGACAACTATCATAATGCTCACTGATATACTGCACTTCATTCAGGTCAAGGTACACCACACTGCACTGACATTTAGTGTAAGAGTTAGCCTTGCACTCAATCGGCACACCGCAACGTTCGCATGGTATAATTTCGTGTTTAGCCATTAAAAAGGGTCTTATACAACAAAAGTACGGTAATTTGACTTACCGTACTTTATGCCTTTCATTTTATGAGATTTAGATTATCCTGAGCAGCTGATACAGCCTTCTTCCATAGAACAGACCGGGCCATCAGTGATTTCTTCAACCACCTGCTCAATATGTTCAGGAATTACAGGTTCCATGTTTTTACCAGCCTGGTTTTCTACAGTGAATTTCACCGCTTGTGATGCAGCCTGAGTACGCAGGTAATACATTCCTGTTTTCAAACCTTTCTTCCATGCATAGAAGTGCATTGAAGTCAGTTTAGAAGTATTAGGAGCGTTGATAAACAAGTTAAGGGATTGCGACTGGCAGATATAAGCACCACGATCGGCAGCCATATCAATGATACTACGCATTTTAATTTCCCAAACTGTTTTATACAATTCTTTGATATAATCAGGTATTTCAGCGATGTCCTGGATAGAACCGTTAGCTAAAATAATTCTGTCTTTCATTGCTGGCGTCCATAAACCTAAAGCAACTAAATCTTTAAGTAAGTGTTTGTTAACCACGATGAATTCACCGCTCAATACACGTCTTGTATAGATGTTTGAAGTATAAGGTTCAAAACATTCATTGTTCCCTAAAATCTGAGAAGTCGAAGCTGTAGGCATTGGTGCAACCAATAAAGAGTTACGTACACCGTCTTTAACTACTTTTTTACGCAATGATTCCCAATCCCAACGGTTACTCGATGGTGTTACGTTCCAAAGATCAAACTGGAATTTACCTTTTGATAAAGGAGAACCTTTGAAAGTTTCGTAAGCTCCGTCTTTAACAGCAAGATCATGCGAAGCAGTCATTGCAGCAAAGTAAATAGTTTCAAAAATTTCTTTGTTCAGTTCTCTTGCGCCTTCGCTTTCAAAAGGTAAACGCATTAAGATAAATGCATCTGCAAGCCCTTGTACACCTAAACCAACTGGTCTGTGGCGCATATTAGAGTTTCTCGCTTCTTCTACCGGATAAAAGTTATAATCAATGATCTTATTCAGGTTTAAAGTAGCCTGATAAGTTACATCATATAATTTCTGGTGGTCAAATTCTCCATTGATAACATATCTCGGTAAGGCCAGTGAAGCTAAGTTACATACTGCAACTTCATCTTTAGAGGTATACTCGATGATCTCTGTACATAAGTTAGAACTTTTGATAGTCCCTAAGTTCTGCTGATTAGATTTACCGTTCGCAGCATCTTTGTACAACAAGTATGGTGTACCGGTTTCAATTTGTGAATCCAGGATAGCGAACCATAATTCCTGTGCTTTGATCGTTTTACGGGCACGGCCTTCTTTTTCGTAACGTGTATATAACGCGTTAAATTCTTCTCCCCAGCATTCTGCCAATCCTGGTGCTTCATGTGGACAGAAAAGGCTCCATTCGCCGTTTTCTTCAACACGCTGCATAAATAAATCGCAAACCCAAAGTGCATAGAACAAGTCACGTGCGCGCATTTCTTCTTTACCGTGATTTTTACGCAAATCAAGGAAAGCGAATACGTCAGCATGCCAGGGCTCTAAATAGATTGCGAAAGCACCCTTACGTTTACCTCCACCCTGATCTACATAACGTGCAGTATCATTGAATACTTTTAACATGGGTACGATACCATTACTGGTTCCGTTTGTTCCGCTGATATAAGAACCTGTAGCTCTTACGTTGTGAATACTCAATCCAATACCACCTGCACTCTGTGAGATTTTGGCAGTTTGTTTTAAAGTATCATAAATTCCTTCGATACTATCATCCTGCATAGATAATAAGAAGCAAGATGACATTTGAGGTTTTGGTGTTGCTGCATTAAACAACGTTGGTGTAGCATGGGTAAACCAACGCTCACTCATCAGGTTATAGGTAGCAATTACACTATCAATATCACCTTTGTGAATTCCTACAGAAACACGCATAAATAAATGCTGCGGACGTTCTACGATTTCACCATTAATTTTTAGCAGGTACGATTTTTCAAGGGTCTTGAAACCAAAGTAATCGAAACCAAAGTCACGGTCATAGATGATTGTGCTGTCTAATAAATCAGCATTTTCCTGAATAACTTCCCAAACATCTTCAGCGATTAAAGAAGCTGATTTTTCAGTTTTAGGGTCTATATATCTATATAACATCTCCATCGTCTTTGAAAACGACTTCGTGGTATTCTTATGCAAATTTGATACGGCTATTCTAGAAGCTAATAAAGCATAGTCCGGGTGTTTTGTGGTTAAAGAGGCAGCAGTCTCAGCAGCAAGATTATCTAATTCTGAGGTTGTAACACCGTCATACAATCCTTCAATTACTTTCTTGGCTACATCTATAGGATCAACAAGTTCCACATTAAAGCCATAACATAACTTTTCGATCCGGGCAGTGATCTTATCAAACCGCACCGCTTCTTTGCGACCATCTCTTTTTTCTACAAACATATTTTCTTAGGTTTTATGCTGCTTATTCTCGTTGTTCAAAGCAATTCCGAACATAGGCAACAGTTTATATTCTTTTATTAAAAATCATCATCCAGAGAGAAAGCCGAAGCTTTGTCTTCTGAAGACGTCAACACCCCACTTTTCTGGTAATCCCCAACACGTTTCTCAAAGAAGTTGGTTTTTCCCTGCAAGGAGATCATCTCCATGAAGTCAAACGGATTAGTAGCGTTATATATTTTGTCATATCCCAGTTCGCTCGACCATCTGTCGGCCACAAATTCGATATACTGAGACATTAGTTTGGCATTCATACCGATCAGTGCAACTGGCAGTGCATCTGTCACAAATTCTTTTTCTATTTCAACGGCATCTTTGATGATACCATGAACTGCTTCCTGAGAAAGTTTATTTTTCAGCATTTTGTAAAGCAGGCAGGCAAATTCACAGTGCATACCTTCGTCTCTTGAGATCAGCTCATTGCTGAAGGTCAATCCGGGCATTAAACCACGTTTCTTCAACCAGAAAATTGAACAGAAACTTCCGCTGAAGAAAATACCTTCTACAGCTGCAAAAGCTACCAGACGTTCCGCGAAGTTTCCTCCGTCGATCCAGCGCAATGCCCATTCTGCTTTTCTTTTTACACAAGGTACAGTGTCAATAGCGTGGAACAGTCTGTCTTTTTCTGCTTCATCCTTGATATAAGTATCAATCAATAAAGCATAAGTTTCAGAGTGGATGTTTTCCATCATAATCTGGAAACCATAAAAGCAACGTGCTTCTGGCAACTGGACTTCACTCATAAAGTTGACTGCAAGGTTCTCATTCACAATTCCGTCACTGGCTGAGAAAAATGCCAGGATATGAGAGATGAAATGGCGCTCTCCATCATTAAGATTATCCCAGTGTTTCTGATCATCAGATAGATCAATCTCTTCGGCCGTCCAAAAACTAGCTTCACTCTTTTTGTACATTTCCCAGATTGCCGGATATTTAATCGGCAAAAGTACAAAGCGATCTTTGTTCTCTTTCAGTAATACTTCTTCTTCCATGGGTATATTATAAGGGTAATAAACGATTGTCAATAGGTATTAGTCCTCTTCAATAGTCTTTTCAGCAGACCGGCTTCAATAAATCAAAAGTTTTACCTAAAATCAGGCTTAATATTTAATCATAAAATATTAACTACTAAACCTTTACCTAACAAATTATTGATAATAATGTCAGAATTTTTGTTTAAACAAATATATACTTTGAGGCTTTTAAACGTTAGCAATAGTTCTTAACAAGAGGGCGTAGTTATCCACACTGCGGGACAAAAATTACAGTTAATTTACTTTGTAAAGTTGTTATTGTTTTCTGTTGTTATCAAAGAAACCAGAAAAAACTGTTGATAACATTTGCAATTCTGACTATTGCTACCTGATATTCAGGATTTAAGAGGATTTATCGTAGCTGATTTTCACTTTGGACTGTCCTTTTCTAAAAAAACCGAGGTCTTTGGCAGCTTGTTCTGAAACATCAATAATATATCTTTTTGTAAAAGGGCCTCTGTCATTGATTTCCACATCTACTGATTTTCCCGTCGCGACGTTGGTGACAGTTACGATCGTACCAAAGGGAAGTGAACGGTGAGCGGCTGTTAATTTGCTTCGCCGGTATTTGGCTCCGCTGGTAGTTCTTTTGCCTTCAAACTTCCTATGATAATAGGTTGCCATTCCTGTTTTTATTAGCGTTGAACCGTCTAAAGCTGTACTGTCCAGTGCTGTAGTATCTCCCTGTGCGTCAACTTGCAAGAACAAGAATATACTCAATAAAAGCAAACAATATCTCATATTTAATTTTGTTGGTGAACTTTCAAAGGTAAGTAAAAAAAGTATATACCACCAAACTAAAAATGCCCAATGATCTGATCATCGGGCATTTACGTAAATTAAAACGGGTATTTTCAGGGTTTAAATACCTTTAAAAGCTATTTATCGGGAACAAAATTCATTGAAATTGAGTTCACACAGTTTCTTGTATTTTTTGCTGTAAATCCTTCACCCAGGAACACGTGTCCAAGGTGTGCTTTACAGTTTGCACAGACGATTTCGGTACGTGATCCATCTGCGTCAGGGATCCTGATTACTGCGCCTTTAATCTCGTCATCAAAGCTCGGCCAGCCGCATGAGGATTCAAATTTTGATTCCGAACGGTAAAGGGCTGCATTGCACCGTTTGCAGGTATAAGTACCTTTAGCTGTGTTTTTCAATAATGTTCCAGTTCCTGGATATTCTGTGCCTTTGTGCACAATTACATCTTCTTCTTCTGCGGTTAATTTATTCCATTCCATTTTTCCGGTGGTTTTTGAAGGTGATTCTTTTTGTTGTTTCTGCGCACAGGCCATCAAGCTGCAAATGCAAACAAGCCCGGCTATTAATATCGATTTACTAATGATCGTTTTCATATTTCTATATACGTTTAACGGCCCCCTTCAGTTTTTAGCACACAAATAATGCAAGCTGACAAATACGTGATAAAAAAAAAGAGGCTCGTTTTGACACGAACCTCTTTTATATGAATTTAAGAAGGATTATTTTTTCAATAATTCTGCCATAGCTTCACCGATTTCAGCAGGACTTTCTACTACACGGATTCCGCATTCTGCCATAATTTTCATTTTAGCAGCAGCAGTATCATCAACACCACCAACGATAGCACCAGCATGGCCCATTTTACGTCCCGCAGGAGCAGTCTGGCCGGCGATAAATCCTACTACTGGTTTTGTACCATGTTCTTTGATCCAAAGCGCAGCTTCAGCTTCCATACCACCACCAATTTCACCGATCATGATGATACCTTCAGTTTCAGGATCATTCATTAACAATTCAACAGCTTCTTTAGTAGTTGTACCGATAATTGGATCTCCACCAATACCGATTGCTGTAGTGATACCTAAACCTGCTTTCACTACCTGGTCAACTGCTTCATAAGTTAATGTTCCTGATTTAGAAACAACACCTACTGTACCTTTTTTGAAGATAAAACCTGGCATGATACCAACTTTAGCTTCATCAGCAGTAATAACACCCGGGCAGTTAGGACCGATTAAACGGCAATCTCTTCCAGTAATATATTCTTTAACCTGAATCATATCCTTTGTAGGGATACCTTCAGTAATACATACAATAACTTTTATTCCAGCTTCAGCAGCTTCCATAATGGCATCTGCGGCAAAAGCAGGTGGAACAAAGATAATAGATACATTAGCTCCAGCTTGATCAACCGCATCTTTAACCGTGTTAAAAACCGGTCTGTCTAAATGAGTTTGTCCGCCTTTACCAGGTGTAACCCCGCCAACTACGTCAGTTCCGTATTCTATCATTTGTGAAGCATGGTAAGTACCTTCATTTCCGGTAAAACCTTGTACAATTACTTTTGAATCTTTATTTACTAAAACACTCATGTATCTATATTTTTTTATGCAAATCTAAGATTATTGAATGGAATGGCAAATGCATTTGGAATTATAATGAAAAGAAATGTGTGGGAGAGTGCGTGAGAGGGGAAACAATAAAAACCGACAACGTATTTTCCGCCTTACGTTCCCCGAAGAGGGGATCCGAGGCCGGGAAACACGTTGTCGGTTTTTTATTGTTTTTCTCACTTAACTGTAGGGGGGAGTTGGATTGTTGTTGCAAAAATAATTTAACAAAAAACATCTTTTATAGTCCTGTAATCATAAAATACTTTGTCTTTTGCCTGTTTACAGCAGTTCAGGCGTATTTCTGGACTATTCAGGTACTGGTCTGCATTCTTTTAACGCTGGTTTTAAGGACGTTACTGGCTATATTCTTCAGCAGTTTGATGCGTACTTCAAGCGTAGTTGATACGGGTCGAAGCGTTTCAACCCCGTATCAACCCCGTTTGAAGTGCGCATCAAACTGCAACCAGACTCTACCAGTTACCTTGTTAAAAAGTAATTGTTTTACAATCAAACTAATTGTCTGTCAGGCTAGTGCATAAATTTATTATAAACCTGAAAATCAGGGCTATATTGATATTTATCAAACAAAATCCGGCCTCTTTATTAAATAATAACATGGCCACCAAACATGAACACCAACAAAGAATGGAGCGCCGTAAGGGTTAGACAATCACTATCTTAAAAAAGAGGGAAAGGCATATTCCTTGCCTTCGCTATAATTCATAGCGGCAGCAAGCAATATGCCTTTCCCTTTTTTTAAGATCCGTTGGAAAACCTTATTTAGCGATACCAACGGAGTGAAACTGCAAATCGTACAGCTTTTTGTAATAACCGTCAAGTTTCAGTAACTCCTGGTGGTTACCGATTTCTTTAATCTCTCCTTTATCCAGTACGATAATCTGATCAGCTTTCTGTATAGTTGACAAACGGTGTGCAATCACAATGGAAGTACGGCCCTTCATCAGCTTATCAATTGCAGTCTGAATCAGCATTTCAGTTTCTGTATCTACAGACGAAGTCGCTTCATCAAGCACAAGAATAGAAGGATTATAGACTAATGCCCTGATAAAAGAAATTAGCTGTGCTTGTCCGGCAGAAAGTGTGGCTCCGCGTTCCATTACGTTATACTGATAACCTCCGGGAAGTCTCTCAATGAAATCGTGTGCACCTACTTTTTGAGCCGCATCAACCACTTCCTCCATAGTTATGGCAGGGTTATTTAGCGTGATATTATTAAAAATTGTATCAGAAAATAAGAAAACGTCCTGTAGTACAGTAGCAATATTATTCCTTAGATAGTTTAGCTCATAGTCATTGATACTTACACCATCAACTTTGATTTCTCCTTTCTGGATTTCGTAGAAACGGTTCAGGATATTGATAGTGGACGATTTACCTGCCCCCGTTGCACCAACCATTGCCACAGTCTGCCCTGCCTTTACTTCGAAAGAGATATTTTTTAAGACGTAATTT
Organism: Pedobacter cryoconitis; assembly: GCF_014200595.1. NCBI lineage: Bacteria > Pseudomonadati > Bacteroidota > Sphingobacteriia > Sphingobacteriales > Sphingobacteriaceae > Pedobacter > Pedobacter cryoconitis. The sequence goes on from NZ_JACHCG010000004.1 coordinate 250,022, forward strand.
TCATCGTTATAGGCAAACCAGACTTTATCGAACTTAATATTACCGGCCATCTTTTCCGGCTTGTAAGTACCATTGTTTGTAGTCAGTTCTTTAGTATCTAACACTTTAAATACACGCTCTGCCCCTACCATTCCCATTTGCAGGGTATTGAATTTATCAGCAAGTTCACGGATTGGTCTGAACAGCATACTGATGTACAGGATAAACTCGGCAATTGTACCGGGTGTAACATCAAGGGGTTTGGCCAGAATGCTTTTTGCACCATACCACACCAAAAGACCTAGTGACATGGCAGAGATAATTTCTACAACTGGAAAGAAGATGGAGTAATACCAGTTGGAACGAATATTTGCATCGCGGTAACGTGCATTGATTTTCTTGAATTTACGAAACTCCTGGTCTTCTCTGGCAAAGTATTGAATGATAGAAATACCAGTGATATGTTCTTGCAGGTAGGTATTTAAATTGGATACTTCGGTTCTGATTTCCTGGAAGGCTGATTTAATAGATTTCTGGAAAATTGAAGTCGCCATGATCAGCAGGGGCATCGGTAAAAGCACAATCACCGTTAATTCCCAGTCTGCATAAAACATGACCGCAATAATGGCAATGACCTGAAGGATATCACCGATGATTACAATCAGACCTTCTGAAAAGATATCAGAGATAGTTTCCAGATCTGAGACTGTACGGGTTATCAATTGTCCGATCGGCGTTTTATCAAAGTATTGCAGCCTGAGTTTAGTGATATGATTAAATACATTGATTCTCAGGTCACGGATAGCCGACTGCCCCAGGGTATTGGTCAATAGCGTGTGGCTGTATTGAATAATACTTTGTACAACCAGCAAAAAGAGCATGAGCATGGTCATCATCACCAGGCCGTTGTGCTCCCCTTTCAGGATATAGTTATCCAGGGTGTATTTGATCAGGAAAGGTCTTACTGGTGCAATCAGTGCAAGTAGTATCGTTAAAATAACTGACCAGATAAATATGCTGCGGTAGGGTTTGACGTACTGAAAAACTCTTCTCAATAAGCCAACGTTTAACGCATCACCTGTGATTTTCGACATAATTAGTTTACAAAAGGATAAATGACATTGACCAGGTAAAGGCCACAGGCAGGTACTGACTGCCCGGCATTACTCCGGTTTTTACTTCCTATAATTTCTTCCAGCTGTGCCAGACTGATTTCTTTTTTTCCGATCAGGATTAACGTACCTACAATGGCACGCACCATATTTCTCAGGAAACGATCAGCTGAGATCGTAAATATAAGACCACCATCGGTTTCACGGAAGTAAGCCTCGGTAATTTTACAATTATTTGTAGCCGTAGAGGTATTGGATTTGCTAAAGCTGGTAAAATCTGTATAGTTCAGGAGCTGGGCAGCGGCAATATTCATGGCTTCAATATCCAGTTTACCTTTATACAACCAGGAACGGTTTAATTTAAAGGGGTCTTTATGGAAATGAAAATGATACTCGTAAGATCTCGCTGTGGCATCAAAACGTGCGTGTGCAGTTTCTGATACTTTAAAAATTCTTTTGATAGCAATGGGATAAGGTAAAAGGGAATTTACGCTTCCCACGGCATTCGCAGCTGCTTCTTCTGTTACATTTTGCAAATCTGCGTGTGCAAAGAATTTACTGGCGTGAACTCCGGCATCTGTTCTGCCACAGCCCAGTGTTTCAACAGGTTGCCTGAAGAAAACGGTTAATGCCCTGTCCAGTTCCTGCTGAACAGTGATCGCGTTTGGCTGCGTCTGCCATCCATGGTAAGCTGTTCCATCGTAGGCTAATTCTATAAAAAAACGTTGTATATTCAATGTAATGCAAAAATACTTTTTTCCGCTTAACAAGACAGACGTTTAATGTCTTTTAATATATTTGTTGGAAATTATTAAATTGATATGATACAAAGGGTTCAATCCATCTGGTTATTTTTAGCAGCGCTTACGTTGTTTTTGTTAGTAATTCTTCCTGTTTTAATCATACATGGTGCTCCGGGAGATTTAACTTTCCAGATTGGTGGTATTTATGAAAAAGTAAATAATATCAGCCAGAAAACTGAATCCTTCACTGCGCTTTTCGGTGCAACAATTGCTATAGGCCTGCTTTGCCTGGCAAACATCTTCACTTTCAAAAACAGAACGCTACAGAAACGGATTATCCTGCTGACTATAGTTTTAATTCTGGCTTTAGCCGCATGGGCAACCAATTATGCGCTGCATATTCCAAGGATTTCAGAAGGATTTACTTTAAGTGCAGGCGCTTATTTACCTGTTCTTTCCCTGATTTTTTGTGCCCTTGCTATCAGAGGGATTAATAAGGATGATCAATTAATACGCTCTGCGGATAGATTAAGATAGTCTTTTGATAGGTTATTTTTTTACTTAAAGGTCAAATAACCTAACCATTAACAATCAAAATGTTAGACTTATAATTATTATTTGGTTATGTACCAAACAAATACCGAAAATTAAGCTTACCTTTGCGGCTTAATAAATAAAGTTAAAATGATAAACCCATTTAAATTATTGGGGATAAGTGATGACGTTGTTAATGCCGTAAAGGATTTAGGTTTCGAAAATCCAACACCTATTCAGGAGCAAGCTATTCCTGTGCTGTTAGAGGGCAATAATGATTTTGTTGGTTTGGCCCAAACAGGAACAGGAAAAACAGCAGCATTTGGTTTGCCGCTAATTGAACTGATTGACTTCAAGATGAATAAGCCTCAGGCTTTAATTCTATGCCCTACCCGGGAGCTTTGCTTGCAAATTGCCAGCGACATCAAAAATTACTCAAAAAATACGCCTGGTGCTAGTGTTGTTGCCGTTTACGGTGGCGCGAACATTGTGCAGCAATTGCGTGAAATCAGAAACGGTGTACAAGTAGTTGTAGCTACACCGGGTCGTATGTTAGACATTATCGGTCGTAAGGCTATAGATTTCAGTAGTGTGAAATATGTAGTTCTTGATGAGGCTGACGAAATGCTGAACATGGGCTTCCAGGAAGACATTAATGATATCTTGTCTACTACACCTGACGACAAAAAAACCTGGTTGTTTTCAGCTACTATGCCTCCTGAGGTTAGAAGAATAGCTAAAAACTACATGGACAACCCTACTGAGTTGACTATGGGAACCAAAAACACTGGTAACGTAAATATTGAGCATGAGTACTATGTAGTACGTGCCAGAGATAAATATGCTGCCTTAAAACGTATTGTAGATTTCAACCCTGAAATTTTCGCAGTAGTTTTCTGTAAAACCAAAATGGATACGCAGGATGTTGCTGAGAACCTGATCAAGGACGGTTACAATGCTGATGCTTTGCATGGTGACTTATCACAACAACAACGTGATAAAGTTATGCAGCGCTTCCGTGACCGTAACATGCAGTTATTAATTGCTACTGATGTTGCAGCACGTGGTATCGATGTAAATAACGTAACTCACGTTGTTAACTATTCATTACCTGATGAAATTGAAAGTTATACCCACAGAAGTGGTCGTACAGGAAGAGCTGGTAAATCTGGTATTTCTATCTGTATCATCAATTCTAAGGAAACTGGAAAAATCCGTCAGATTGAAAGAATCATCGGTAAAGCATTTACTAAAGCTGAATTACCTACAGGATTTGATGTTTGCGAAAAACAACTTTTCTCATTGGTTCACAAAGTTCACAATGTTGAAGTAAATGAAGCACAAATTGAGCAGTACATCCCAAGAATCATGGATGAATTTGCTGAATTAAGCAAAGAAGAAGTGATCAAACGTTTTGCATCTTTAGAGTTTAACCGCTTTTTAGAGTATTACAAAAATGCACCGGATTTAAATGCAGCTGCTAACGATGAGCGTGGTGAACGTTCTGAGCGCGGTGCAAGAGGTGCTAGAAACAGTGATTTTACCCGTTTGTTTATCAACGTAGGTTCGGTAGATGAATTCACAAGAGGTGACTTATTATCTTTTGTTTGTAACAATGGTAAAATCAGTGGAAAAAACATTGGTAAAATTGACCTTAAAGGTGTGTATTCATTCTTTGAAGTTGAAAATGCTATTGTTGATTCATTGTTCGCAAATTTCAAAGACATCCAATTCAATAACAGAAGTGTTAGAATTGAAAAATCTGGCGACGCTCCTGAAGGTGGCGAAAGAAGATCTGGTGGCGGAGAAAGAAGAAGCTATAGCGGCGGTGGCGACAGAAGAAGTTCTGGCGGCGGAGAAAGAAAAAGCTATGGTGGTGGTGAAAGAAAGAGTTATGGCGGTGGCGAAAGAAAAAGCTACGGTGGCGGTAATTCTGGTGGAAGCGGAAGACGTGAAGGTGGAAGCAGCGCTGGAGGTTTCAGAGATTTCTCTGGTAAACCACGCGAAGGTGGAAGCGGAACGGGCGAAAGAAGACGCAGATCTTAATCTCAACCCAAATATAAAATTAAGCAGCCCGATTTATCGGGCTGTTTTCTTTTGAACGGGGTTTTGTCAGGAGGGAAATAAAAAAAGCTTTGCTACATGCCGGCGGCGCTACTTGCCTGAAGGGGCAAGATAACGCAGTGCCGGCATGTTAGCATAGACTTTTTTTTATTTCTCACCGATAAACCTAGTTGCTTAGAAAAAAAGATACGGTAATATGGGCATGGTTAATTAATTGTTTGAGTTGGGATAAGGGTGATTAGGACTCTCCTGTTACTTCTTGCAGCTTCGGAATTGGATTATACCGGCGAAACTCTTTATTTGTTGTTTAGGTGAAGGGTTTGGAGGTGAAAGAGGATAGTTATGCAGGATTGCTTTTAAATGAGGAACCCCACTATTCTTGCGAATAGCGGGGTTATTTATTAATTCAGGTTGACGACTAGTAGCCGAGGCCTTTATCGGTGCCTCTTGGGTCTGCTCCTGTTTCCAGGGTTCCGTCTGATTTAATCAGGATGGCATCTACGCGGCCCATAGGCTTACGTTCTGTTATTTTATAGCCTTTGTATTCTAATTTAATTCTTGTGGCGTCATCGATAGCGCCTTGCTCTACGAAAACTTCATCAGGTAGCCATTGGTGATGGAATCTTGGGGCTGCAACTGCTTGTTGCATGGTTTTGCCGAATTCAAGTACATTCAGGATCGTCTGGAAAACTGAAGTGATAATGGTTGATCCGCCGGGTGTACCCACTACCATTTTTAGTTTCCCGTCTTCTTCAACGATTGTAGGGGTCATTGAGCTTAGCATTCTTTTACCGGGAACAATTGAGTTCGCTTCTCCGCCAACTAAGCCATACATGTTTGGAGTGCCTGGTTTTACAGAGAAATCATCCATTTCATTGTTCAGGATAAAACCACCACCGTCTACGACAACTAATGAGCCGTAAGATCCGTTTAGGGTTGTTGTTGCAGATACTGCGTTCCCTTCGCTGTCTACGATGGAGTAATGGGTGGTTTCTTCGCTTTCTTTTACGGGTAATGTACCGGGTTTAACCTCGGAGCTTGGGGTAGCTTTGTTAAAGTCAATTCCTTTAGTTCTGGAATTGATATAAGTGGTACTTAAAAGGGCTGTTTGTGGGACTTTAAAGAAGTCAGGGTCACCTAAATAAGTTGCGCGGTCTGCATAGGCTCTGCGTTCTACTTCGACCATTAGCTGAACGGTAGAATCTCTTTGAAAGCCCCATTTATTTAAGGGATAATCACTTACTTGTTTTAACATCGTAATTAATGAAATACCACCGCTGGATGGTGGAGGCATAGAGATCACTGTATAGTTTTTGTATTTACCTGTTACGGTTTTTCTCCATACGGACTGGTAATCTTTGAGGTCTTTTGTAGTGATTATACCTTTGGTGTTTTGCATAGAGGCCACAATTGCCGCTGCAACTGGTCCTTCGTAAAAGCCTTTTCTACCGTTATCTCTGATCAGTTTTAAGGTTTTTGCCAGCTGTGGTTGTCTTAATAAGTCACCGGCTTTCCATAAACCGTCTTTAACAAAGGCTACTGGTTTTTTGTTGTATTTTAAGAATCCTTCTTTAAGGCCGTTTAATTCTGAGGCTTGCTGAGCAGTAATCTGGAATCCATTCTGTGCCAGGTCAATTGCAGGCTGAATATCTTTCTTCCAGCTTAGTTTACCATATTTATTGTATGCTTTGACCATCCCGTCAACAGTTCCTGGAATTCCTGTAGCTAATGCACCGTATAAGCTTTTATCTGTAATTGCGTTACCCTGAGCATCGAGATACATATCTCTGGAAGCTTTTTCAGGAGCTTTTTCTCTATAATCAAGTGCATCTGAATCTCCGCCTTTTCCTCTGTAAACCAGGAAACCACCTCCACCGATATTTCCGGCATCCGGATAAACTACAGCTAAAGCGAATTGTACGGCTATTGCTGCGTCAATTGCATTTCCACCGCGCTTAATGATCGCAACGCCAACCTTAGAGGCTTCGGGATGCGCTGTAACTACCGCAGCGTGTTTGAATTGGTTTAATTCCTGCCCGCTTGCGTTTGCTGTAAAGGAAACTATCAGTCCCAGGCAAAGAGGGGCCAGCAGCAGGTTTGATAATGATGTTTTTGATTTCATGGTTAGCATAAATTATAAAAAAATCCTGCCGGTGAACACGTAGCCTGTTTAAACTGACTACAGGCTCACCGGCAGGAAAACGCATTAAATTTAAAGAATTATATTGGAATTAAAAGTTAAGGGAGAGCCTTGTAAATACATATCTGCCAAGGAACCCGAATTGAGGAGCCTGGTTAGGATATAAGATACCTGAAGTACCCTGAGAACCCAGCAATAATTCCTGAGGGTAAACGTCAAAGAGGTTATTCGCCCCTACTGTGAGTTTAAGGTTTTTAGTCAGGTTGTAACCCGCGCCTATATCTGTAATTACCCTGCCTGTAAGTTCTTGTCTGTTAGCCACTACATTGGTTGGCTGAGAAACTTTTCCAAAGTATACATTCCGCAAAAAGACATTCCATTTGTTGATCGTATAGTCAAAAGTGATATTAGATTTTACACGTGGGGTAACTTTCTCAATCAGAATACGGCTCGCATCATCCAGATAGGTGCTTTCTTTTCCTACCAGTAGTGGAGAGGCATGAACAGGGCCAACTATAGCGGTTTTAGTGAAGGTTGTAGCCCAGTCTGTTCTAAGGTTACCTGCGCCTAAACGGGTGTTGTAAGAGAACACCACGTCTAATCCTTTGGTCTCTGTATTTACCGCGTTTGCAAAGAATCTGGCCGTTGTTGCATTCGCCAGGCGTAACAGGTCATAAATTTCTTTATCCTGTGGGGAGGCGGTTGGCGAATTGTTACCAGTGAACTGTCCGGTATAAATTACACGGTCATTAATCCTGATAAAATAGCCATCAACGGTGATTTTTAGTTTTCCAAGGTTAGAAGTGAAACCAGCACTTAAGCTTTTAGAGGTTTCTTGTTTTAGTTTTGGGATACCCAGCAATTGTGCAATACGGCTATCATTCGCAAAAGTTCCTGACTCTACAATGTTTCCGTCGATATAAACTGATGAAGTAGAGCTAAAGTATTTCTGGTGAAGTGAGGGTGCTCTGAATCCTGTACTCGCCGCAGCACGGAACAGAAATTTATCAGAGAATTTGTATCTCGCCGCCAGTTTACCATTTAATGTGGAGCCGAAGTCTGAGTAATTCTCAAACCGGGCTGCTGCATCCAGTAATAGTTTCTCTGTGAAGTTTAGTTCTACGTCTCCATAGGCTGCAAATGAGTTACGGGACTCATTAGTCAGGTTTGCCGTACTGATGCCGGGAAAACCTTGTGCTCCACCAGCATAAGCAGCGCCATTAGGTGCAAAACGGGTAGAGATATTACCGTTCGCATCTGGAATAAGGATTGGCTTGCCTGCACCATCTACACCTACTTGCAGTGCATTGCCGTAATTTCTCCAGGAAGCTTCTTCTCCTGGCTTAATTTTATAGTTTTCGTACCTGTTTTCAAATCCAAAAGCTACGTTGATACCTTTTAACGGGCTTTCAAAGAAACGGGTAAAGTCTAAATTAGTTGTGTTTTGAACAAATTCATAACCACCAGATTCAAATGATGTTGGTGAAGCAGTCAGCATAGAGGCATTTACTGTATTAGCCGTTTTAAAGTCAATCACGTTACGACCAATCGTATTACTGAAATCCGTTTTCCATGCCCCTAATTTTCCCCTGATCCCTCCCGCAAAAGATTGATCCAGACTATTGGTTATAATTTCTGGTAAAAACCCATTTGGATAAATGACTGCATTGTTTTGGTTAAGTTGACGTGGGGTACGGTAAAAGGCATTGGAAATACCATTTCTATAGTTTACACCTCCAAAGGCATAAATTTCGGCATCCTGTGCAACAGGAATTACGGAGTTAAAAAATAAAGCGCCTCCCCTGTTTTTTGACTGCCCTATGTTTGGCACAAAATCAGATCTGGTCTGCCCTCTTCTGGCTAATTCAGCATCAGTAATGTCAATGCCTGTAGGTGTTGGATATAAACCGGGATTGTTATAATCTGAATAAATAACCCCGCGGTATGGAGTGGTACGCGAAGCAAAGTCTCTGTAATCAAATGAGCCGGCAAGGTTTAAGAAGCCGCCTTTATCGCTTAGTTTAACACCGTAGTTCACGTTAGCCTGTACAGTTTGTCCATCCAGACCGTCAGAATGTTTACCGGTATAACCACCGCCAGAAACGTTGGCTGTTAATTTATTAACGTCATCATTTAAGATGATATTGATTACTCCTGCGATGGCATCAGATCCATATTGTGCCGCAGCACCGTCACGCAGAATTTCTACTCTTTTAATGGCCGATGTAGGAATGGCATTCAAATCTGTACCTACTGATCCTTTTCCTAAACTACCATTAATATTAACAAGTGCAGTGGTATGTCTTCTTTTTCCGTTAATTAAAACCAATACCTGATCGGGGCCCAGTCCACGCAGGGATGCAGGGTCAATGTGATCTGTCCCGTCAGTGAGGCTCATTACATTGGAGGTGAAGGAAGGGGCCACGAAATTCAGGATCTGATTCAGTGAAACCTGCGGAATATTTTGAGTGATTTTTTTAATATCTACTACATCAACCGGAACCGGGGTATCTAAATTGGATCGTGGTGCACTTCTGGAACCCAGCACCACTACATTTTCCAGGTTATTATGATCCGATAGTAACTGGAAGTCCAGGTCTTTGGTTTCATTGTCTGCAATAGTAATTTTCTTTTGCTGCGTTTGATAACCGATATAAGAAACAACCACTGTATAGGTACCTGCTTTTGCCAGTTTAAGCTGATATTTTCCTGTAGCATTTGTACCTGCTTTCTGACCAGTCCCCACTACCGAGACTGTAGCACCTATAATAGTTTGGGAGGTGTCGCTTATTGTTCCGCGTATAGTCTGTGCTTGCGTGGTCAGTGCAAATGCGGTAAGGATCAAAATAATTGAGTAAAATTTAATTTTCATATGCGTTCGTTTAGGTTTAGGATTGATAGTTAACAATAGCGCTTACTATCAGTGATTTCCAAATATATTCTTATTCAGATTAAAAACTACTCATTTAGTATACTTTAATAAGAATAATAAGTTATTTAACGCATGGTTGATAAAAAAGAGGCAAAAAAAAATCCGGATCGTCTGATCCGGATTGAAATTATTTTAAGGTCTGACTTATTTGCCAGCTGGTTTGTCTTTGATTTGGGAAGCTTTAAGATAAACTTTAGCTCCTTTTTTATTGATGTAATATTTACGGTTTTTTCCGTTGATATAAACATCTGAACCATCTGGTGCAACTTTACCTTTATAGGTTTTATCGCCTACTTTTGAAACGCCTTTTACTGCTACTTCTGCTGTTTTGTTACCAACTGATGAAGCTGTGTTTTCGATCTTCTCGCCAACTGTTTTCTTTTTTTCCTGCGCCTGAGTAGAAAGAGAGACTGTACCCGCTAATGCCAGGGTTAATAAACCCGCTAGATATTTCTTGTTCATATTATAGATTGTTTTAAGTTTCCATTTGTAGCTATTCAACTTCCCTTTCAGGTGGCCGAAAATGTACAGGTATAATTTCTATAACAATCTGATAATTATATTGTTTTAATTTAATTGTTCAGTTAATAAAGCCATTTCAATTTGTGGAGAATGACGCTCATAAAGGACAGCGTACACTGCCCGGCAAATTGGCATTTCCACTTTATATTTTTTGTTGATTACATGCATACAGCTTGCCGCGTAATATCCTTCAGCAATCATATTCATCTCTAATTGGGCAGATTTAACGGTGTATCCTTTCCCTATCATATTTCCAAAAGTCCGGTTACGGCTAAATTGGGAATAGGCAGTGACCAGCAAATCTCCAAGGTAAGCTGATTCTTTGATGTCACGGTTAATTGGATGTACGGCTTCGACAAACCGGTTGATTTCACGGATCGCATTAGAAATTAAAACGGCCTGAAAATTATCGCCATATCCTATTCCATGACAGATTCCACTGGCTACTGCATAAATATTTTTTAATACAGCAGCATATTCAGTTCCGAAAATATCATCTGATATATTGGTCTTGATATATCTTGTATTTAATAATCTGGAGAATTTACCGGCAGTTTCCAGGTTAATGGATGCTATAGTCAGGTAGGATAGTTTTTCCAGCGCGACCTCTTCAGCATGACATGGCCCGCTGATCACCAGAATATCATCCAAAGGAACGTGGAATTTTTCATGCATAAATTCACCGATAATCTGATTTTCATCAGGTACAATTCCTTTAATTGCTGAAACTATTTTTTTACCAGCCAGCATTTCCGGCGTAACCCCACGCAGGGATTCTTTAAGAAAGGCTGCCGGAACATTCAGAACGATATAATCTGCTTGTTTAATAATTTCACAGATATCATTAGAGATATTATCTTCTGGTATTCTCAGCTCGACAGAGCTCAGGTATTTTGGATTGTGTTTGTATTGCTTCAGGTGTGCAATTGATGCAGTATCACGCAGCCACCAGTAGATCTCTTTTTCAGTAAGATTATCTGAAAGCATTTTTATGACCGCAGTTGCCCAACTACCGCCACCAATCATTGCGACTCTTGGTATCATCATATATAAATAAAAAATCCCGGCTTAATGTTTTAAACCGGGACAAATTACTTAATTTATTGCGAACAGCCTGTCTTACTTTTTCTCAGACTTAGAAACTGACTGATCTTTAATGTCTTTTTCTACTTTCATGCCGTCCTTCAACTTATTCTGAACGGTTGAATATGGGCCACTTACAATTTCAGTTCCTTCTTTCAATCCGCTTTTAATCTGGATATATTTGTCATCCTGAATACCTGTTGTCACCTCAACTTTTTTCACTTTACCATCAGCATACGTATATACGTACTGTTTAATAGCCTTATCGTTTAATTTGCTTTTCTGTTTACCAGCAGCAGGGTCTTCTTCTTTGTCTCCTTTATCCTCTTTACCAGCATCCTTTTTAAGTCCTTCAACAAATACAGCCATAATCGGAACTGATAAACTTTTCACAGAAGAACTTTCAATATCAACTGTTGCTGATAAACCTGGTCTGAATGGGGAAGGAAGATCTTTTGCCCCGCCTTTAATTCCAGTATAAGAATCTGCTGAGATACGAACTTTGACCACAAAGTTAGTCACCTGGTCAACAGTTGTTGCTGCTACAGCAATATCTTTAGAAGAACTGGCTATTTCAGTAACCACACCTTTAAATTTTTTATCATCGAATGCATCTACCTGAATTGCAGCATTGTCACCTACATTTACGCGGTTAATATCATTTTCATTGACATCAACGTTTACTTCCATCGTGTTCAGGTTAGAAATACGCATCAATTCGGTACCTGCAAACTGAGCTGTTCCTAAAACCCGGTCTCCAAGTTCTACAGATAATTTAGAGATTACGCCGTCAACTGGTGAAAACACGGTAGCTTTTGCCAGGTTGGCACTGGCTTCCTGTACACCCGCACCTGTTTGTGCAAGATTATACTTCGCAGCAATCAGGGATTGTTTTGCACCATCCAAATTCGTTTTACCTGTTACGTAAGCTGCCTTAGCCGCATCATATTCTGAAACTGAAATCACTTTCTTTTTGAACAGCTCTACGTTACGTTTATAGATTGCCTCCTGATTGACAAAGTTAGCTTCAGCTTGTTTCAACTGCTGCGCTGCTGATCCCACAGATGCTTTCTGCGCACTATAAGTTGCACTGGCTCTGTCCAAACCAGATTTCAAAACGTCTGGTCTGATTCTAAACAAAAGCTGGCCTTTTTTAACAATATCACCTTCTTTAACACGTAATTCTACAACCTCACCCGATACCTCAGAACTCACTTTAACCTCTGTTTCTGGTTTGATTTTACCACTTGCAGTAACAGTTTCAATAATGTTCCTGGTCTTTGTTTTTTCTATCGTAACTTTTTCAGCCTGATCACCGCCTATTACGCCGGTCACTTTACCGACAATCAATAACACAATAAGTGCTCCTACGGCGATGAGTATGTATTTTAGTTTCATTTCTATTTTAATTTATGGATTGAGCTTAAAAGGTTATCTGTTTGCCTAAGTAATAATCTATAACTTTTGATTTAAACAGCAAGTCATATTTCGACTGAATGAAATCAACTTCTGCTTTATTTCTGTTTGTTCTTGAAGTATTGTAATCTAATGAATTTACTAAACCTACTGCATAACGTTGTTCAATTACGTTAAAAGCATCTTTTTGGGCATTGAAAGTATTTTCGTTTGATTTATATCTGCTGTCCGCAGCTCTTAAATCGGCCACTGCCTGAGCAATCACTTTATTCAGATTGTTCTTAGCCAGCTGCTCACTGATTTTACTGGTTTCATAAGAGATTTTTGCTCTTTTTACATTTGATCTCACGGTATAGCCATTGAAGATAGGAATGGACAGCGAAAAACCAACATTCTGATAAAAGTTATTGCTGATCTGATCGTTTAAATGCGGATCGGAAGGAAGACCAATTGTTTTAGTACCTATGGTGTAAGAATATCTTGATCCAAGGCCTGCTCCTACTGTAAGTTTCGGATAATAAGATCCTTTAGCTACATCGACTGCTTTTTCAGCAGCGCGTCTGTTTAATTCTGCCAATTTGATATCCGGAAAAAATGATACGGAAGTATTATAGACATCATTGACGTCATAAATTTTCTGTGCTTCTGCGATATCTCTGATCGTTGGCTTAACAACTGTATAATTTTGAGAATCGGGACGCATTTCCATCAATTGAGAAAGTGTCAGGTAAGAAATAGTCAACTGGTTTTGTGCATTGGTCACATTCAGTTCGGCTGTAGCAGTCTGCGCTTTTGCCTGCGAAATATCTGCCAGTGTTTTATTTCCTGCCTCCAGTAAAGATTGCTCACGTCTTTGTGTTTCCTGTGCAACTAATAGTTGTTCTTTAGAAGCTTTTAATAAGTCGGTATTAAATACAACCTGAAAATAGGAAGTGACTACCTGTAAAACAAGGTCATTCTTAATTTTATCAAGATTACTGTTACCAGCCTCCAGTAAAATTTTATTCTGACGGATCTGGTTCACTTTACTGAATCCGGCAAATACATCTACCTGTGCACTCAGGCTTCCGTCTCCGGAATAAAAATTCTGGGTGATTAACTGATTTGTTGCAGGGTTCAGACTCCTTCCGTAATTCAGTGTATTATTTACAGTTCCGTTCAGGCTAGGATAAAGGGCCGCTTTTGACTGTTCCAGATTTACTGCTGCCGTAGACACATTCAATGACGACTGCTTAATATTCAGGTTATTTTCCAGCATACGATCAATCGCATCCTGAATGGTCAGCGTTTCCTGCGCATGCAGGTTAGCAGACATACCTATCGTGACCAAACTAAAAGTAACAGCGAAGGTTAATTTTGACAGCGTATTAGTAGTAAACATTTTCATTGGTTTTGTATTTTTCTTAAATAAACAACTTATCGATTTTATCAATTTCTTTACAACCAGCTGTAATTTCTTACATTTGATCGATGTATCTGGTTAAATCACCTCTTTTATTAAAATGGTATTATCCATCCTTAGTCTGGAACAAAAGCCGGGCTGACAAAGTCGTCTATTTAACCTTTGACGACGGACCCATACCTGTTGTTACAGACTTTGTTTTAAATACTTTAAAAAGTTTCAATTGCAAGGCGACTTTCTTTTGTATCGGTGACAATATAAACAAACATGCCGAAATTTTTGAACAAGTTAAAAGTGAAGGCCACGCGATAGGAAACCATACTTTTAACCACTTAAAAGGCTGGAAAACTGAGGATAACACTTATATTCAAAATTTCAAATCTTGTCAGCAGCTCACGGATACAGACTTGTTCCGTCCACCTTACGGGAGAATAAAAAAATCTCAGATCAAAGCATTGCGCAAAATTAACCCACAGCTTAATATCATCATGTGGGATGTGCTGAGCGGAGACTTTGATGTGGACCTTTCTCCCGAAAAATGTTATGAAAATGTGATTAAAAACACAAGAAACGGGTCTATAATCGTATTCCATGACAGCCTGAAAGCTTTTGACAGGCTAAAGTTTGCCTTACCGGCCACCTTAAAATTTTTAACCGCTCGGGGTTATGAGTTCCATACGCTTTAATTTTCTGCAAGCATTACGAAGTTCAGGCCAAAAGTAACAGACTGGTAAAAAGACTTCCAGACAGCTATTTGAAGCCCGGCTCTTATAGTGGTTGTCCGTAAACGGACGATAACGTACGTTTACGGACAACCTTCAGCGGATTGAGTTCCAGGAAGAAGCAGTTATTTTATTTAGAACATGTATAAATAATATAATGAACTTACATAGGTTAGCCTCAGCCTGTTTTTTTTTGTAAATTCGCTACAAATAATTTAAATTATATTACCTTTTAACACATATTATCAATGGCTTTTGATATAGAAATGATCAAAAAGGTGTATGCAAACTTTGGTCCCCGAGTTGAGGCGGCCCGTAAATTAGTAGGCAGACCTTTAACACTCTCAGAAAAAATCTTATATACTCACCTTTGGGATGAAAAAACAAATACTTCTTACGTAAGAGGTACTGACTATGTAGATTTTGCTCCTGACCGTGTAGCTATGCAGGATGCAACTGCCCAAATGGCATTATTGCAATTTATGCAGGCTGGCAGACCGAAAGTTGCTGTGCCTTCAACGGTACACTGTGATCACTTGATTACTGCAAAATTAGGTGCAGAGCAGGATCTTCCTGCGGCGAATACAGAAAGTAAAGAAGTTTTTGATTTCCTTGCTTCAGTATCCAATAAATACGGCATTGGTTTCTGGAAACCAGGTGCAGGTATCATTCACCAGGTTGTATTGGAAAACTATGCATTTCCAGGTGGAATGATGATCGGAACAGATTCTCACACCGTGAATGCTGGTGGTTTAGGAATGGTTGCGATTGGTGTTGGTGGTGCTGATGCTTGTGATGTAATGGCAGGTTTGCCTTGGGAGCTTAAATTCCCTAAATTAATTGGTGTAAAATTAACCGGTAAATTAAGCGGCTGGTCTTCACCTAAAGATGTAATCTTAAAAGTAGCTGGTATCCTGACTGTAAAAGGTGGTACTGGTGCTATTGTTGAATATTTTGGTGAAGGTGCAACGAATATGAGCTGTACTGGTAAAGGTACCATTTGTAATATGGGTGCTGAAATCGGTGCAACGACTTCAACTTTCGGTTATGATGAGAGCATGGAACGTTATTTACGTGCTACAGACAGAGCTGATGTTGCTGATGCTGCCAACGCTGTTAAAGAACACTTAACTGGTGATGCTGAAGTTTATGCTGATCCTGCTAAATATTTTGACCAGGTAATTGAAATTGACTTATCTACATTGGAGCCTTATCTGAACGGTCCGTTTACTCCGGATTTAGCGACCCCTATTTCTAAAATGAAAGAGGTTGCTTTAGCTAACGGATGGCCGATGAAAATCGACGTAGGTTTGATCGGGTCTTGTACAAACTCTTCATACGAAGATATTTCAAGAGCGGTGAGTGTAGCGAGACAAGTTGCAGAAAAAGGCTTAACAGCTAAATCTGAATATTGTATCAACCCTGGATCTGAGCAAATCCGTTTCACGATACAACGTGATGGATTTATGGATGTGTTCAAACAAATAGGTGCTAAAGTATTTACAAATGCTTGCGGACCTTGTATTGGAATGTGGGACAGAGTAGGTTCGGAGAAACAAGAGAAAAACACAATCGTTCATTCTTTCAACCGTAACTTCGCGAAACGTGCTGATGGTAACCCGAATACTTTTGCTTTTGTTGGTTCTCCGGAATTGGTAACAGCTTTAGCTATTGCTGGTGACTTAAGCTTCAACCCATTGACTGATACTTTAACCAATGCAAATGGTGAGCAGGTAAAATTGGATGAGCCTACAGGATTTGAATTGCCTCCAAGAGGTTTTGCTGTTGATGACGCAGGTTATCAGGAACCAGCAGCTGATGGAAGTGGTGTTCAGATTTTAGTTTCTCCAACTTCTCACAGGTTGCAATTGCTTGATCCTTTTACTCCATGGGAAGGTACAGACCTTACAGGTTTAAGATTACTGATCAAAGCAAAAGGAAAATGTACAACTGACCATATTTCTATGGCTGGTCCATGGTTGAAATTCCGTGGCCACCTGGACAATATTTCTAATAACATGCTGATCGGTGCAGTGAATTATTTCAACGATAAAACTGATACCGTTAAAAATCTGTTAACTGGTGAATATGGTCCTGTTCCTGCAACACAACGTGCTTATAAAGCAGATCATATTGGAACTATCGTAGTTGGTGATGAAAACTACGGTGAAGGTTCTTCACGTGAGCATGCGGCAATGGAGCCCCGTCACCTTGGTGTTCGTGCTGTATTGGTTAAATCTTTTGCACGTATTCATGAAACTAACTTAAAAAAACAAGGAATGTTAGGTTTAACATTCGCAAACAAGGAAGATTATGATAAAATCCGTGAGGATGATGTAATTGATATCGTAGGCTTAACAACTTTCACTCCTGATGTACCTTTAACTCTTGTGTTAAACCATGCAGATGGCACGAAAGAAGATTTCAAAGTTAACCACAGTTATAATGCACAGCAGATCGACTGGTTCAAAGCCGGTGGTGCATTGAATATTATTCGTAAGCAAGTAGCTCAATAATATACTTCATAAAAAAACTCCCGTCTTTAGGCGGGAGTTTTTTTATGTCTTTATTTTTTCAGAAATTCCTGCCACCAGTACCCTGATGATTTGATCGTTCTTTGTTGCGTTTTAAAATCATTATGGACTAAACCGAACCTGGCGTTAAAGCCTTCTGCCCATTCAAAGTTGTCGAGCAGTGTCCAGGCCATATAACCGGTAATGTTTATCCCCTCTTTTTTAGCTCTGAGTACAGCCAGCAGATATAACCGGAAGTATTCGATCCTGTCAGTATCATCTATTGCACCGCCTGTTAGCTTATCATTAAAGGCCGCGCCATTTTCTGTAATCACCAGGTTTTTGACTGAAGGATAGGAGGCAAACTGTTTAATGATATTATAGAAACTATCACCATTAATTTCCCAGCCCATAGCAGTATGTGGTTTTTTCCTGTTTTTCGCTTTGACCTCCCATGCTTGTACAACCGGGATAAACGCATTGTATTTAATCGTGAGCGGAAAATAGTTTTGTAATCCAATAAAATCGAAGTCAAACGTGAGACGTTCGGTATGCCGCCACGTAGAATGTGAGATGGCAAATTTCTCCATCACCTCCCAATCCTGTCCCGGATAACCCATTCCTAATGCGGGTTCTATAAATAAACGGTTCATCAGGCAATCTACCCTGGAGGCTGCCAGAATATCGGAATCACTTTGTGTATAGGGGATAATCTCTGAGCAGGAATAGGTAGTTCCGATATTTGCACCAGCTACTTCTGCGCGTAAGATGCGTCCTCCGTCTGCCTGCGCAATGGCAGTATGATGTACGGCAGAGAAAAAGTTAGTGAGCCCCGTTTTTCCAGGTGCATGTACTCCGAGCATATAGCCCAGCGAAGTAAAGCCGAAAGGTTCATTCAGTACAATCCAGTTTTTTACTTTATCTCCGTAAGTCCGGGCACATAACGTAACAAAAGCATTAAATGCCATATTGATGCTAAAAGCTGTCCATCCGCCCTCTTCTTCTAAAGCTTCCGGTAAATCCCAATGGTAAAGCGTAATGTAAGGCGTAATCCCTTGCTCCAGACATTCATCTATTACATTATGGTAGAACCTGATCCCTTCTTCGTTAACGATTCCTTTGCCAAAAGGAAGAATCCTTGGCCAGGAGATAGAAAAACGGAATACCGAGAATCCAAGCAATTTAACCAGTGCAATATCTTCATTATAGCGGTGATAAAAATCACAAGCCATAGCTGGATTATGCCCTTTCTTGATTTTACCGGATCTTTTGGAAAAAGTATCCCATATAGAAGGGCCTTTACCATACATGTCTGCGGCGCCTTCAATCTGTAAAGCGGCAGTAGCCACGCCCCACGAAAAATCATCACCAAAATCGGATGCTTTAATCATATCTGAATTCTATAACAGGCAATATGAGAATTTGATGTTAACTTCATGTTATGTTTACAGTAAAGTTATAAGCTGATTAAATTTTCCGGTCAGGTTTTAAGCCTCTGCTTCCTCAGGATTGAAGCTCAATCCTATTTCCTTCAGAAGTAATGCCGCATTAAATGTTTTACAAGCGCCTTCTTTTAATTTATAATCAAAATTCATTTCTCCTTCTGCCAGCTGGATATCAAAATGATAGTTTCTTACCAGTCCTGAATACTTTTCAATCATTTCTGATAATTGAAGATCATGTGTAGCAAATAGTGTTGGTGTTTTTCTAAGGATCATCTGCTGAATAAAAACTTTCGACCCCAGGTATTTATCCTTGCTGTTTGTTCCCCTCAGCATCTCGTCGATCAGTACTAATGGATGTGCTAAGGTGCTTACTCCTTCCAGAATCATTTTCAACCTGTTCAGTTCGGCTTTAAAGGTTGAAGTCTGGTCATTCAGTGAATCCTTAATCCGCATATAGGTTAAGATTTCAAAAATGGATACCTTCATGTATTTAGCGCACACAGGGGCACCGGAAAAGGCTAATACCATATTGATACCGGCTGTCCGCAGAAACGTGCTCTTACCTGCCATATTTGACCCGGTCACGATATCAACGGTTGGCTTACTATCAAAATTATAGGTATTCACTATCCGTTTGCTTTCTGCAATCAGCGGATGGCCCAGATCTTTGGCTTCGAAATGAAAAGTGTCTGAGATAACCGGGAAAGTAAGCTCTGGTTCGTTATAGTTGAAGGTAGCGAAGGAAATCAATTCTTCAAACTGGCTGATGGTATACAATCCTTTGATCAATTGATCTGAAGAGTTCACAAACCATTTGTCCAGCTGGATCGCACATCTGAAATCCCATAAAAGGAATACATTAAAGATAGTCCCGACAACCATATTTAACCGGACATCAAATGAATTGATAATGCCTGATAGTTTTTTGATCTGTACACTCAAAGGTACGGTTACGGTAAGCTCCGTAAAAAAACCTTTAATGTATTTACTTTCCCATTTGAGTTCTTCCGTCCATTTTACAGTTCCTGAGATCGCATTGAGCAAACTTGCGCTCCCGCTGAATCCGGAATGAACAAGGTTAATCTTTTTACTAAAGTAAAAACATAAAACAACGTTAACAAAGGCATAAAGTCCTAATCCTTCCCAGTAGAAGCCACCATATAAAGAACCGAGAATGATTAATCCGGCAGAGATAAAAGGTACTATCATTGTATATAGCCTCAATAAAGGACTATGTGTAAATTTCAATTGATCCGGCATCTGGTGCTCCAGTTTATGACTGATAATTTCCAGCTGTTCCGGTTTATGATTCTGAAGCCCTGCCCTGAAATGGAAAGTCTGGTCAATATGCCTGGTTAATTCAATGATTGCTTCCTGGCGATCCATAATAATTGCTGGCGTGGCAGGTTTGTTCAAACTATCTGCCAGCAATTTCATCCCATTTACCGTGTTTGAACGGTTAATAAATGCATATAAAGAAGAATGTCCGTAAATGTCAAGATCCGAAGCATAAGGGTGATATTCATCTTCAAAATGCTTGCCTTCTTTATATTTATTTTTACCTGTCAGGATGAGATTAACTTCATTCTGAAATACGAAAAGCATTTTCTCTGCGTAATTCAGCTCCTGTTCTTTAGCAGCCTGACGCTTTACAATAACCATAAAACACAACACAGGAATACACATCAGGATACCAATCAGCCAGTGATAGCCAAAATAGATTGTTATACTCACTAAAAGAATTTCGATGATAAACAGACCTAACCTGGATAACGAGATGTTATTGAGTGCTTTATTAATTTGAGTAATCTGTTCTTCCTGAGTTGCAACGTTATTTTGATAGTCCTTTAAAATACTATCTTTAGATTTTACCATATCTTTGAATCCTGTCTATATTAGAAGCGCTTCTAATATAGGGATTACTACATTAGCACATTAATTTTGAATGAAAATAACTTTACTCGTTGTCGGAAAAACAGAGGATAAATATCTGATCGAGGGTATTGAAAAATACCTTAACCGGTTAAAGCATTATATTGGTTTCAGCCTGGTCGTGATTCCTGATGTGAAGAATACCAAGAATTTAACAGAAGCACAACAAAAGACAAAAGAGGCCGAACTGATCCTGAAACAAATCAGCAACCTGGACACTGTTATCCTGATGGATGAGAAAGGGAAGAAATACACTTCTGTTCAGTTCTCAAATTATTTAAACAAACAAATGATCGGAAGTGTTCAGCATATGATATTTGTGATTGGCGGCCCTTATGGTTTTGACGAAAGTGTATATAAGAGAGCAAATGGAAGTATCTCTTTGTCAGATATGACGTTTTCACACCAAATGGTCCGCTTATTTTTTGTGGAGCAGCTGTACAGAGCATTTAGTATCTTAAAGGGCGAACCTTACCATCATGAATAGAAATCCTGAAATGCTTTATGGAATATTTCATTTTGTGCATCATCATCATAAGCTATTAAACTAAGAAAGGAATTTTATGCAACCAGGAGATTTTAAAAGAAAATACAGATTCAGAAGCAGAGGCAATGGCAACCGATGGGGCTTCACCATAGCCATCATTATCTCGATACTTGCATTTCTGCTGATCGTCTATTACTTGTAAACGATATTTAACTTGTGCAGAGAAATTCTGCGCATAAAAAAACCGGATGTTAAACATCCGGTTTTTTTATAGTATGGAGTCCTTAAACTCCTTTTTTGCTTGTCATGCTAGCTTTTTTAGCTGGCTGAGATGTTTTAACGGGAGCTTTAGCATTCGAAGGTTTAGGCGTAGCCTTAACTTTCTTGTCATCTGCTGCTTTAACCGCTTCAGCACCTTCAACAGCTCCGGGAGCCGCTTCTGTGAATAAAGGAAGATCCTTTAATAAGTGGTACCAGGTAACGATTTTCTTCATATCTGAAGTATAAACTTTTTCCTGATCGTGTGTAGGTGCAACCTCAACGAATAATGCTCTTAAAACAGCAGCATCAGCTTTAGCGTCAGCAACTTCACCTTTTAATGCAGCAATATTTGCTAAAACATCAACTAACTTCAAATCTTCATCTTCACCATAGATAGTGATATCTTCTAATGAAGCCAGTTTAGTAGAAGAGATACTAGTTACAATTTTAACTTTCTGAGCATCTAAGCCTTCCAGTACATAACCTGCTTTATTTTGTCCAACAAGTTTAAATAAACCTGGTCTGCCGGATACGGCTACAATTCCTCTTAAATTCATATCTTAATCTTCTATCACTTCTATACCTAAAATCTTATCTCCTTGTTTGATATCATCAACAATGTCTACATTTTCAACCACTTTACCAAAGCAAGTATGGTTTCTATCTAAATGTGCAGTGTTTGATCTGCTGTGACAAATGAAGAATTGTGAACCACCAGTGTTTCTGCCAGCATGTGCCATAGATAATACACCGCGCTCGTGATGTTGATTTCCACCATCAAGTTCACAGTCAATTTTGTAACCAGGGCCACCAGTTCCAGCTAAATGAGCTGTAGCTGCATCTTTGGAATTCGGACATCCTGCCTGTACTACGAAATCAGGAATTACACGGTGAAAAGTGATTCCATCATAAAACCCTTCATTTGCTAGTTTTTTAAAGTTCGCAACTGTGTTAGGGGCATCTGTGTCATAAAACTCGACAGTCATGTCGCCTTTTTCTGTTTTTATTATTGCTTTGCTCATATTCTTTTTTGTAATGGTCAAATTTAGTAAATTGAAACGACTAGATAAACTAAAGGTTCAAAAACCTATCCAACCTATAAATGTATATATAATGATTCATTTTAACGTTTAATAGTAGTAAAAATTTTAAATCAGCTATCTAAAGTTTAGATTAGTACCTGGCCTGCTAACTTATGATTTTAAAAAAGAGTTTCCTTTTGCTGTTATTGCTCACTTTAACGTTGGCAATGAAAGCTTCATCAATTCTGATTAACATGGACGAAGATCAGAAAAATCATCTCAAAGCTTATGGTATTGCCTACTGGAGTATTAAGCAGCAGGCAGATGTAAGCTGGTTATTGAATTACAGGGGCGGCAGTTTTCTGATTAAATATAGCAAGCTGATAGAGGACGAATGTAAAACCAGGGGAGTTTCTTACCAGGTCATCGCCGATGGCAAAGTAACTGCCATACTCAACGAAATCAGCGATCCTGCTGTAAATATGGAAATGGTTAAGCTGGAAAAAGCGCCAAAAATTGCTGTCTACTCTCCCAAAAGCAAGTTGCCATGGGATGATGCTGTAACCATGGTGCTCACTTATGCAGAGATCCCATATGATATTGTATATGATGACGAAGTATTAAAAGATAAGTTAACAGGTTACGACTGGCTGCACCTGCACCATGAAGATTTTACCGGGCAGTACGGCCGTTTTTGGAGTGCCTTCCAGAACGCAGCCTGGTACAAAGAAGATGTCAGAACTCAGGAAGCAACAGCCAAAAGAAACGGGTTCAGCAAAGTATCGCTGATGAAACTGGCAGTAGCAAAAAAGATGACTGAATTTTGTGCGGGCGGAGGTTTTCTTTTTGCCATGTGCTCGGCTACGGATAGTTTTGATATCGCCCTGTCGGCAGAAGGGGTAGATATTTGTGCCAGCATGTTTGATGGGGATGCAGAAGACCCGAATGCACAGTCTAAACTGGATTACAATAAGACATTGGCTTTTAAAGATTTCAGGTTGGACCCAAATCCTGCAAATTATGAGTTTTCTGATATTGATGTCACACAAACCAGAAGCCTGAATCAGCAAAATGATTATTTCACCTTATTTGAATTTTCAGCGAAGTCAGACCTGGTACCAACCATGCTGACCCAGGATCATGACCGCGTAATTAAAGGCTTCATGGGTCAGACCACAGCTTTCAGAAAGAGCCTGATCAAACCAAACATTACTGTTCTGGGAGAAAATAAGGGGGCAGCAGAAGTCCGTTACCTGCATGGTGATATTGGAAAGGGACAGTTTACTTTTTATGGAGGACATGATCCTGAAGACTATCAGCATGCTGTGGGTGATCCACCCACAGACTTAAACCTGCATCCCAATTCACCGGGATATCGTTTGATTTTAAATAATGTCCTGTTTCCTGCGGCAAAGAAAAAGCATCAGAAAACCTGATCCTTAATCGTAGAAGTTCCAGCTCAGACCTACCTGAAGTGCCCGGTCTTGCATCGGGTATCTGTTCACCGTATAATATCCTTTAGACTGGATTCCCTGGTTAAGATAGGCGTATTTAACAAAGATATTAGCTTTTCTTAAACTTGCCCTTACCCAAACATCAACAATCGGATAACTATCAAATTTGACTGGTTTGTAGGGAATAGCAGCATCGGGAGCAGATTGACGAATATAAAACTGGCTCACGGATGGGGAATAAGAATAATTCACATATTTTGTATTGTACTTTACGTCCACTCCAAACTCTGTATTTAAAACTTTGAATACCTTCGCCTTCATATACAAACTATTATAAGTATAAAATTCAGGTGTTGGCATAATATCAGGTTTACTTGTTTTCTGATAAACAATGTAACTATCCAGGTTGAACCTGCCGAACTTGAATTTCTTTCCGACCGTTACTTTTAATACGCTAATGCTCCCTGATTCTTGTGCTGGCAGAATAGTCAGTGAGTCAACAGTAGTATTTTTCTGTACAAAATACAGATAGTTATTAATCATATAATATTCTGCACCGGCATCCAGCCCCAGCTTATCATTGATATATTTAAAAGACAGGTTCACTGTTTTCGTTCTGTTAAATGGACTGGCCAGCATCACAATATTAGGTGATACTAAAGGATTGGCGGCCTTAAGTTCAGCGAGTTTTGGGTCCACAGTTGCATTGGTCCAGCCAAAGTGGTTTCCATAATGGGTATCGTAAATTTCTTCTGGTGATTTATTCTGAATATAACCTCCCAAAACTATCCTGCCCAGGTTATTGCTAACCAGCAAATTACTTTTAGCTTCATACATAAAGTCTCCGGCTTGTCTGCCCTGGAAGATTTGCTGTACGTCAAAGTTCAGATCTATCCGGTTACTGAACCTATAGCCCGCAGCCCCCAAAAGCGTTACATTCTGGAATGTCTTCGCGTAATTAGAAAAATACTTATTGTTAACCGTAATTGTCTCTGAAGTAACTACCCCGGCAGCATTTGTATAATTATAAGTATTCGTCTGCGGGAGCACACCCACTATTTGAGAGTAGTTATAAAAATCATGACGGATACCGGCATCCAGTTTCAATTCATTCTTGATGACAGAACTGGATTTTCCACGCAGAAAGAAACTGTATATAAACTCATTTTGTATATGTTTTACAGTAGTACTATCATTGGTATAGGAAAGATCGCGCATACCTGAAGGTAAAACAGTATGGTCATCAGCCTCATTCTTCTGAAAAGCATAAGAATCCTTATCATATTTGATCGTATAAGTAATCTTATTGGTAGGGAGTACTTTTTTAGAGATTTCCTGATCCAGACTATCAATACGGCCAACAAAATAGGTTTGTCTCAGAAAGAAAGTGTTCTTCCTGTAAATTTGCCTGGCAGAATTCAGCCGCACCGACTGAGACATCCGGTCTATGGAAAGGTTATTACTTCCAAAAATATTATCATTGATAATCGATCCGTTTTCATAAGCCTTCAGCGTATTAAAGATAGCATTTGCATACAGTGCGTATCTTTTGTTTGGCGAAGTATACCAGCTAAAAAATGTACCATTCAGTACATCCCCTCTTTGCCTTTGATATAAACCATTAGCACCTATCCTGTTATAACTCGCCCCAACGTTAAAATTCTTTTTAATGTTCTGAGAGTGCATCACCCTAAAAAGCTGCTCTGCCTCCCCACTATATTGTCCGGCAAAATAAATATTACTAAAAGGGGTACGTGCCTGATAATATCTAATATCATCGTTCCCCAGCGCATACCAATCGAGTGAATGGAATCCCGGATTAAAGCCAATCGTTTTGATCGGCTCAAATAAAAGATCTTTAGCGGCAAGACCAATATTTCCAGTATTGATTGTCGGCCTTCTGGGCTGAGCAATCGGGCTGAAATTCTGCATCCCTCTTAAACTTGTATCCAGCGCAAGCGTTTGAATACTATCTTTAGTTAGCTTAAGCGTAGTATAACGGATAAACCTCGAGGTAAAAATAACAGAGTCTTTACTATTTTCCAGCTTACTTCTTAAGGAATCTAATTCTTTATTTTGATTCACTGAAGTCTTAAGGTCCTGAGCAAAAGATTGCTTTGCCCCAAACAAGACACAGCTTAAAAGAAATAAAACAATGGTTTTATACATTATAAAGAAAGAATTAGCTGGCTTAATATTTTCGTCATTTTAGGTTCAGCTGCGCGTGCTGTTTCCAGTATTTCTTCCAAACTTACCGGAACTAAAACATCACCAAAACCTTCATCTGTCAATACCGAAATTGCAAAAACAGGAATGCTCATATGATTGGCAACAATAACTTCAGGAACTGTGCTCATCCCTACTGCATCACCACCTATAATACGTAAATACTTATATTCTGCTTTTGTTTCCAGGTTTGGCCCTGTTACAGAGACATAAACACCCTGGTGACAAGTGATTTTTTCTGCTGCTGCAATGTCCATCGCGCGCTTGATAAAGTCTTTTTGATAAGGCTGGCTCATGTCAGGAAACCTTGGTCCCATATCATTATCATTTCTTCCACGTAACGGGCTTTCAGGTTGCAAATTGATATGATCATTGATAATCATCAAATCACCTTTCTTAAAGTCAGCGTTCAGCGAACCAGCAGCATTAGAGATAAACAGGTGCTGAATACCAAGGGCTTTCATGACTCTGATCGGAAAAGTAATCTGCTGCATGGAATATCCTTCGTAATAGTGTAATCTGCCTTGCATAGCAACTACCTTTTTACCGTTCAGTTTTCCAAAAATCAGTTTTCCAGAATGGAATTCTAAAGTAGAAATCGGAAAATTAGGAATATTGGAATACATCAGACTGAATTCTACATCGATCTCATTCACCAGGCCACCTAATCCGGTACCTAGTATTATTCCTATTTCCGGCTGGAAATTATTGCATTTTAGTTTAATGTACTCAACGGTTTCGTGTAGTGTCTGAAACATATTTTAGGATCTTTTGGTCAAATGTTTTTTTGCAGGCTGCCTCAATATCTATATGAATAGGCAAATAAAATACAGGCAAATTTAATAGTAATTCTTTGATTGTAACATCAAATAAACGTTGCGCATCCTTTTCTGTTGTGATAATAATTTTTTCTTTCGCAGAATCCTGATGAAATGCCTCTGCCAATTTACGCAAATTCCCTAAACTGAATGCGTGATGATCCGGGTAATCATGATGTTCAATCACAGCAGAAAAACCTGAAAGGTAATCAAATAATGGCTTTGGATTGGCGATACCAGTCAATAAGAAGATCTTTTTATCTTTCAGCGATTCTACATTTAGTAATGTACCGGTGAAAAGACCTGTCAGGCTTTTATAATTTATAGCAGAGAAAAAAAGCTGAGCAGCAGATGTTTTATCAAAGTGAGCAGCACATTGCTTCTTCTGCTGAACAGTAATATCCAGAGGTGATTTAGTCACCAATAAAATATCTGCACGTTTATAACCCCAGAAAGGTTCCCGCATATTACCCGCTGGTAATAAAAATTGTGTGGTCAGTAATTTTTGAAATTCAAAGAGCAGGATACTGAATCCGGGGTTCAGTCTTCTGTGCTGAAAGGCATCATCCAGTATAATCACATCATGTGCGTCTTTCAATTGTGTGATTCCTTTTACCCGGTCTTCGCATACGGCTACGGTCACTTGTGGAAATTTATGATAAAATTGCAAGGGCTCATCCCCTATCGACTTTGCAGTAGCAGTCTGATCTGCGTATATAAATCCTTTCGTCTCTCTTCCGTAACCTCTGCTTAAAATGGCAATTTTATAACCGGCCATTAAGTGCACCAGATATTCGGTTACCGGACTTTTTCCTGAGCCACCCACAACCAAGTTGCCTACACAAATCACAGGAATATCGAACCGGGTAGATTTGAACAGCCCCCAATCATAGAGCTTGTTTCTAAAAATAACCACGATACCGTATAAAACAGAAAAGGGAAGTAATAATAACCGGATGTATTTTATCATGCTATAGATTCAGAAGCGGTCTGAAATTTCAGCTAAATTGAAACCGCTCTTCAAAAATAAGAATTATTTTCCTGCGCCATGTGGTCTGTTAGCAGAATATCATATAGTAGAATGGATTGACAGGCAATAAAATAAAAAACTATCTTTGTGCAAACAACAATATTATATCATGCTCAAAGGATTTTTTAACGTACCAACACCTGAGAACGAACCTATTTTAGGTTACGCACCAGGAAGTAAAGAACGTGAATTATTGAAAGCTGCTTTAGCTGAAGCACGTTCAAAAAAAGGTGACATCCCAATGTATATCGGGGGCAAAGCAGTCCACACTGATAAAAAAGGAACAGTTACTCCACCGCACGATCACCAACACGTTTTAGCACAATATAGCATAGGCGACAAAACTCATGTACAACAGGCAATTGATGCGGCATTAGCTGCAAAGCCTCAATGGGAAAACCTGCCATGGGAACAACGTGCAGCTATATTTTTAAAGATCGCTGAGTTAATCTCGGGTCCGTATCGTTATAAATTAAATGCAGCAACAATGCTTGGTCAATCAAAAAATGCTTACCAGGCAGAAATTGATGCAGCTTGTGAGCTGATAGATTTCTTACGTTTCAACGTAAGTTATATGGCTGACATTTATAAACAACAACCTCCGGTTTCTCCAAAAGGTGTTTGGAACAGAGTTGAACAACGTCCTTTAGAAGGGTTTGTTTTCGCTTTAACTCCTTTCAACTTTACTGCTATCGCGGCAAACCTGCCAACATCAGCAGCATTAATGGGTAATGTTGTCGTTTGGAAACCTGCCGATACTCAGGTTTATGCAGCGAATTTATTGATGGAGATTTTCAGAGAAGCAGGTTTACCTGATGGCGTAATCAACTTGGTTTATGTAGATGGCCCTGAAGCTGGAGAAGTAATCTTTAACAGCCCTGATTTTGCTGGTATTCACTTTACAGGTTCTACTGCTGTATTCCAGAACATCTGGAAAACTATTGGTACAAACATTCATAAATACAAAACATACCCTCGTATTGTAGGTGAAACTGGTGGTAAAGATTTTATCCTGGTTCATGCTTCTGCTGATGCTGAGGTTTCAAGTACGGCTATTTTACGTGGTGCTTTTGAATACCAGGGACAAAAATGTTCTGCTGCTTCGAGAACTTACATCGCGAAAAGTTTATGGCCAAAAATTAAAGAATTGATGTTGCGTGATCTTGCTACCTTCAAAATGGGTGGAACTGAAGATTTCAGCAATTTCGTAAATGCAGTGATTGACGATCGTTCTTTCACTAAACTGGCGAAATATATTGATCAGGCAAAAGCTGACAAAGGCGTAGAAATCATTGCTGGTGGAAATTACGATAAATCTAAAGGTTACTTTATTGAGCCGACAGTTTTAGTTGTTGATGATCCTAAATACACGACCATGAGCGAAGAATTGTTCGGTCCTGTATTGACTGTATATGTATATGATGATGCAGATTTTGACCAGGTATTAGCGTTAATCGATACAACTTCGGGGTATGCTTTAACTGGTGCTGTGATTGCTCAGGACCGTTATGCTATCGATAAAGCATCTTATGCTTTACGTAACGCGGCTGGTAATTTCTATATCAATGATAAATGTACTGGTGCTGTAGTTGGTCAGCAACCATTTGGCGGTGCCAGAGGTTCAGGTACAAATGATAAAGCGGGTTCAATGATTAACTTATTGCGCTGGGTTTCTCCACGTACAATCAAAGAAACATTCGATCCACCAAAGGATTACCGTTACCCATTTATGGGCTAATCAAAACATAAAAAAAGCCGGTTAATACCGGCTTTTTTTATAACATTATAATTTGTAGTAAATTATTTCTGATCAACAGCTGTTTTGGCCGGAGCTTCAACTTTAGGTTTAGTCAGACCATCCATCTTAAATACAGAGGAAATATGATCATTAGATTCTGTGGTTACTCCCAGATCTTTGATTAATCCTGTTTCCAAACTGTAAACCCAACCATGGATACCTAATTTCTTTCCATTTCCCCATCTGTTTTGAACAATAGATGTTTTAGTCAGGTTAAATACACCTTCTATAACATTCAGTTCTACCAGTCTGTCTGTACGTTTTTTATCATCTGATATCCTGTCCAGTTCATGATAATGCAAACGGTAAGTATCTTTTATATTTCTTAACCAGTTATCAATAATTCCGAATTGCTTGTTGCTCAACGCTGCTGCAACACCACCACA
Organism: Pedobacter cryoconitis; assembly: GCF_014200595.1. Lineage (NCBI taxonomy): Bacteria > Pseudomonadati > Bacteroidota > Sphingobacteriia > Sphingobacteriales > Sphingobacteriaceae > Pedobacter > Pedobacter cryoconitis. The sequence continues at coordinate 280,043 of NZ_JACHCG010000004.1, forward strand.
TCCGTAGTGTCCGCAAACAATGACGTGTTCTACTTCTAATACGTTTACCGCATAATCCAGTACACTTAACATATTCATATCTGTATGTACCACAACATTTGCAATGTTGCGGTGAACAAAGATGTCACCAGGATTGGTATTGGTAATCTGGTTGGCTGGTACTCTGCTATCTGAACAGCCAATCCATAAAATTGGTGGCTTCTGTCCAGCAGATAAACGGTCAAAAAAGGTAGGGTCTTCCGCTAAAGTTTTCGCTACCCAGTCTTTATTACCTTGTAATAATCCTTCGTAAGTGATATCGTGATTGTGGGATTCTAATTTTGCACACATAATATTTATATTTTATGAATATCTTCAATAATTTTGTCAGTTATCTTTGGTACTATATAATGCTCTTTTATCTCAACTAAGGTAACTATAATCCCCTTTGTATAAGCATTATGTTTGAAATTGTAAATGGTTTCCAATACATCCGGATGGATATATCTGGAGTTGCTTCCATCAATAATTACATTGGTTTCCTGAGGGATTTTTGTCAATACAACCTGTATCGCCGCTTTGTTCAGAAATGATACTTCCTCAGACAATTTGATTCTCAGGTTCTTTTTGTTCCCTTCTTCATGGATTTTGTAAAAGAATGGGTTACGCATATTGGTCCGCAGTAAATAAAACACAGACAACAACATGCCGATGGCCACACCTTTTAATAAGTCAGTTAATAAAACAGCAACCACAGTAATCACAAATGGAACAAATTGATCCCAGCCTTTATGATACATATGTTTGAATAAACTGATTCTTGTCAGTTTGTAACCAGTCACTAACAGGATCGCTGCCAAACAGGCTAGTGGAACCATATTGATCAATCCCGGAATAAACAGGAAAGACAATAGTAACCAGCAACCATGTAAAATGGCAGACATTTTAGTCTTTCCACCGGCATTTACGTTTGCAGAACTTCTTACAATTACAGAAGTCATAGGTAAACCGCCAAGCAAACCACTCGTCATATTTCCCAGTCCCTGTGCAATCAGCTCTCTGTTGGTTGGTGAAACTCTTTTTACAGGATCAATCTTATCTACAGCCTCGATACTCAGCAACGTTTCTAAACTTGCCACAACTGCTATCGTTAAGGCAACAATCCAGACTTCTTTATTGGTAATGGCAGAAAAATCCGGCATCGTGAACAGGTTCGAGAACTCGCCCCATCCGCTCACAACAGGAATATTAACCATCTGTTCAGCTTTTAACGCGAATTGTGTTTGCTGAAAAAACAAAGTTAATCCTATACCTAGTATAACAACCAGTAACGGAGCCGGTACAGCACTCAGCTTTTTGAATTTTGGCCAGAAGATCAGGATAGCAATGGAAAGCACAGTGATGATTATTGCAGCCGGATTGAGCATTTTTAGCGCCTGTCCTACAATATTAAACATCGGACCACTACTTAAGCTTTCATCCAGAAAATCTTTATCTACACCTAATGCATGTGGCAGTTGCTTTAAAATCAGGATTAGTCCAATTGCAGCAAGCATCCCTTCAATTACACTCGAAGGAAAATAGTTGCCAATTGTACCTGCTTTGACCATACCCAGCACAATCTGCATCAATCCCGCCAGCATCACTGCCAGTAAAAATGTCTGGTAACTGCCCAGGTGAGCTATAGCCCCCAATACAATTACCGTCAAACCAGCAGCAGGGCCACTCACACTTAACTGAGATCCACTGAAACTGGCAACAACTATTCCTCCAATAACACCAGTGATCAAACCGGCGAATAATGGGGCGCCCGAAGCCAGGGCTATTCCCAGACACAACGGCAGGGCCACTAAAAACACGACTATACTAGCCGGGAAATCGCGCTTTAAATTCTTTTTTAAGATATATTTCTTCAATCCAGCCTTTGAGGAGATTGAGTTTCCATTCTGCATAACATTAATGCTAATTATTACTTATAATTATTTAACTACGCTTAATCCCAATGGGTTTAACCGTTTAATCAATAAGAATTAGCAAAAGTTAGGCGGCGGAGTGGGTACCGATGGATGATAGGGATCTACATACCGCTTGAAGTGATCAATATAACAGTTCCTGATTCCGAAATCTACCAATAAAGGCACATAGGTATAGGTGTTATGAAAATCAATTGGTTTATAGTCGATGAATTTGAGTAAAGATTTTCCTGAATCACAATCAGAACTATGTTCCTGCTCTAATTGAAGAATAACACTTTTAATGGTATTCTTATCCATATGACCGACAAATACTGGCGCAGCAGAAATAACCATCTTCACGGTGAAGATGCTTATAAAGGCTATAACAATATGTAATCGATATTTATAAAAGGACATTCTGTGTGTATTCAGCTTTTTTTACTTTCCAAATGTAATACCCAGGAGCACTTTTTACAGAAAAAATATGTAAAAAAAATGTAATTAAGTTTTCAGGAGCCTGTTTCATTTTCAAAATTCCCAAGATTACCTGTGGATTAATTTAGCATTAAATGTACTTTCGCAGTTCCTAAACCTGATCACAATACCATACCTATGAAAAGATCCCTGCTAACCCTGGTTTTGTTTTATCCGCTGTTAGTCTTCAGTCAAAGTAATAATGCGCCTTCTTCTTATGATATCCATGATATTAAAATTACTGGTTATCTACAAACGCAGTTTCAAAAAGCACAATCCCCGGGGATTTCATCTTTTTCGGGCGGAGATTTTGCTGAAAACTCTGATAATCGTTTTATCATCCGCAGAGGCCGTCTTAAAATTGACCGGGTAGATAAATATTCCAGTATAGTCTTTCAGATTGATGCAACACAAAACGGCGTGCAATTAATGGATGCCTTTATTCAACTTCATCAACCTGACAATAAACGGTTTCAATTAACCGCAGGTCTTTTTAACAGACCTTTCGGTTATTCGATTGTTTACTCTTCCGGTTACCGGGATTTTCCTGAACGCGCCAGGGTTTTTCAGACTATTATGCCACGCGAACGTGATATTGGTGCGATGTTATCGTATCAACCCATTAAAGAGCTTCGTTTTCTGAACATAGACGTTGCTGTGGTTAATGGAAGCGGACTTTTTGCAAGGGATTATGATTCAAAAAAAGATGTGATCGGTAATCTTTCGTTTAAATTTGACAGTCTGGCCAATAAGAAACTCCACATCGGTTTTGGCGGATCAATTTATAAAGGCTCAGTACGCAATGGTACCGAGAGTTACTATACAAATAATGGAAATGGGTTTACTAAAAATACAGATCCATCTTACAAAGGTGCCAATTTGAAAAGGAATTATTATGGTGGAAATGTGCAGATCCAATATGATAACACCTTTGGAACAACCAGTTTAAAAGCTGAATATGTTGCTGGTGTACAACCAGGAGTAGCCGCTTCAAGTTCAGTTAGCGGTACACTGGCCAGTCAGAGCTTTTCTACTCAGCCAGCTACTGACCTATATCTGCGTAATTTTTCAGGTTATTACATCTGGTTTACCCAGCAGATTTTAAAAAGCAAGTTTAGTGCCTTGCTTGCCTACGACGTTTATGATCCGAACAGTAAGATCCATGAAGATCAAATTGGCCTGGATAACAATACAACTGCGGGTGATATTAAATTTAGTACCCTGGGTTATGGGATGACTTATTTATTCAGTTCACGTTTAAAACTGACAGTTTATAACGAACGGGTAATCAACTCTCCTACTCAATTGACAAATTATACTAAAGATGTCAGAGACGATGTCTTTACCACCCGTTTACAATACCGCTGGTAATCCGGCACCTTTTAAAATCCGTCTTGTTTGAACAGAAAATAAGTGATAAACAATTTTAATTTATAAATTTAAAAACGTTCCTATACATTTATAAAAACTGAGTTTAATTCCATGGATAATAAGATAAAGTTACTACAGGATAAAATAGAACAGGCACATGCAGGCGGAGGCCTTCAAAGAATAGATAGTCAACATAAAAAAGGTAAACTGACAGCCAGAGAACGCATCCATTTTCTAATGGACGAAGGTTCTTTTGAAGAGATCGGGATGTTTGTCACCCACCGAAGTACAGACTTTGGTATGGAGACAGAAAAATATCCTGGTGATGGTGTAGTGACCGGTTATGGAAATATCAATGGCAGGCTTGTTTATATTTTTTCTCAGGACTTTACCATCTTCGGAGGCTCCCTTTCTGAAACTCACGCAGAAAAAATATGTAAGATTATGGAGATGGCGCTCAAAACCGGAGCTCCCCTGATCGGATTAAATGATAGTGGTGGCGCCCGTATACAGGAAGGTGTAGTATCATTAGGTGGATATGCAGATATCTTTTACCGCAATGTACAAGCATCCGGGGTAATTCCTCAACTTTCAGCAATTATGGGCCCATGTGCAGGAGGTGCAGTTTACTCTCCTGCAATTACCGACTTTACACTGATGGTAGAAAACACCTCTTATATGTTTGTTACTGGTCCTAACGTGGTTAAGACAGTTACGCATGAAGAAGTCAGCTCAGAAGAGCTGGGCGGTGCAAGTACACATGCTACCAAATCAGGAGTTACTCATTTTTCTTGTGTAAATGAGCTTGACGCCATTAATCATATTAAACAATTACTGAGTTATATGCCACAAAATTGTGAGGAAACCCCTTCAATTTTAGCCTATCAATCAGACCAGGATGAAGCCAGACCATCCTTAAATAAAATTATTCCTGACAATGCAAATCAACCTTATGACGTTAGGGGTGTAATTGATCAGCTGAGCGATTCCGGTAGTTTCCTCGAAGTACATAAAGATTATGCAGAAAACATTGTCGTTGGTTTTGCCCGCCTTGCGGGAAGGAGTATTGGAATTGTAGCGAATCAGCCAGCTTACCTTGCCGGGGTACTAGATAACAATGCTTCAGTCAAAGCAGCACGTTTTGTCAGGTTCTGTGATTGCTTTAACATTCCATTACTGGTGCTGGAAGACGTTCCCGGATTCCTTCCCGGTACAGATCAGGAATGGAATGGTATTATCAAGAACGGCGCAAAATTACTTTATGCATTCAGCGAGGCTACGGTACCAAGAATTACTGTAATTATCAGAAAGGCATATGGTGGTGCCTACGATGTGATGAATTCCAAACACATTGGTGCAGACATGAATTATGCATGGCCAACCGCAGAGATTGCTGTAATGGGCGCTAAGGGTGCAGCAGAAATTATTTTTAAGAAAGAAATAACCAATGCAGCTGATCCTGCCGCTAAACTACTGGAAAAAGAAAAGCTATATGCTGAAATCTTCGCCAATCCCTACCGGGCGGCAGAACGCGGTTTTATAGATGAAGTTATTGAACCTGCACAAACCCGTACCAAATTAATCAGGGCATTTAAAATGCTGGAAAATAAAGTTGTGAATAATCCACGTAAAAAACACGGAAATATTCCGTTATAAAGAGAACAAATTCAAATAAGTTAAAGTTGATCATAAATATATAAAGATGGCTAAAAAGAAAGACGAGAAGCAGAAACATGTAGCTGTAGTAACTAAGAAATCACTCCAGTTTTTTGAAGAATATATTAATAACCCATCCCCTACGGGATTTGAATACCCTGGTCAGAAACTTTGGTTAGATTACCTGAAACCTTATATCGATGAAAGTTTTATCGATAACTACGGAACTGCTGTAGGTGTAATCAATCCAAAAGCAGAATACAGAGTAGTGATTGAAGCACATGCTGATGAAATTTCATGGTTTGTAAACTATATTACCAGTGATGGATTAATTTATGTGATCAGAAATGGTGGTTCTGACCATCAAATCGCGCCTTCTAAGCGCGTAAATATCCATACTGATAATGGATTAGTCAAAGCAGTATTCGGATGGCCTGCAATCCACACACGTGGTGCAGGAGAAAAAGAAGAAGCACCTGCTTTAAAGAATATTTTTCTGGATTGTGGTTGCACTACTAAAGAAGAAGTTGAAGCATTAGGTGTACATGTAGGTTGTGTAATTACTTATGAAGATGAATTCATGGTATTGAATGACCGTTACTATGTAGGCCGTGCTTTAGATAACCGTGCAGGTGGCTTTATGATTGCTGAGGTAGCGCGTTTATTAAAAGAAAACAAGCAGAAATTACCTTTCGCCTTATACATTGTAAACTCTGTACAGGAAGAAATAGGTTTAAGAGGTGCAGAAATGATCGCGCACCGCATTAAACCTCATGTAGCTATCGTTACCGATGTTACGCATGACACTTCTACACCAATGATCAATAAAATAACTCAGGGAGACCTGGCTTGTGGTAAAGGACCGGTTGTATCTTATGCACCAGCGGTACAAACAAACCTGAATAAATTATTGATTGAAACAGCTGAGAAAAATGACATTCCTTTCCAGCGCCAGGCTTCATCACGTTCTACAGGAACTGACACTGATGCTTTTGCTTATTCAAATGGTGGCGTGCCTTCGGCACTAATTTCACTGCCATTGCGTTATATGCATACGACAGTCGAAATGATCCATAAAGAAGATGTAGATAACGTAATCAGCCTGATCTACCATTCTTTATTGAACATAAAGAAAGACCACGATTTTAAATACAATAAATAAGATTTATCTTCACCGCCTATTAAGCGTGTTTGATCTTTCAGACACGCTTTTTTATGGCAGCTATTTATAAAGCAAGCCTTTTTGAACTAAAAAATAAGAATCAATGAAACCTACGTTATTAATACTCGCAGCCGGTATGGCAAGTCGCTATGGCAGCATGAAACAAATTGATGGTTTTGGTCCGAACGGAGAGACCATAATCGACTATTCTATCTATGATGCTATCAAAGCCGGCTTTGGGAAAGTAGTGTTTATCATCAAAGAAGAATATGTAGAAAACTTCAAAGCTATCTTTGATGCTAAGCTTGAAGGTAAAATAGAAACGGATTATGTATTCCAGAATTTTGATCTTAAACAATATGGAATTGATATTGAAATAGAAAGAAGTAAACCATGGGGAACCGCTCACGCTGTTCTTGCAGCAAGACACGCAATAAAAGAGCCATTCTGTGTAATTAATGCAGATGATTTTTACGGATTGGATGCTTATGAGAAAATGGTTAAATTTTTAACTACTGAAGTTACTGGCAGCAACTATTCTATGATTGGTTATGAAATCGGTAAAACTTTATCAGATTACGGATCAGTATCACGTGGTGTGTGTAAAGTGAGTGCAGACGGTTACCTGGAAGAAATCATAGAGCGTACCAAAGTACTTCGTGAAGGAGAAGCTATCGTTTACGAAGAAGATGAAAAACAATATCCTTTATCATTGGATACCCGTGTATCCATGAACTTCTGGGGTTTTACACCAGAAATGTTTAAAATATCTGAAGAGCTTTTCAGAGACTTCGCACATGCAAACAAAGACAACCCTAAAGCAGAATTTTTTATTCCATTAGTAGCCGATAGCCTGTTAAGCTCAGAGACAGCAGATTTCAAAGTCGTGCCTACAGACAGCAAATGGTTTGGTGTAACTTACAAAGAAGATAAACCAATTGTACAGGCATCTATAGACCAATTGGTTAAAGACGGTGTATATCCTGAAAACCTGTGGAAATAACAAAGCACTCCACTTTCTAATAATAAACCTATTAAAACCCCTTAAAAATTAATTTAAGGGGTTTCTTTTTGTATCAAACATAAAAAAAGAGGATAACCTTTCGGTTACCCTCTTTTTTATATACTTACGATTCGATTATTTCTTATCGTCTTTTACTTCTTCGAAGTCAACATCAGTAACGTTGTCAGCAGCATCAGCTGTTTGACCGTTTGACTGAGCACCACCTTCAGCAGGTGCACCACCGTCCTGACCAGCTTTGTACATCTCTTCAGATGCTTCATTCCATGCTGCTTGTAATTCTGCCTGAGCAGCATCAATATCAGCGAAACTTCTTGCAGCATGTGCCGCTTGTAATTTAGCTAAACCAGCTTCAATCGGAGCTTTTTTATCAGCAGAGATTTTATCACCGAATTCTTTCAATTGTTTCTCAGTAGAGAAAATTAAAGCATCAGCACTGTTGATTTTATCAGCTTCTTCTTTAGCAATTTTATCAGCATCAGCATTTTGCTCAGCTTCTTCTCTCATTCTTTTGATTTCTTCTTCAGTTAAACCTGATGAAGCCTCAATACGAATTTTTTGCTCTTTACCAGTAGCTTTATCTTTTGCACTTACGTGTAAGATACCATTCGCATCAATGTCAAAAGCAACTTCAACCTGAGGAACACCACGTGGAGATGGAGGTATACCGTCTAAGATAAAACGACCAATCGTACGGTTCTGAGCAGCCATTGGACGCTCACCTTGTAAGATGTGGATTTCTACCGAAGGCTGGTTATCAGCAGCTGTAGAGAAAGTTTCTGCTTTTTTAGAAGGAATAGTAGTATTCGCTTCAATTAATTTAGTCATTACACCACCCATAGTCTCAATACCTAAAGAAAGAGGAGTTACGTCTAATAACAATACATCTTTAACCTCACCAGTTAAAACACCACCTTGAATTGCAGCACCGATAGCTACAACCTCATCAGGGTTTACACCTTTAGAAGGATCTTTACCGAAGAATGCTTTTACTGCTTCCTGAATAGCAGGAATACGGGTAGAACCACCTACTAAAATGATTTCATCGATATCAGAAGTTTTTAAACCAGCATTTTTCAATGCAGATTTACAAGGCTCGATAGTACGTTTGATCAGATCAGCAGCCAATTGCTCAAATTTAGCACGGCTTAAAGTTCTCACTAAGTGTTTTGGTCCGCTTGCATCAGCAGTGATATATGGTAAGTTAACTTCTGTAGAAGTAGTGCTTGAAAGCTCAATTTTAGCTTTCTCAGCAGCTTCTTTCAAACGTTGTAATGCCATTGGATCCTGATTAAGGTCCATACCATTTTCAGCTTTGAATTCAGCAGCTAACCAGTCAATGATAATGTGGTCAAAGTCATCACCACCTAAGTGAGTATCACCGTCAGTAGATTTTACTTCAAATACACCATCACCTAATTCTAATACAGAAACGTCATGTGTACCACCACCACAGTCAAACACAACAATTTTCATGTCTTTATGTGCTTTGTCCAAACCGTAAGCTAAAGCAGCAGCAGTTGGCTCGTTGATGATACGTTTAACTGTTAAACCAGCGATTTCACCAGCTTCTTTAGTTGCCTGACGTTGAGCATCGTTGAAATAAGCAGGAACAGTAATAACTGCTTCTGTTACTTCATGACCTAAAAAGTCTTCCGCAGTTTTTTTCATTTTTTGCAAGATCATTGCAGAAATTTCCTGTGGAGTGTATTTACGGTCATCAATTTCAACACGTGGAGTATTGTTGTCACCCTTAACAACTTTGTAAGGTACGCGACCAGTTTCTTTAGCAACCTCAGCAAAGCTGCTGCCCATGAAACGCTTAATTGAATAAATTGTTTTTGTTGGGTTAGTGATTGCCTGGCGTTTTGCAGAATCACCTACTTTACGTTCACCATTTTCTGCAAAAGCAACAATGGATGGCGTTGTACGTTTCCCCTCACTGTTGGCTATAACTACAGGTTCGTTACCTTCCATTACGGCTACGCAAGAGTTTGTTGTTCCTAAGTCTATACCAATAATTTTTGACATGCTATTTTATCTTTGTTTATGTTATGAATTCTTATTTCCTAATTCTATTTAACAAGCAATGTGCCAATTGGCATTTGTCAGTTAAACAGGCACTGCTTTTTAGATTTTGGTTAAAATGTAAATGAAAACCTTTTACAATTCTGACAGGTTGTCATAATTGACATTTTTCATGGCTGCAAATCCATCAAAACTTGACTAGAGTTTCAAGATGATGATACTCAATGCCAAAATATTCTTTTGTCCGTTTAATCTTCTCCAGAATCTCTTCTTTATCTACTGCTTGTTCTTTGGTTTTTACCCCCACAACCAGTACATTTTTTGGGGTATGTGCATCCGAAATAAATTCAAATACCTTTGTTTTGTACCCAAAATATTCAAGTATCAATGCCCTGATTCCATCAGTTACCATTTCTGCCTGACGTTCTAAAAAGATGCCATACTTCGTTAAGAAGTCCAGCTCATTTACAGCCTTCCCTTTTTCTATCTGTTTTCTGATCTGCTTATGGCAGCAAGGTGCAACCACAATAAGTTCCGCATTCCCTTTGATCCCCTTGTATATCGCATCATCAGTGGCCGTATCGCAGGCATGTAAAGCAATTAACAAGTTGATCTCTTCCGAAGCATAATCTTCTATAGTACCCTGAATAAAATCCAGTCCCTTTAAGTTTGACTTCGAAGCTATTTTATTACATAAATCCACAAGGTCCTGACGATATTCCACACCAGTAACACTCGCTTCAATTTTTAACACATTAACCAGGTAATCATATAAAGCAAAAGTAAGATAACCTTTACCCGAGCCCATGTCGACCACCTTTTTAAACTTGCCAGCAGGCAAATTCCTGATCAGTGGGTCTAATAAAGCCACGTACTGATTAATCTGCTTATACTTGTCCTGTGCATTTTTATAAACAGTCCCGGTAGCATCAGTGATATTTAATTCCTGCAAATAATTTTTGCCGGCAGGCTGAATCAACCTTTTTTTCTCTTTATCATGAGACAGTACAACCGGAGCCGCAGTTTTGATTAATCTTTCTCTAATCGTGATTACTCCTTTTTTATCATGTTCAACAATTACCTCTTTGTCTGTGCTAAAAAAAGTACAGATTCTAAAATCATTGCTGATGAAATGACTAATTCTGGTCAGGCCGTCCTCAATCGAAAAGTTCTTTACAATATCCCTTGTTTTATTCCGGTAAGTAAAAGAAAGCATTTCTACTTTTTTAATCTTTATCCGGCGTACATATACATTCTTTAATTCCTTGTCATTGCCCTGGTAATTGCCAAGGGAAATCTTTATAAATACATTAGCCGGGATACTATCCGCCAACTGTTTATGGAATTCCTGAAGGATGGATTGATTGGACATAAAATTATAGATTGATGATGGTCATATATATAAGAAAAGCCCTGTCCAACTAAGAACAGGGCTTTCTGTATTTTGATGAGGAAGAATATTATTCTCCTTTATCTTCTTTTGTTTCTTCAGCTGCCGGAGCTTCAACAACAGCTTCATCAGCTGCAACTTCTGCTTTAGCAGGAGCTTCAGTAGCATCAGCTTTTTTAGTAGTAGCTTTACTTCTGCCACGACGTGTTGTTTTCTTCTCTTCAGTAGCAACTTCTTTACCGTAAACTTCGTTGTAATCAACAAGCTCGATGAATGCCATCTCAGCATTATCACCTAAACGATTGTTTAACTTGATAATTCTGGTATAACCACCTGGACGGTTAGCAACTTTTGCAGCTACATCACGGAACAATTCAGTAACTGAATCTTTGTCCTGTAAATAACTAAAAACAGTACGACGAGAGTGTGTAGTATCGTTTTTAGATTTAGTGATCAAAGGCTCAACATACATACGCAAAGCTTTTGCTTTTGCTAAAGTAGTAGAGATTCTTTTGTGTTTGATCAATGATGAGGCCATGTTAGCCAACATCGCTTTACGATGGGACTTAGTTCTGCCTAAGTGATTGTGTTTTTTACCGTGTCTCATTTTTTTTTTATTCAGTGCGCACCGTCTCTTCTGAATTAAAGAGGGAATTACACACTATTAACAATATTGTTATTTGTCTGTTGTTATTCTTCGTCCAGTTTGTATTTACCTAAATTCATACCGAATGATAAGCTTTTAGATTTTACTAATTCCTGGATTTCAGTTAATGATTTCTTACCGAAGTTTCTGAATTTTAACATATCAGCTACATCATAAGAAACTAAATCAGCTAATGTACGGATGTCCGCTGCTTTCAGGCAGTTTAATGCACGAACTGATAAATCAAGATCAACTAATTCAGTTTTAAGGATTTTACGCATATGTAAAATTTCCTCATCAACTTCTTTAGTTTCTTCTTTAGCCTGAGATTCTAATACTAAGTTCTCATCAGAGAACAACATGAAATGCTGAATTAGAATTTTAGCTGCTTCTTTTAATGCTTCTTCAGGATGAATAGATCCATCAGTAGAAATATCTAAAATTAATTTTTCATAATCTGTTTTTTGTTCAACACGATAGTTTTCAATCGTGTATTTTACATTTTTCATTGGAGTAAAGATCGAATCGATCGCGATTACGCCAACTACAGCATCATTAATTTTATTTTCTTCAGCCGGAACATAACCACGTCCTTTATTGATAGTTAATTCTACCTCTAAAGTAACTGATTTCTCCATGTTACAAATTACGAATTCCGGGTTAAGGACTTCGAAGTTGTTAGAGAACTTAGTTATGTCGCCTGCTAGAAATTGATCCTGGCCATTAACTACAATAAAGACTTTTTCAGATTCACCTGAATCACCAGCTTTTTTAAAACGAACTTGTTTCAAATTAAGGATAATTTCAGTTAAATCTTCTACAACACCTTTCATTGTAGAAAATTCATGTGATACGCCAGAAAAACGAATACTTGTAATGGCATACCCCTCTAAAGAAGAAAGTAAAATTCTTCTTAAGGCATTACCAATTGTTACACCGAAACCGGGTTCTAAAGGACGAAATTCAAATATACCATCGAAATCCGTTGATTTCTGCATGATGACCTTATCGGGTTTCTGAAATGCTAAAATTGCCATTTATAATGTTTTTAGATCGTTATTAAAATTATGTAACGTAAAATAGTTAAAGCCTGTATAAAAGGCTTTAACTAAATTTATTACTTAGAGTACAACTCTATAATAAGGTTTTCTTTGATATTTTCTGGAATCTCGTCGCGATTTGGATAAGTTAAGAACTTACCGCTTAATTCCGATGCATTCCAATCTAACCAATTAAACTTATTGATTACTCTTCCTGCTACTGAATTAGTGATGCTTTCAAGAGTTTTAGATTTCTCACGAACTGCAACAACGTCACCAGCTTTCAATTGATAAGAAGGGATATTTACTACTTCACCGTTCACTGTTACGTGTTTATGGCTAACTAACTGACGAGCAGCAGAACGAGTAGTTGCAATACCTAATCTATAAACTGTATTATCTAAACGAGCTTCTAATAATTGTAATAAGTTATCACCTGTAATGCCCTGACGGGAAGATGCTTTAGTAAACAAGTTACGGAACTGACGTTCTAATACACCATAAGTGTATTTAACTTTTTGTTTCTCCATTAACTGTACTGAATATTCAGATTGTTTACCTCTTCTTTTAGACGCACCGTGCTGTCCAGGAGGATAGTTTTTTCTATCTAATACTTTATCAGGACCAAAAATTGGTTCTCTGAATTTACGCGCGATTTTGGATTTTGGTCCTGTATATCTTGCCATTTCTTTTTGTTTTAAAGTATCATACAGCCTTAAACTGTAGACTCTTAGCTTTAAAAATTAATAAATTAAACTCTTCTCTTCTTAGGAGGACGACATCCATTGTGTGGAAGCGGTGTAATATCTTTGATTGAGGTAACTTCGATACCAGAGATTTGCAATGTTCTAATTGCAGACTCACGACCTGAACCTGGACCTTTAACAAATACTTCTACTTTACGCAGACCTAAATCAAAAGCTACTTTACCACAATCAGATGCAGCTTGTCCGGCAGCGTATGGAGTGTTCTTTTTAGAACCCTTGAAGCCCATTTTACCAGCTGAAGACCATGAAATAGTTTGACCGTTGTTATTTGTCAGGGTAACAATGATATTATTAAAAGTCGCATTGATATGTGCTTGACCAACTGGTTCAATAACAACAATACGCTTTTTGGTTACTTTTTTACTCTTAGCCATAATTATTATTCGTTACTAATTTTATTTAGTAGCTTTTTTCTTGTTAGCAACTGTTTTTCTCTTGCCTTTACGAGTACGAGAATTGTTCTTAGTACGTTGTCCACGTACCGGTAAACCTTTTCTGTGACGTAATCCGCGGTAACAACCAATATCCATTAAACGTTTGATGTTTAACTGAACTTCAGAACGTAAAGCACCTTCTACTTTAATTCCGTCGTTAATGATTGTACGTATCGCTGATAACTCTTCATCAGACCAGTCTTGTACTTTTTTGCTAAAATCGATACCTGCCTCAGTTAATATACGCTGAGCAGTTGATCTGCCTACACCGAAGATGTAAGTTAGTCCAATTTCGCCTCTTTTGTTTCTTGGTAAATCTATACCTGATATCCTTGCCATATTTGTACTAAATGTTTGATTAATTGACGACAGATTGAGTAACCTGTACATTCAATCTAATCATACCTCAATAATTTTTTCTTAACCTTGACGCTGCTTGTACTTAGGATTTTTCTTGTTGATTACGTAAAGTTTACCTTTACGACGAATAATCTTGCAATCAGCGCTGCGTTTTTTAATTGATGACCTAACTTTCATTTTATTTATATCTATAAGTAATCCTGCCCTTTGATAAATCGTAAGGCGACATCTCTAATTTTACTTTGTCCCCAGGTAATATCTTAATGTAGTGCATCCTCATTTTACCTGAGATATGAGCGATAATCTCGTGCCCATTCTCCAGCTCTACGCGGAACATGGCATTTGATAATGCTTCTCTTATTACACCGTCTTGTTCAATCGAGGCTTGTTTAGCCATATAATATTGATTTTTACTTGATTAGCTGCTATTAAACAGGGTTGCAAAATTAAATAAAAATATTTAATTATTTACCTTTTTTCTTTTAAAACTTCTTCAATAAATGAAAAGGTCGATAAAACGTCTGCCTTGCCCTTTTTAACAGCAATTGTGTGCTCAAAATGTGCCGACGGTGAATTATCACGACTTGTAACAGTCCATCCATCAGACCAAAACTTTACATTAGCAGTACCGGCGTTAATCATTGGCTCTATGGCAATTACCATTCCTTCCTCTAATTTCATCCCTGTGCCCCGTTTACCATAGTTTGGTACTTCGGGCTTCTCATGTAATTTAACGCCAACACCGTGACCAACAAGCTCTCTCACTACACCAAAACCGTTCTCCTCTGCTAAAGACTGAACTGCAAATCCTACATCACCGATACGGGATCCGACAACAGCTTTATCAATGGCACGTTTTAAACATTCCTGAGTGATATCAACCAGCTTCTGACGCTCAGGGCTAATTTCTCCGATAGAGAAAGTATAAGCCGAGTCACCAAAGAAGTTGTTTTTAATAACACCACAATCGACAGAAATTAAATCGCCTTCCTGTATCACATAGTCACCTGGAAATCCATGAACAACCTGCTCATTTGGAGAAATACAAAGTGAATATGGAAATCCGTTATAGTTTAGAAATGCAGGGATTGCTCCGTTATCTTGTATATAAGTCTCCGCGAGTTTATTTAACTGCATCGTTGTAACTCCTGGTGCGATGATTTTTGCGACTTCTGCAAGCGTCTTAGACACCAGTAATGAGCTTTCCCTGATCAGCTCTACTTCTTCGGGAGACTTATAATAAACCTTAGACATTCAATATTAAATTACAGCATTGCTACTGCTTGTATTTGCAGCGGCTACACCTGTACGACCTGTTACTCTTCCTGTTTTCATTAATCCATCATAATGACGCATTAATAAATAACTTTCAATCTGTTGCAAAGTATCCAATACAACACCTACTAAAATCAGCAGCGATGTACCACCATAGAAATGCGCAAACTCAGATTTGATACCGAATTTTACTGCAATCGATGGAAGGATAGCGATAATAGCTAAGAATACAGAACCTGGAAAGGTGATCTTAGAAATTACATCATCAATATAAGATGAAGTTGACAACCCTGGTTTGATACCAGGAATGAAACCGCCATTTTTCTTCATATCATCAGACATCTGTACAGGATTAACAGTAATCGCAGTATAGAAGAATGTGAAAGCAATGATTAAAAATGCAAACGTTAAGCTATAAGCCAGTGAAGTAGGATCACTAAACTGGATTAACCAGGTATTCTGTAACTTAGGAAAGAACTGAGTTACTGTAGTTGGGATAAACATCAATGCCTGAGCAAAGATGATTGGCATTACACCAGCAGCATTCACTTTCAATGGAATATATTGTCTTACGCCACCGAATTGTCTGTTACCAACAATACGTTTTGCATATTGAACAGGAACCTTACGGACACCCTGAACAATAAGGATAGTGAACATTACCACAGCAAACAGTGCTACAATTTCCAGAACAAGCGCGATTAAGCCACCATCTCCAACAAATCTTGAACTGATCTCCTGTTGTAAAGCTATCGGAAGACGTGCGATAATACCAACCATGATGATTAGTGAAATACCATTTCCTATACCTTTATCAGTAATTTTTTCCCCTAACCACATTACAAACAAAGTACCGGCAGATAAAACAAATGTTGCAAGCACGAAGAATAAAGTGTGGTCAATCAGAATTGCTTCTGGTGGAACCTGAGTCTTTACATAACCAACAGCCTGAACAGCTGTAATAGCTACAGTTAAGTAACGGGTAATCTGATTTAGTTTATTTCTGCCACTCTCTCCTTCTTTTTGCATTTTCTGGAAAGAAGGAACAGCGATACCTAATAACTGAACTACAATTGATGCAGAAATGTAAGGCATTACCCCAAGTGCAAGAACAGATACGCGGGAGAATGAACCTCCGGCAAACATATCAAGCAGACCAAGGATACCAGATTTCTGATTATCGCCTAAAGCTGTTGCATCCACACCTGGTAAAACCACGTGAGAAACGAACCTGTAGACCAAAAGAATTACGAGCGTAAATACGATACGCTCTTTTAATTCTTGAATTTTCCAAATATTACTTAAAGTAGTAAAGAGCTTCTTCATTAATTATAATTAATTACAATTTTTCTATTGAGCCTCCAACAGCTTCAATAGCTTTCTGTGCAGTTGCAGAAAAAGCATGTGCTTTAACTTCGATTTTAGATTTTACTTCACCACGACCCAAGATCTTGATAAGATCGTTTTTGTGCGCTAAACCATGATCTTGCAAAGTAGCGAAATCAATAGTAGTTAAGCTGAACCTTTCTGCTAAACCTTGTAATACGTCTAAGTTAACGCCTACATATTCAACACGGTTAATTGGTTTGAAACCAACCTTAGGTACACGACGTTGTAATGGCATTTGACCACCTTCAAAACCGATTTTAGTTTTGTGACCAGAACGTGATCCAGCACCTTTATGACCACGAGTGGAAGTACCACCACGACCAGAACCAGTACCACGACCTATTCTTTTACTATTTTTAGTAGAACCTGATGCAGGTTTTAAATTACTTAAGTTCATTTTGAAACTTATTGTGCTGCCCTTCGCTTTCACTAATCAGGGCAACGGTTAAACATATACAAAGGTTGCAAATTAGCAAAATTAAACTAATTTACAACCTCTGCGAATTATATACTTTCGATAGCTACTAAGTGATTCACTTTTCTTACCATCCCAATGATAGCAGCGTTAGCTTCAACTTCAACAGACTGGTTCATTTTTTTTAAACCTAATGCCTGCATAGTTCTTTTTTGACGCTCGCTTCTGTCAATGATACTTTTTACCTGGGTTATTTTGATCTTAGCCATGTTCTTATCCGTTAAAAACTTTGTTTAAATCAACACCACGTTGCTGAGCGATGGTATAAGCATCACGCATTTTTGTTAAAGCATCTACTGTTGCTTTTACCACGTTGTGAGGATTTGATGAACCTTTTGATTTTGCTAATACGTTGTGTACACCAGCACTCTCTAAAACAGCACGCATTGCACCACCCGCGATAACACCTGTACCTACTGCTGCTGGTTTGATTAATACAAAACCACCTGAGAATTTACCGATTTGTTCGTGAGGAACAGTACCGTTTAATAAAGGAACTTTTACCAAGTTCTTTTTAGCATCATCGATACCTTTAGCAATTGCTTCAGTTACCTCTTTTGCTTTACCTAAACCATAACCTACGATTCCGTTTTCATCTCCAACAACTACGATAGCTGAGAAACTGAAAGTACGTCCACCTTTGGTTACTTTGGCAACACGTTGTATACTAACTAAACGGTCTTTTAATTCGACCTCGCTAGTCTTAACTCTTTTTATATTGATAGTTGACATTCTTATCTATTTTCAGATTAAAATACTAAACCAGCTTCACGGGCACCTTCTGCCAACGATTTTACGCGACCATGGTATAAATAGCCATTTCTATCGAAAACAACTTCTTTAATGCCAGCTGCGATTGCTTTTTCAGCTACTAATTTACCTACAGCTACAGATTGCTCTGATTTGTTACCATTACTAGAAAAATCTTTAGATAATGATGATGCTGATACGATTGTGCTTCCAGTTACGTCGTTAATGATTTGAGCATAAATTCCTTTATTGCTTCTATAAACTGATAAACGTGGACGGCTTTCAGAACCGGTAAGTCTTTTTCTGATTCCTTTTTTTATACGATCTCTACGAGATAATTTTTTCCCTGCCATGATGATTATTTTTTAGAAGCTGATTTACCTGCTTTTCTTCTTAACACTTCGCCTACAAACTTGATACCTTTACCTTTATATGGCTCTGGTGCACGTAACGAGCGTATTTTCGCTGCTACTTGACCGATCAGTTGTTTGTCAATACTTTCTAAAATGATTTTAGGAGTCTGACCTTTTTCTGAAGTCGTAGTAACTTTAATCTCTTCCGGTAATTGGAATACATAATGGTGAGAGAAACCTAAAACAAGATCAAGTGTATTACCTGTGTTAGTTGCGCGGTAACCCACACCAACTAATTCCTGAGAGATTTTATAACCTTCTGTTACACCAATAACCATATTGTTTAACAATGAACGGTATAAACCATGCAATGCTTTGTGTCTTTTTTGTTCAGTCGGGCGAGTTACAGTAACTACACCGTCTTCCTGAGAAACAGTGATGTCTGCATCAACTGCTTGTTGTAATTCACCTTTTGGGCCTTTTACAGTTACTAAATTATCTTTATCAACTGTAATTGTTACTCCAGCAGGTACATTAATTGGGGCTTTTCCTATTCTTGACATTTTGCTATCCTCCTTTAATTAATAAACGTGACACAAAACTTCGCCACCAATGTTTAGTCTGGCCGCTTCTTTATCTGTCATAACTCCTTTAGAAGTAGACAAGATAGCGATACCTAAACCGTTCAATACTCTTGGCATATTATCAACGCCTGCATACTGCCTTAAACCTGGTTTGCTGATACGCGCTAAAGTGCGGATAGCAGGTATTTTAGTTATTGGATTGTATTTCAAAGCGATTTTAATCGTTCCTTGTACAGTAGTTTCCTCGAACTTGTAGTTGGCAATGTAACCTTTGTCAAAAAGTACTTTAGTAATTTCCTTTTTAAGATTTGATGCAGGAATTTCTACAATTCTGTGATTTGCCTTAATGGCATTTCTTACTCTTGTAAGATAATCTGCTATTGGATCTGTATTCATTTTTATTGATTTGTGATAGTGGTTTCCTTTCCGAACTATTCGGAGCGACCTTCCATCGGTTAATTTTTCTATTTAAACGTATAACGTTAGAAGTTAAACGCATGATGCGTAAAACTCTCTAACGTAAAACGATTTTACCAGCTTGCTTTGGTAACTCCAGGAATTTTTCCTGCTAATGCCATATCACGGAATGTAACCCTTGATATACCGAAAGTACGCATGTAACCACGTGGACGGCCAGTTAATTTACAACGGTTGTGTAAACGTACTGGTGATGAGTTTTTTGGTAACTTATCTAATCCTTCGAAATCACCTGCAGCTTTTAATTCTGCACGTTTGTCAGCATACTTAGCTACCAATCTCTGGCGCTTAATTTCGCGAGCTTTTACACCTTCTTTTGCCATTATTGATCTGTATTAAGGGTTTGGTTTTTAAACGGTAATCCAAATTGCTTTAAAAGTTCCAATGCTTCAACATCAGTTGTTGCTGAAGTTACAAAGGTAATATCCATACCTAAAATCTTAGAGATTTTGTCGATGTTGATCTCAGGGAAAATGATTTGTTCAGTAATACCTAATGTGTAATTACCTTTTCCATCAAATCCTTTATCGTTGATACCTTTGAAATCACGGATACGTGGTAAAGCTACGGAAATTAAACGATCTAAAAACTCAAACATGTTATTGTCACGTAAAGTTACACGTACACCTACTGGCATACCTTTACGTAATTTAAAGTTTGAGATATCTTTTTTAGATTTCGCTCCAACTGCCTGCTGACCTGTGATTGTGCTCATTTCTAAAATAGAACTGTCCATAATCTTTTTGTCAGTTACAGAGAAACGACCAACACCTTGGTTGACAGCTATCTTCTCTAACTTAGGAACCTGCATTACGCTTTTGTAATTGAACTTCTCTTTAAGAGCAGATACAATTTCCTCTTTATATTTAGTCTTTAATCTTGGTATGTAAGTCATTATTTGATCTCCTCTCCTGATTTTTTAGATACCCTAACTAATTTCCCAGCAGCGTTAAGCTTTCTGCCAACACGCGTAGTTTTTCCTGATTTAGGATCAATTAACGCAACGTTAGAAATATGAAGAGCAGCCTCTTTTTTAATGATACCTCCGTTAGGATTAGCAGCATTTGGTTTTGTATGTTTAGACACAAGGTTAACACCTTCTATCAGTATCCTGCTTTTAGTAATTAATACTGAAAGCACTTTACCTTCCTGGCCTCTTGAATCACCAGCGATAACCTTTACTAAATCTCCTTTACGGATTTTAATTTTTGGTTGAACAGTTACTTTATTTTTCATTTTATAATACCTCCGGTGCTAATGATACAATCTTCATGAATTGTTTCTCACGCAGTTCTCTCGCTACCGGGCCAAAAATACGTGTTCCACGCGGCTCATCTTGTGCATTTAATAAGACTGCTGCATTATCGTCGAAACGGATGTAAGAACCATCTTTACGTCTGATCTCTTTCTTTGTTCTTACAACAACTGCTTTAGAAACGGTTCCTTTTTTAATGTTACCTGAAGGCAATGCACTTTTAACGGTAACAACGATTTTGTCACCAATAGAAGCGTATCTCTTTCCGGTTCCACCAAGTACACGGATAACCAATACTTGTTTTGCGCCGCTATTGTCGGCTACGTTTAATCTTGATTCCTGTTGTACCATGTTATTTAGCCCTCTCTAAAATTTCCACTAATCTCCAGTTCTTGTTTTTACTCAGCGGACGAGTCTCCATGATAAGTACTGTATCACCAATACCACAATCGTTTTTCTCGTCATGAGCCATAAATTTGGTAGTTTTCTTAACAAACTTACCATAGATCGGGTGTTTCACTTTACGTTCTACCGCTACAACAACAGATTTATCCATTTTGTTGCTTACCACCAACCCGGTTCTTGTTTTTCTTAATTGTCTTTCCATTTCGACTCTAAAGTTATTTAGTTTCACTAGCTGACTCAGCATTACGCTTAGTCATTTCAGTATTTAATCGGGCGATGTCTTTTCTTACCTTAGTGATACGGGTAGGATTCTCTATAGCCGAAATTGTATGTGCAAATTTTAACTTAACTAAGTTTTCTTTTTCTTCTGCAATCCTGACTACTAGTTCTTCTTTTGAAAGCCCTGTGATTTCTGAGTTCTTCATTTTATTAATTTTTATGTTCTGGGTCTAGCGGTTATAAAAACAAGTTACTTACAACATTGACCCCAAAACTCTTTTTATGCTTCTACGTAATCTCTACGTACTACAAACTTTGTTTGGATAGGTAATTTTTGAGCAGCTAATCTCATTGCTTCTTTAGCAACTTCTAACGATACACCTTCAGCTTCAAAAATGATGCGTCCTGGTCTAACAACAGCTACCCAGTACTCTGGAGCACCTTTACCTTTACCCATACGTACTTCAGCTGGTTTCTTAGTAACCGGTTTGTCCGGGAAAATTCTAATCCACACTTGGCCTTCACGTTTCATGAAACGAGTTACCGCAATACGGGCTGCCTCTATCTGACGACTTGTAATCCAGGTCGCCTCTAAAGATTTAATCCCGAAAGACCCGAATGATAATTCAGCTCCACGTGTAGCTAAACCCTTCATTCTGCCCTTTTGCATCTTTCTGAACTTCGTTCTTTTTGGCTGTAACATTTTATCTTAATATTATCGTAAAACGATCTGTTAACTAATTATTTACGAGGACCTCTGTTAGGAGTATTTCCGCCTCTATTATCTCTACCTGGACCGCCTTGACCTGGACCACCCTGACCCGGACCTCTTCCACGACCACCTTTGTTGTCGTTTCTTCTGTCACCACCGCCACGGTTATCTCTGTCTCTGCCACCTGCACCAAAAGCACCTTCAGGTCTGCCACCTTTACCAGGAGCGTTACTTACTGCACCAATGTTTGGAGAAAGATCACGTTTACCATAAACTTCGCCTTTACAGATCCATACTTTAACACCAATCTTACCATAGGTAGTTAATGCTTCAGCTAATGCATAGTCAATATCAGCACGGAAAGTATGCAAAGGAATTCTTCCTTCTTTATACTGCTCGTTACGAGCCATCTCTGCTCCGCCTAAACGACCTGAAGTCATTATTTTGATACCTTCAGCACCCATACGCATTGTTGATGCGATAGTTGACTTCATGGCTCTACGGAAAGAGATTCTTGCCTCTAATTGTTTTGCTACACCTTCTGCTACCAGTTGTGCATCAAGCTCAGGACGTTTGATCTCAAAAATGTTAATTTGAATTTCCTTTTTAGTCAGTTTCTTTAACTCTTCTTTGATCTTATCAACCTCAGCTCCTGCTTTACCGATCACGATACCTGGACGGGCAGTGTGGATAGTTACAGTGATACGTTTTAACGTACGTTCGATAACTACTTTAGCTACTCCTCCTTTTGCGATACGCACAGAAAGATATTTTCTTATTTTTTCGTCCTCAACTAATTTGTCAGCATAGTTGTTGCCACCGAACCAGTTAGAATCCCAACCTCTGATGATTCCTAACCTGTTTCCTATTGGATGTGCTTTTTGTCCCATTTCTACTAATTAGTTTGAGTTTCAACGTTTTTACTATCTACTATCAAAGTTACATGGTTAGAACGCTTACGTATTCTGTAACCACGACCTTGAGGTGCTGGTCTCAGTCTTTTCAACTGACGGCCGCCACCAACCATTATCGTTTTCACGTATAATTGGTTTTCTTCAGGGCGAGAACCTTCATTTTTAGTTTCCCAGTTTTTGATTGCTGATAACAAAAGTTTTTCAACTCGTATTGCCGCTTCTTTATTGGTAAATTTTAAAATATGTAATGCTTTCTCAACACGCTCACCTCTGATAAGATCTACAACCAAACGCATCTTACGTGGTGAGGTTGGACAA
Source organism: Pedobacter cryoconitis (assembly GCF_014200595.1). Classification (NCBI taxonomy): domain Bacteria; kingdom Pseudomonadati; phylum Bacteroidota; class Sphingobacteriia; order Sphingobacteriales; family Sphingobacteriaceae; genus Pedobacter; species Pedobacter cryoconitis. The sequence continues at coordinate 303,452 of NZ_JACHCG010000004.1, forward strand.
TTGTTTAATTTCGCTACTGCTTCCATCTCTTAATTATTTTTTCTTTTCAGAGTGACCCCTAAATGTTCTGGTTGGAGCAAACTCTCCCAGCTTGTGACCAACCATGTTTTCTGTTACGTATACCGGTATAAATTTATTACCGTTATGCACTGCAAATGTATGACCCACAAAATCTGGTGAGATCATTGATCTGCGTGACCAAGTTTTAATGACAGACTTTTTGCCTGAATCATTCATAGATACTACTTTCTTCTCTACGTTATGGTCAATATAAGGTCCTTTTTTAATCGAACGAGCCATTATTTCTTCCTTTTCTCTATGATGAAACGATTTGAGTATTTTTTAAGTTGACGGGTCTTGAAGCCTTTAGAATACATACCATTCCTTGATCTTGGCTGACCACCTGATGAACGACCTTCACCACCACCCATTGGGTGATCGACAGGGTTCATCGCAACCGGACGTGTTCTAGGACGACGTCCTAACCAACGTTTACGACCTGCTTTACCTAATACTTCATTTGCGTGATCTGAATTTGAAACAGATCCGATTGTTGCTAAACAAGTAGTCAAGATTAATCTTGTCTCACCTGATGGCATTTTCAATGTAGCATATTTACCATCACGCGCAGCTAATTGTGCATAAGCACCAGCACTACGAGCCAATTGAGCACCACGACCTGGATGAATCTCCACGTTGTGTACAATTGATCCCAAAGGGATATTTGATAATTTTAAAGCGTTTCCAACTTCTGGAGTCGCTGTATCACCTGATAATACTTTTTGCCCAACTTGTAAGCCTTCTGGTGAAATAATGTAACGCTTCTCACCATCAGCATAATGTAATAATGCGATACGTGCAGTACGGTTTGGATCGTATTCAACAGTAGCAACTGTTGCAGGAATATCAAACTTATCACGTTTAAAATCAATTAAACGGTAAGATTTTTTGTGACCACCACCCATGTAGCGCATAGTCATCTTTCCTGTATTGTTACGTCCTCCCGATTTCTTAGAAGAAACAACCAATGATTTTTCGGGCTTGGTTGCTGTAATCTCCGAAAAACTGGCCCCAACTCTAAAGCGGGTACCCGGAGTGACTGGTTTAAATTTTCTTAAGCCCATAGTTATAAAATATTCAATTCTTATTAAATGTTCGCGTAATAATCAATTGTTTCACCTGCTGCCAGAGTAACAATCGCTTTTTTGTATTTCGGGCTACGACCCGTAACTAAACCACCTTTTGTATTTCTTGATTTTAACTTTCCGTTTACAATCATAGTATTGATTGCAAGGATGTTAACACCATACATTTTTTCGATAGCTTGTTTAATTTGCAATTTGTTTGCTTTGTGTTCAACCTGGAAAGTAAAACGGCTTGACTTTTCTGTAAGTGCAGACGCTTTTTCGGTTAGTATTGGTTTTTTTAAAAATTCCATATTACTTGGCAAATGCCTCCTCCAATGTTTTAACAGTGTTTGCAGTTAATAAAAGTTTACCACAGTTTAATACATCATATGTATTGATCTGATCTACAGTAATTACTTTTACTTTCTGGATGTTTCTGCTTGATAAATAAATATTGTTATCCTGAACAGGTAAAACCAATAAAGTTTTCTCACCAGTTAAGCTTAACGCATTAACTAAAGCGATGTAATTTTTAGTTTTGATTGAATCAAAAGTAAAATCTTCTAAAACAAGGATGTTTGAATCCTGAGCTTTATATGACAACGCAGATTTACGTGCCAGTGATTTTAATTTTTTGTTCAGTTTAAAACTGTAATCACGTGGTTGAGGACCGAATACACGACCACCACCATTAAACAATGGAGATTTGATACTACCCGCACGAGCACCACCAGTTCCTTTTTGTTTATACAATTTACGTGTTGAACCAGCGATTTCATTACGTTGTTTAGACTTGTGAGTACCCTGACGTTGATTAGCCAAATACTGTTTAACATCTAAATAAATTGCATGATCGCTAGGTGTTACACCAAATACCGACTCAGGAAGTTGCACCTTGGCACCTGTCTCTTTTCCTGAAATGTTTACTACATTTAATTCCATCTGCTTACTTGTCTAAGATTACGTAAGAACCTTTAGCTCCTGGAATGGAACCACTAACTACAACAAGATTTTGATCTGCATAAACTTTCAAAACCTGTAAGTTCTGAACCTTCACTCTATCTCCACCCATTCTACCTGCCATACGCATACCTTTAAATACACGTGCTGGATACGAAGCTGCACCCAATGAACCTGGCGCACGCATTCTGTTATGCTGACCGTGAGTTTGTCCACCCACACCCGCAAATCCATGGCGTTTCACAACACCTTGAAAACCTTTACCTTTCGAAGTACCAACTACATCAACAAAATCGCCTTCAGCAAAAATGTTAACCGTAACAGTATCGCCTAAATTCAACGATTCCTCAAACGGTTCAAATTCTACCAACTTACGTTTTGGAGTTGTGCTTGCTTTCGCAAAGTGGCCTTTTAAAGGCTTGGTGGTGTTCTTTTCTTTAGCTTCATCGAAGCCTAACTGAACTGAAACGTAACCGTCTTTCTCTGCGGTCTTAACCTGTGTTACAACACAAGGCCCAGCTTCGATCACCGTACATGGAATGTTTTTTCCATCGGCGTCGAAAATGCTGGTCATTCCTACTTTTTTTCCAATAATACCTGACATTTTCTTTTTTAAATTTAACACCCATCGAAGCAGTAGGGCTTCGTTCAAGGTGGATACACATCCCTATTAAGGGAGGGCAAAAATAAGAAATAAATCTTAATGATCAAATAGTTAGCGAATTTATTTTGTAAATAAATGCTATTATTTTTGGAGAGATCGGATAAAACGCAGTTAAGCCATTATTTATCCTACCAGCTTGTTACTCAAACTGATCAGAATTACACACAATACAAACACGCCAATCAGCACATACAAATAATCGCGCTCAATCAGGAAGCCGAAAATCGAAAAAACGACACGTGTAACCGGGGTAAAAATCAGGAGTAAAGTTCCGAATTGTATGATAGCTCTTCCATCTAAAGCACTTAAGCCCTGAAAGATAGCCAGAATTGAAGAATATTTTGCTTTCGAAGGATTAAAAACGCTGTAATCAATGATTTCACGGCTATATCCGCTCAGATAAATCACTCCTCCGATAAAAACCACCAGCATCGAAGCGATCACCCCTACCCGGAGCAAAGTGCCCAGAATGACTTGTATATCTTTATCCGCGAAATAATGTTTACCCGTTTGCTTCATTACAGTTTTCCCGCTAATCCATTATAAATCATTTGCAGCGCCAGGAAAGTGACTACGACGGCAAATATAACTTTAAGTTTGTCAGTATTTGTTTTTACTAATAGTTTAGAGCCTACTGTAGCTCCCGTTAACACGCCTAATGTAACCGGCATTGCTATTCCCGGGTCAATTTGTCCGCGGTGTAAATAGACGATTGCACTCGCAGCAGCAGTAACCCCCATCATGAAATTACTGGTCGTTGTAGACACTTTAAAAGGTAAACGCATGATATTATCCATAGCCACTACTTTTAAAGCCCCTGAGCCAATTCCAAGTAATCCGGAAATAATTCCTGCCACAAACATCATAATAAAGCCGCCTACTACATTATGTACGCCATACTTAACCGTTCCACCGGCCGTAGGATAACTTCCGTTTAACTTAAAGAAATTAGCTAACAAACCCGTTGTTCTGTCATCCGAATGATCTACCTTTTTACGTACCATCATTGCCGCAGAAAAAAGGAGTATACAACCGAAAATTACTGCAATATAGCCGGGGTTGATATAAACCGTAATTACTGCCCCTATAACTGCACTGATTGTCGTTGCAATTTCCAGGAACATCCCAATCCGGATATTGGTAATTCCTTCTTTGACATAGGCCGCCGCTGAACCGGAAGAAGTAGCAATAACCGAAACGATAGAAGCACCGATTGCATAGTGGATATCAACTCCTAAAACCAGTGTTAATAGGGGAATTATGATGACCCCACCGCCTAAGCCTGTTAAAGAACCAACCAGTCCCGCTAAAAAAGCACCAGCCAAAACAATAATTGTAAATAGTAATACCGACATTGAGACAAATATACTATCTACAATCAAAACACAATAAAATTAAAATCTCATTGTTAAATTATAAATAATCTATTCCAAATGAACAAATTCCTATTCCCGCTCCTTACCCTTGTGATGATTAACCTATCATTTATGCAGACCAATGCACAGGTAAAACTACCTGTTGATAGTGCAAAAGCAGACCCAAGCCTAAGAGGTCAGTATGAATTGATGCTTGCAAAATCAAAAACGGTCAGCACTTATAAATTGATCAACCCATACAGACTTTCTTCTTTTTATAAAAGTGTAACTGATTCTATCCGGAAAGAACGCAATACTTATAAAACAACAAATGCAAAGGTAGCAGAACAGGCTAAAACAATTACTGAACTGAATAACCAGATTAAAGGAAATGAGAACTCTCTGGCCACTTCAAATTCAAAAGTGAATGAGATCAACTTTTTAGGTATTTCTTTCGCTAAGGGAACTTATAATACGATCGTATGGACACTGATTATCGTCCTTGCATTAGGCTTTGCTTTTGTGACCATCAGATCTGCTAAAAACACACATGAAGCCAAATACAGAACCGGCTTGTATGAAGAAATTTCACAAGAATACCAGGCTTATAAAGTGAAAGCCAATGAAAAAGAAAAGAAATTAGCCAGAGAATTACAGGATGAACGTAATAAACTGGATGAATACAGAGGCCGGGGCCTTTAATACCCGAACCTGCTTTAACACAAAAAATGCCGCTGGAAACCAGCGGCATTTTTATTAAACTGAAATTTACAACACTTAAAATCTTGCAATTATATCCATTGCAGCAGTATACTGATCTTTTTTAACTCCATTATCATAAGGCGTTATCCCATCTTTATAAGCATGTTCATACCTGATTTCAGGACGAATCATAATCAAACTATTAAAGTGGTGTACAAAGCCAATTGTATGATCTGAATATTGAGTAGCATAACCTGTTCTGTTTCCTTGTGGATCACTCAAATAACCATTGCGGACTGAAAGGTAATCTTTGGCAGAAAATTTAATCTGGAAATAATTGACCGCACCAACAGCTTTTGAAGTTCCCGGTATCAGATTTCCTGCACCAACTCCAGTATAAAAATCTTGCGGAGGTCCGTCTATCACCGTACCACCAACCAGCGCATCTTTTTGCCACATGTAATAAACTTCGGTCATCATATGCACAGTTCCATTGAAACGATGTCCCCATGTTGCAACCAACATTTGCAGGTTATCATGGTTATTTTTATACTTTCCTGATCCTAGTGAATTGATCCCTCCAAAAAGAGAGTTATTATTATCAGCAGATACCCAACGTGCCATCAGCAATCCATTTAAACTAGCAGAGTTACTCCATGGAGCCATATCATTACCAGCATGTGCTCCTGCCATTAACTGCCAGTGCGCCCCTAATTTAAACGTAGCTTGTACCCCTGTGAAAGTATAGGGATCGACCGTGAACATCAATGAATGGGAATATAAATAATTATCAGGTGCCCATTGTGCTTCAATATCAGCAGGAGAAATAAAACGACCAATCTTTAAGATCAGCCCATCCGCAACTTTAGGAAAGTAAAGTAATCCGTAAATCTCGGCAGGGTCATAGCCATACTTATTGTTATGTTTCAGCAGCTGATCACTGAAGTAACCTTTACCTGTGGTATACCGGTAATCAGTTCCGAATATATTAGTAAATAAAAATCCGTAATCGAAATGTTTTATCTGTACCGTATTAGGCTGTCTTTCTATTTTGATGATGGCCTGATCCAGTCCAACACCGTTAGGTACGATATCATAAGATTCAGGTGCATTTGAATGTTTCGATGAACTTATATTTCCACCAAAATCTAGCCAGCCATATATTTTGAAACGCCCCTTCAGGCCCAGTAGCTTTTGTAAAGGATAATTTGGTGCTTCAGAATTCACACCAATTAAAGGAGCCCCATCCCACTCCGAACTTGGAAAAGGAGGTGAATCAATAGGTGAAGGCAGTGAACGGGCCACTGTATCTTTTTTTACTTTTAAGGTATCTTGTTGTGCGTATCCATTGAACGCAAGAGCTGTCATCGCGATGATTGCCAGTAGTAGTTTTTTCATTATGAATATGGTGTGTTAATTTTAATATTTACCACCTCTTCCAAGCGAATGCCACAAATAAAGACAAAGCCATAAAACACTAATAAACAATAAATTAACACATAAAACAACTCAATTATATCTTATTAACAATAAAAAAGTCTTCCAAAATGGAAAGGTTGTTTTTCATAATAAACCAGCAAGAAAAACCTGCTTACAAAGAAAAAGGCCTCCGGAAATTCCGAAGGCCTTTTTCTTTGTAAGCTAAAAAAGCATTAAACTTTGATTTCTACTTCAACACCGCTAGGTAATTCAAGTTTCATCAACGCATCAACAGTTTTAGAGTTAGAGCTATAAATATCTAACAAACGTTTGTATGCACATAATTGAAACTGCTCACGTGCTTTTTTGTTCACGTGTGGTGAACGTAAAACAGTGAAGATTTTCTTTTCTGTTGGCAATGGAATTGGTCCACTAACAACTGCACCCGTAGGTTTTACAGTCTTAACGATTTTCTCAGCAGATTTATCTACTAAGTTGTAATCGTAAGATTTTAATTTAATTCTGATTCTTTGGCTCATCTTATTTTTATTTAAAGCCGCCTGTTAGAGCTATTAATAACAGGCAGCTGATTTATTTTTTATTAATCAGCAGATTTGATTCTGCCTTTTGATTTAGCAATTACTTCTTCCATTACGTTTCTTGGAGCTGGTTCGTAGTGATCGAACTCCATAGTAGACGTTGCACGGCCTGAAGTGATTGTACGTAACTGAGTTACATAACCGAACATTTCAGAAAGTGGTACAGTTGCTTTAATTACCTGAGAACCATTACGTGTATCCATACCTAATAATTGACCACGACGACGGTTCATGTCACCGATAACATCACCCATGTTTTCTTCAGGGGTTAAGATTTCGATTTTCATGATTGGCTCCATCAATACCGGGCTACATTTAGGTAATGCTTCACGATATGCCATTTTAGCAGCAAGTTCGAAAGATAAAGCATCTGAATCGACTGCGTGGAATGAACCATCAATTAAACGAACTTTCATATCCGGAAGTGGGTATCCAGCTAAAACTCCGTTAGACATTGAAGCAGCAAATCCTTTCTCAACTGAAGGAATAAATTCACGGGGAATAGAACCACCAGTAATTTCGTTTACAAATTGTAAACCACCTTTTTCAAAGTCAGCATCGATTGGCGAAATAACGATTTGAATGTCCGCGAATTTACCACGACCACCAGATTGTTTTTTATACGTCTCACGGTGTTGAACAGTACCAGTGATTGCTTCTTTGTAAGAAACCTGTGGCGCTCCCTGGTTAACCTCTACTTTAAACTCACGTTTTAAGCGGTCAATCAGGATATCTAAGTGAAGCTCACCCATACCAGAGATAATTGTCTGACCAGAATCCTCATCAGTTTGTACTCTGAACGTAGGATCTTCTTCAGCTAATTTAGAAAGTCCGATACCTAATTTATCAACATCAGCCTGAGTTTTAGGCTCAATAGCTAATCCGATAACCGGCTCAGGGAAGTTCATTGACTCCAGAATGATTGGGTTTTTCTCATCACAAAGTGTATCACCTGTTTTGATATCTTTAAAGCCTACAACCGCAGCAATATCACCAGCTCCAACATTTGGAATAGGGTTTTGCTTGTTTGCATGCATTTGGAAGATACGGGAGATACGCTCTTTGTTCTCAGAACGTGCGTTATATACATATGAACCAGCCTCTAAGTTACCCGAGTAAACACGGATAAAACATAAACGACCTACGAAAGGATCTGTTGCAATTTTAAATGCTAAAGCTGCAAAAGGCTCTGCCTCACTTGGTTTACGTAAAACTTCTTCACCTGTATTTGGATTAGTTCCAACTACACCTTCCTGATCCATTGGTGAAGGCAATAATTCCATCACGTAATCAAGCATGGTCTGAACACCTTTATTTTTGAAAGATGAACCACAAACCATAGGTACAATTTTAGCATCCAATACTGCCTGGCGTAATGCATCTAAAACTTCACGTTCAGTGATAGTTTCAGGAGCTTCGAAGAATTTCTCCATCAAAGTCTCATCATACTCAGCAACAGATTCTAATAATTTTTCTCTCCATTCAGCAACTTCATCCAGCATATCTTCTGGAATTGGCACTTCAGTAAAGGTCATCCCTTTATCATGCTCATTCCAAACGATACCACGGTTATTGATTAAATCAACAACCCCTTTAAAGCCTTCTTCAGCACCGATAGGTAATTGTAAAGGAACTGCATTACTGCCTAACATGCTTTTAACCTGTCCAACAACTTTCAAGAAATCTGCACCATTACGGTCCATCTTGTTTACGAAGCCAATACGGGCAACGTTGTAGTTGTTAGCCAAACGCCAGTTAGTTTCAGATTGAGGCTCAACACCATCAACCGCAGAAAATAAGAATACCAATCCATCCAATACACGAAGTGAACGGTTTACCTCAACGGTAAAATCCACGTGACCCGGTGTATCAATGATGTTAATATGGTAATCTTGTCCTCTATATTTCCAACCAACAGTAGTAGCAGCAGAAGTAATAGTGATACCACGTTCCTGTTCCTGTGCCATCCAGTCCATTGTTGCAGCACCTTCGTGCACTTCACCAATTTTGTGACTAACACCAGCATAATAAAGGATACGCTCTGTAGTAGTGGTTTTACCAGCATCAATGTGCGCAGCAATACCAATGTTTCTTGTGAATTTTAAATCTCTTGACATCTTATGTTTTCAGTAATTAAAAACGGAAATGTGAGAACGCTTTGTTGGCTTCAGCCATTTTATGCGTATCTTCTTTCTTTTTAACAGCAGCACCTTCACCTTTAGCAGCTGAAACGATTTCTCCTGCTAATTTTTCTTTCATGGTTTTTTCACCACGTCTGCGTGCATAAGAAATTAACCATTTCATGCCTAAAGCAATTTTACGGTCCGGACGAACTTCAGTAGGAACCTGGAAGTTAGCACCACCAACACGGCGTGACTTAACCTCTACAGCAGGCATTACATTTGTTAAAGCACGTTTCCATACTTCTAATCCATTTTCACCAGCTTTTTTCTCAGCTAATTCTACTGCATCATAAAAAATAGAGTAAGCGATAGATTTTTTTCCATCGTACATCATATTATTTACAAATCTCGTCACCTGAACATCGTTAAATTTCGGATCAGGAAGGATAATTCTCTTTTTTGGTTTTGACTTTCTCATTTTCTGTTCCTCCTAATTATTTCTTTTTACCTTTTGTTGGTGCGGCAGCTACCTGACCTGGTTTAGGACGTTTAGTACCGTATTTTGAACGACGTTGGTTACGACCAGCAACTCCTGAAGTATCTAATGCTCCACGGATGATGTGATAACGTACACCTGGTAAATCTTTAACACGACCACCACGGATCAATACAATGGAGTGCTCCTGTAAGTTGTGACCTTCTCCAGGAATATAAGCGTTAACTTCTTTTCCATTGGTCAAACGTACACGTGCAACTTTACGCATTGCTGAGTTTGGTTTTTTAGGGGTAGTGGTATATACACGTGTACATACACCTCTTCGCTGTGGACAGCTGTCCAACGCAGGAGACTTACTCTTGAACTCCAGTGCTACTCTACCTTTTCTAACTAATTGTTGAATGGTTGGCATTGTTTTTTGTTTTTTTCTATATTGTTATTAAAAACTTTACCCCTCAAT